>NZ_CP019511.1:3255833-3566666 GCF_002002925.1 Sphingomonas sp. LM7 | reverse complement strand
GCAGGAATGGCCGGAACAGGAAACCGAGGAAGAAGGTGCCCAGCAGCGCCATCGAGAAGGGTTTGACCGCCCAATTGATGAACAGCGTGACGCCGACTCCCTTCCAGTGCCGCCGGACCGACCCAAGCGCAGTCAGGTCGATCTTGAGCAGCATCGGGATGATCATCAGCCAGATCAGCACCGCAACGACCAGATTGACCTTCGCCACCTCCGCCGCGGCGATCGTCGCGAAAAGACCGGGCACGGCGTAGCCGAGCGCGATCCCGACGACGATGCAAAGCGCGACCCAGAGGCTGAGATAGCGCTCGAAAGTGGCCATCGGGGCCTTCGCGGCGGTGCTCATTGTACTGCCGGACTGGTGGAAGAGCCGTCCCCCAGAGCGATCTGCATATAGACGCTGTCCAGCCAGCGGCCCGCCTTCCAGCCCATCGCGGGAAGCCGTCCCGCATGCGCGAAGCCCAGCGCCGCATGGAGCGCGATCGAGGCCGGCTCGGCGCCCCCGATCACGGCGGCCATCTGCCGGAAGCCCTGTTCCGTCGCTGCCGTCAGCAGGGACGCCAGAAGCGCGCGGCCGATCCCCCGCCGCGCATGGTCGACCGAGACATAGATGCTGTCTTCGCACGACCAGGCATAGGCTGGCCGGTCCCTAAACTGGGTCGCGTAGCAATAGCCGAGAACCGTCTCCCCCTCGCAGGCGACGAGGAACGGCCAGCCCTTCGCCGTGATATGCTCGATCTTCTCTCGTGTGGCCGCGGCCGACGGCGGCACCGTCTCATAGGTCGCGGTGCCGTACAGCACATGATGGGCGTAGATGTCGGCGATCGCGGTTGCGTCTTCAGGCGCGACGGGACGGATCGAGATGCTCATTGCGGCGATGATTCCACCACCTGCCCGTCCTCCTTGATGAAAGTCGCGCGCTGTGGCGCGTCGAGCAACTCCAGCACCGCCTCGGACGGTCGGCACAGCTTCACGCCCAGCGGCGAGACGACGATAGGCCGATTGATCAGGATCGGGTGGTCCATCATCGCATCGATGAGCTGGTCGTCGCTCAGCGACGGATCTCCAAGGCCGAGCTCGGCGAAGGGCGTGCCCTTCTCGCGCAACAACGCGCGCGGCGTCAGCCCCATACGCTCGATCAGCCACACGAGCATCGGACGTGATGGCGGGGTCTTAAGATACTCGACGACATGCGGCTCGATCCCGGCATTGCGGATCATCGCCAGCGCGTTGCGGGAAGTGCCGCAATCGGGATTGTGATAGATGATCACATCGACTGTCATTTCGGTCCTCAGCAGCAGGCGGTGAGTTCGGCGACCAGCGGCTCGCAAAGTTCCGCGCGGCCCTGGCAGCAATCCTTGGCGAGGAAGGTCATCAGCTCGCCTAGTGCCTCGATGCGGGCGCGCTGGATGAAATGGCGGCCCTTTTTGTCCGACTGGACCAGACGAGCCTTGGCGAGCACGGCAAGATGCGTCGAGAAGGTGCTCTGCGACAGCTCCAGCGTCTCGGCGAGCGCGCCTGTGGAAAGGCCTTCCGGCTCGTGCCGGACGAGCAGACGGAAGGTCGACAGGCGCGTCGGGTGCGCGAGGGCGGCGAGCATCTCGGTGGCGCTGTCCTGATCCATGCATCGGAAATAGCCGATGGAAAACGCGCGCGCAAGATGCATCGCATTTTGCCGATGTGTCGCGATCGGGCATCCCCGACGGCGAGGCTTGGGCGCGATGGAATCGAACCATATTGGCGTGAACCCATGGGTGGATGCTTGCCATGAAAGGTCTTGGCGGCTTAACCTTTGCCCGTGCCGTGAACATTCGGCACCGAGGCGTGAGAACCTCGTAGGGTGCCCTCTTCACTGGCCGACCGCCGGGTGGCCGACGCGCATGTCCAGGCTTCGCAGCTAAAGGCGTCGGCGCATGTAAACCCTACGTGTTCTCAACACCCGGCTTCGTGCCGGAGCCGTCTCGATCAGGAGACGGATCATGGCAGGCGCGGCAAAGGCGACGGGTAACGCCCGGTGCGAACGATGAAAGGGCCGGCGGCGTGCCCGTTCACCGCGCTCGGCGCCTCCGGGCCGGATTCGGTCGACATCGATCAGCTGTATCGCGACGAACGCTCGTCGCTGGTGCGCTTCTTTGCGCGCAACCGTTCGGCCGCGCACGAGGCCGAGGACCTCGTGCAAGAGGCCTTTCTACGCATCGTCCCCACCGAAGGGGGCGCTACGATCGCCCGGCCGGCGAGCTATCTTCGCCAGATCGGCCGCAATCTGCTCAGGGACCGGGCACGGTCCGCCGAACAGCGGTACATGGCGCCCGACGCCGGCGTGGAACATGCCATTTCGGACATTGATGAGCTTGGCCGGCTGGAGGCCCGCGATAGTCTGCGGCGCCTCGAAGCGGCCATGCTTCGCCTGAAACCCCGGTCGAGGGACATCTTTCTCGCCCATCGTCTTGATGGCATGACCTATCTCGAGATCGCGGAGCAGACCGGGCTGAGCATGAAACGCGTCGAGAAGATCATGTCCAAGACGATCGGGCAGCTGACGCGCCTGATGGAGCAGGATGCCTGATGCCGGACGGCGACGGCACCCGCGAGGAAGCCACGCGCTGGTGGGGCCGCATGCATGGTCCGCATGCCGAAGAATCGCGCGCCGAATTCGAGCGGTGGCGCAACGCCGACCAGCGAAACGCCGCCGAATATGCCGCGCTCGAGCGCACCTGGGCACTGGCGGAAGGGCTCGGCGCAACCGCGGTCGGGCGTGCGCGCGGACTGAAGGCGCAGCCGCGGTCGCGCGCCTGGGTCACCGCGCCGCGTCTTGCCCTTGCCGCCGCCGCGATGGTCATCCTCGCTCTCTTCGTAACGCTCCAGCCGGGGCGCAATCCGAGCCTCTCGTTCGTCGCCGAGGCGCATGCGACCGCGGTCGGCGAGATCCGCACCGTGAAATTGCCCGATGGCTCTTCGGTGACGCTCGACACCGATACGCGCGTCGAGGTCGATTTCGACGACAAGGTTCGCAAGGTAAGGCTGGAACGCGGGCGCGCGCGCTTCGAGGCCCGGTCCGATCCGGTTCGCCCCTTTCTGGTCGAGGCCGGGGGCAAGGTCGTCTCCACGCACGACGCGGGCTTCGACGTCGAGGCGGCACCGGCCGGCCTCGGTATCGTGTCCCTGCACGGCGGGTTGGAGGTGCGGCGGCAGGCGGGCGCGCCGGTGGAGTTGCGGCTCCAGCCCGGACAGTCGGTGCACTTCGCCGCAAACGGTGACCCGCGCTCCCAGGTGGAGCCTGCCGGGAAGGGCAGCGAGCAGTGGGTGTCGGGGATGCTGGTGTTCCACGGCGCGCCCTTGTCGGCAGTGCTTGAAGAAACCAATCGCTACAGCCGGCCCGGCATCGCGCTTGGCGATCCGTCACTCGGCGCGATCAAGGTCACCGGCGCTTTCCGTCCCCTGCCGGCCGACGAACTCGCGGCGAGCCTCGCAGCTGCGCTGAAGCTTCGGGTTGCGCGTGACCCGAGCGGCAAGCTGATCCTCGCGCGACCCTAGCCGCAAATTTATTTTGCACCGGGTGGGGGGGTAAGTCCGCTCCATCTCGTCCTGCCCTGATGTCCGCGCCGAATACGCGGGTCCGGGAGGGACATGATGCGAAAGAAAATTGGGGTCGTACTTCTTTGCAGCGCGGCGATGCTTGCCACGCCGGCCGCGCAAGCGCAGCAGGACGGCACGCGCGACTATGACATCGTCGCGCAGGATCTTGGCACTGCGATAACCCAGGTCGCGCTCAGGTCCGGCACGCAGATCATTGTCGCCGACGATCTTGTCCGCGGTCGCCGGGCGCCTGCGCTCCGGGGCCACTATTCCGTTGACGCGGCGCTTGCTGCCTTGCTGGGCGGGACCGGCCTTCGCGCCGTCATGGTCGGCAGCACGCTGGTTATCCGGCGCTCCGACGCGCCGGACCAGGATGCGGAGGGCGGCGACATCATTGTCACGGGCACCCGCATTCGCGGCCGTGGTCCGGTCGGATCGGCAGTGATCACGATCGATCGAAAGGCCATCGATCAAAGCGGCTACGCTACGGTCCAGCAACTGGTTCAGTCGATCCCGCAGAATTTCGGTGGCGGTCCAAACGAGGCGGCACCGGGCGGTACGCTCAGTCAATCGGCGAGCCTCAACACCGCGCGCGGCTCGGGCGTAAATTTGCGGGGTCTCGGCACCGGTTCCACCCTCGTGCTGCTCAATGGCGACCGGCCTGCGCTCGGTGGCGTGACCGGGGTGTTCGCCGATGTCTCGATGATCCCGCTGGCCGCAATCGCGCGCATCGAGGTCGTCCCCGACGGCGCCTCTGCCATCTACGGCTCCGACGCAGTGGCAGGGGTCGTGAACGTCATCCCGCGTCTCGACTTCACCGGAGCGGAAACGGGTTTCCGGATCGGAACCGCTGACGGGGATTATCAGGAATATGGCGCCAGCCAATTGCTCGGCACCCGCTGGGCCGGCGGACGGGCGATGATCGCCTACGGGGGTAGTGGCGGGGCGGCTAGTGGATGAAGATGTCCGAGAAGCAGATGCTGCCGTCGAACAACGCCATCACCGCGAGGTGCGCGCGTTTCTGCACACCGTATCGCTCACGGGCGTGCTTGAGATGTTGGATGACGGTCTCATGGCTGACGCCGAGGATGCGCGAGATCTCCCAGTCGGTCTTGCCGCGGGCGGCCCAGAGCACGCAATCACGCTGGCGATCGGTCATCGGCATCGTCGGCTGCGGTGAACGGCGCGGCTGGGCGATGCGTCTGGCGGCTTCGAAGGCGAGGCCGCCTACTAATTGTGCGACCAGCCGGTGCTCCTGAGGAAGTCGTGCGTCGTCGGCGACCGCGAAGGAGCAGGAGCCGTTATACTCGCCGGGCACATGAGCAGGAACGGTGAAGCCGTCGCCGATCCCGAAGCGTCGAGCCTGGCGCAAGACTTCCTGGTCGCCGTGCGTGAGCTGGATCATCTGGGGCACACTGGACCAGGTGAAGCCCATATTGGCGACATGACTTGCCCGATGGATCGGATCGAAACGGCCAAGTGCCCTTTCGTCGAACCATTCTTCCCAGCTGCCCGGATAATTGTGGAGGCGAATCCCGACGTCGGGAGCGATTGCGAAGTCCACGTGATGCGTCAGGGCGAAATACCGGAAGCCCATGGCTTCGCTGCTTTCGGAAAGCGCATCGAAGAGATCGGGTAAAGCAGCAGCACTTTGCACTATTGTTTCAAATGCTTCCGCAAGCATCAGCCTTGCCATGGCAACCGCCATCGTTAGCAAGGGTGGCCCTACACACCACATGCCCGGTTCGACTAAAACCACGCGTCCGCACAACTTCTCAAGGCGGCGGCTTTGTGAAGCTTTGTCTTTGCTTCAACAAATTGAACTGGATGTCAATATCCGCTATTGATGGCAGTATCGGTCCTCGCTCTATGCGCTGCATTCCTCCCCGCACTTGCTTTGTCCGAAATTTGTAGGCATTTTTCGGACATGGCTGATCTACCTTCCCTACCCGCCCAGATCAGGGACCGTATCGCGGCTGCCGCGCGCGGCGCAGTCTGGACGCCGGCCGACTTTCTGGATCTTGGCTCCCGCGACGCAGTCGACAAGGCATTGCAGCGTCTCGTCACGGACGACCAGCTCCGCCGGATCGATCGCGGTCTTTATGACAAGCCGACCCATAACGCCCTGACGAAAAAGCCCAACCCCGCCGACCCCCGCCAGGTGATCGACGCCGTCGCCCGGCGCGACCAGATCCGCGTGCTTGTTGACGGCATGACAGCCGCAAACGACCTCGGCCTTACAAACGCTGTGCCCTCCAGAATCGTCGTTCACACCGATGCGAGGCTGAAGGCGATCGAGCTCGGCAAGATGACAATCACTTTCAAGCCGACCGCGGCAAGCAAGCTATATTGGGCTGGCCGGCCGGCGATGCGTCTCGTCCAGGCGCTCCACTGGCTCCGCGACACGCTCGGCGATGCCGATGACCGCGCCAACCTGCGCGCACGTATCGACGCGATGCTGCGCACAGGGCAGGATGCCGCCCTCCTACGCGCGGACCTCGCCGATGGCATCGCGACTTTGCCTGCCTGGATGCAGGACCTGCTGCGCCCGATGCTTGCCGAGGATCCGGCATGAACCCGAACTACGACATCATCCTCGCCTCTGACGACGAAACCCGGGCAGGCCTGTTCACCACGACCGCACAGCGTCTCGGCACGACGCCCCAGAATGTCGAGAAGGATTTCTGGGTCTGCTGGACGCTCGACGCCCTCTTCAACGGGCTGCCGCCGGGCCCGCGCCTGCTGTTCAAGGGCGGCACCTCGCTCTCCAAGGGCTTCGGCTTGATACGCCGATTTTCCGAGGACATAGACGTGACGGTCTTCCGCAACGATCTCGGGGAAGGCTACTCGGTCGAGCAACTGGAGGCGATGTCCGGCAAGAAGCGTCAGGCAGCGCTCGACGCGATACGGGCCGCTTGCGAGGCGCACATCAACGGGCCGTTGCTCGAGCAGATATCGCAGATCGCCGCGGCCGCTTTGGAGCGAAACGGGATCGAAGGTGGGCGGCTCCGCATCGAGCCCGACGCCGAAGACAGCCAGACCCTGCTGGTCTACTATCCGACCGCCACCGGGGGCGACGCGTACATCGACAAGCGCGTGCGGATCGAGTCCGGCGCGAAATCGGCACTCGACCCCAATTCGGTACGCACCATTGCTCCCTATGTCGCCGAGGACGTGCCGGACACGGACCTCGACGTCGCCAACGTCACCATCGTCGACGCGGATCGCACCTTCTGGGACAAGGTCGTGATCCTCCACGGCCTCAGGCACTGGTTCGAAAGCAAGGGCGTCCTCAAGGGCGGCGGCCACCGCATCTCGCGACACTATTACGATCTGCATCAGTTGATGCTGTCGGATACCGGCAGGCAGGCGCTCGCCAATCCCGCTCTTGGTGCCGACTGCGTTGCCCATGCGCGGATGTTCTTCAACCGTCCTGCATTCGATCTGGCGTCCGCCAAGCCTCCGACCTTCGCACTGGTGCCGGAGAGAGACATGTACGACGACCTGCGCCGCGATTATGCCGCGATGTCGGGTATGATCTTCGGGGCCGCGCCCCGCTTTGAGGATGTCATCGAGACGATCGCCAAGCTGCAATCCCGCGTAAACGCCACGTAACGACGAACCGCACGATTACGGGCGCAGCGGCTCTGGAGCTCCGATCGTCACCAGGACCAGGTCGACGAAGTCGTCCGCATGATCCGAAGTCTCATGCTCCCGCAAAATGCGGAAGCCATCGCCATCCCGCTGGCGAAGCCTGCCGACGACGGATTGAAAGGATTCCAGGTCACTTTCTTTCGCACTCGCGGGGCTGAACGAGGCGCCGCCCTCGGTTCGCTGGACTATGAAGTTGCCACCGCTCTCGAGCAGTTCATCAATGTAGGACATCGTCCCTCCTTGCCGACAAGGTCGCGGTGGGTCCAGCGTCCGCGCCACCCAGTTCAATCAGCGCCGCTGGCTCACATTGAGCGAGACGTCGAACTCTCCAGGATCCGCGTCCGCTGCCTCGCTGGGCGTCATCGCAGCTGAGGCGTCGAATACCAGTTGCTTGTCGCGTCCGCACGCAACCGGCCAGACAGCGACAATCGCGGTTCGGATCCGAGCATTTGAATTTTCGAAGACGTTTTGGAAGTAGCTGGTGGCGGCATCCTCGGCCGACGCGCACGCCCGAACGATCGACGGGTTCGAGCCCGTGTTCTCATCAAGCATGTCGGCAAAATAGTCCTCGTGCGTGCCCACGAGTCCCGAGTTCCTCTTGCCCATCTGCTTGCCCCCATAGTTCCATCGAACCCTCCGAGGGGCTCAACATGGACAAGATGCAACCGACGCAAGCCAGCCGCAACAGGGCGCGGCCGGATCGCCCCTGCTTATGCCGCCATCGCCTGTGCGGGCTGGTTGAAGTTGCTCGCTTCTTCCGGCTTCTTCACAGGTGCGCACATCATCTCGAACACGGCGTTCGCAACCCTGTCCGCGGCGGCAATGAGCACCGCATCCAGCTGATGAATGTAGCGGCCCGTGATCGAGCTGGAGCTGTGACCGAGCATCGAGCCGATCGTCGGCTCGGAGTATCCCAGATCCGCTGCGACCGACGCGAAGCTGTGTCGCAGCGTGTGAAGGGTGACGTCGGTGAAGCCAGCCCGCTTCGCCAGACGAAGCCATCCATTCGGCAGTCCGCCGAAGACCTCGCCGGCGCGCGCGGGCACCAGTACCGTCTCGCAACCCTCGACCCTGGCGATCTGGCGAAGCCTCTCGAGCAGGCGCGCCCCCGCGGGCCGAACCGATTCGCCTTCCTTGCTATCGTCGAGACGAAGCTCACAGCCCGCAACATCGACCTCCGACCATTTGAGGTTGATGACTTCGCCGCGGCGGCAGCCGCTGAGGACGGTGATCCAGACCGCGTCGAGCAACTGCTGGCACTCGCCCTCGGCCTGCGCCTGGCGCAGCGTCGCACCGAGGATCGCGAACTCCTCTGGCGAAAGCCGCCGCTTCTTCTTCTTTCCGGCAGGCTTTTTCACACCCAGCGCGGGACTGCGCTCAATGATCCCCTCGTCGAACGCGTAGGTCAGAATGCCGCCCAGGAGCCCGGTCGTCCTGGTCGCAGTACCATTGCCGCCGCGCACGATCGACTTGCCGCGATGCTTGGCGGTCCGCTTGGTCTTCGCGGTCTTGCCGGCCGCGACATCTTTGAGGAACCGCTTGATATCCGCCGCCTTGAGATCGATCACGCGCTTCGTCCCCAGCAAGGGAACGATGTGCGCATTGATCCGTCCGGTGTCCGTGTAGATCGTGCTCGCCTTCTTGGGTCTGCCGCCTTTACCCAGGATCAGCCCCTTCTCCATCGCCGCGACATACTGTTTGCAAAGCTCGCTCACCGTCATCGACTTGCGGCGCGTGGCGCGCTCGCCGGCGGGATCCCCGCCGCGCACCGCTTCACCCAAGATCCCGATTGCGAGCTTGCGGGCTTCCTCGGTCGTAATCTTACCGTGGCGGCCGATCGTCATCCGGCGGCGGACATCTTCGCTGGTGCGGTAATCGACGACATACGTGCGTGTGCCACTCGGCAGCACGCAGACGCCAAAACCCTTGAGATCGCCACACCAGATGATGAACTGCTTCTCGCCCGGCTGCGCCGCATCGACGACGGTCTTGGTCAGTTTGGCCATCACGCATCCTCCGCGCTCGTGCCAGCCGATCAGGTGAACGAGGTGCCGGAAAGCCGGTGCGGCGCCAAATTCACCGCTGGTTACCCTCCCGGGATTCTCACCACATTCTCACCAGAAAATCGGAAATGCTGGCGTTGACCATCGTAATACATCGTAAGAAGCGGATCAAATAGTTCCGAGTTTGTAGTGCCTTATCGTAGAATTGGACACCATAGCGTAAGATCGGAAATAGATCTCGCACGCGCTCCGAAGGCAGAGGCCACAGGTTCGAATCCTGTCGGGTGCGCCATATTTCCAATATTTAGCGCAATTCCGGATTTCGTACTGCAGAAGTACGGAAAACACAGTCGGAAGCTAAAGCCGCTGCTCCCGAGCGGGATTGCACGAACAACCGCTAACGCCCCACTGGCGGACATTGGCTGAGTCAAGCATGATCGCAGGATGGAGAACCCGCTTCGCCGGCTGATGATGTTGCCCGTTCCCGCGATCATGGTCGTGGTGACATTGGCTCTGTTCGTCCCGGCTTGCGTGTATTTCGAGTGGAGCCTCCGGGAATGGCAGATCGGCGGATCACCCGCAGCCCTGCTGACCGAGCGGTTCTTCTGGAGCATATGGCTCGTCCGTGGCGTCGGAGCCGTCCTTCTTGCGATCCTGCTCCTGTACTGGCGACACCCCGGCGCCATTGCGGTAACTGTCACTGCCTCCTGGCTGGCGGGGCCACCGCTAACCTTCCTGTTGAAGGGTATCGCGTTTCTGGCGGCCAGCGCGGGGCAGTCTTCATGGTCTGGAGGCTTGTTCGATTGGATCGTGCCAGCCGCGCTGCTTCCAAGCATCATCACCGCCGCTTTGCTCATTCCGTGGAGTGTCCGAGCCGCCTTCGCGATTTCCTAAACGATCGCTTGGCACGCTTCAGCCTTTTCATAGGCGCGACGGCAGCGCGAAGCCTTAGGCCCCGGCGGTGATGCCGGCGCGCAGCAGCCTGATGGCCTTTTTCGGAACTCGGTGAGCGACGAAACCGCGTCGGGATATGCCCTACGGCCATCGTCGCATCACTGGGAGCAAGCGCGCAAAGTCCTTGCACGTTGGGAATCGCCCGCATATTCGGGATGATATACCGTAACACGATTCGAGGGGGCTATTTTTGTACCAAGCGTCAAAGCGGGTGGGCCTGTTGCTGGGCCTGCCTCTGATCGTCATGCCTGCCGCGGCGCAGACGTCCGTCGACGAGCCTTCGCGCCGTTCGGACATCGTCGTCACGGGCGTTCGCGAAGATGACAGCTATGCGCCGGAAAAGGCTACGGTCGGGGGGAAGAGCCCGGCCGCGCTGATCGAGATCCCGCAGTCCATCAGCGTGGTCACGCGCCAGCAGATCGAGGACCGTAACCTTTTCACCATCGGCGAAGCGCTCCAGCAAGTCACCGGCGTCACCGTGATGCCGTTCGACGGCACCAACCCCGATTACCGCGCGCGCGGCTTCGTGCTCGATTATGCCTATGACGGGGTGCCTTCGACCTTCTCGTCGGGCGTACCCGAGTTCGATCTGGTGATCTACGAGCGGCTCGAGGTCCAACGCGGCCCGACTGGCCTATTCCGCGGTTCGGGATCGCCGGGCGGCACGATCAACCTGATCCGCAAGCGCGGGCAGGACGAGTTCGCAGCCTCGACCGCGTTCTCGGCGGGGTCGTGGAACAATGTTCGCGGCGAATTCGACATTGGCGGGCCGGTGGACGCCGCCGGGCGGCTGCGGCTGCGCGCGGTCGGTGCGCTGCACGACCGCGATTTCTTTCAGGCCAAGTCGCACACCCGCAAGCTCACGGCCTATACCGCGCTCGACTTCGATGTGACCCCGACGACGACGATCGGCGCGTCGCTCAGCTATCAGGATACCAAGGCAGATACGCCGATGAACGGCCAGCCGGCCTATGGTCTGCGCGCGAACGGCACCCGGCATCCGCTGACCGACCAGTTCCTGAACTTGCCGCGCGATTTCCAGCATTTGCCCAGCAGCAATCTGTTCACCGAGACCACGACCGAATATGCTGGCGAAGTGAAGCAGCAGATCGGCGACTGGTCGCTGGTCGTGCGCGCGCTGCACCGCGACATCCCGCGCGCCTGGGAAGATGCGTTCATCCGGCCGGGCACCGGCGTCGATCCCGATACGCTTACCGCCGACTATGTGAACCGCCGCAGCAAAGGCGTGAACGGCAAGACCGCGGTCGATGCCTATGCCACCGGCCCCTTCACGCTGTTCGGACGCGAGCACGAACTGGCGGTCGGTTATAGCTGGGACAAGCGGACCACCTCGTTCCTCTCGCGCAGCCAGACATCGGTGGGCCGCTATTCGATCCTAAACCCCGATGCGATTCCGCTTGCGCCGGCGGTCTACACCTCGGGCAGCGAGACCGACCTGCAGCAGAGCGGCTTCCACGCCCAGCTCCGGCTGCGGCCCTTTGACGGGCTGACCATCGTCGCGGGCGGACGGATCAGCGACTATACCAACAAGACGCGGGGCATCGCGCCCTCGCCGGTCACCGATTTCGTCGAGGGCGCCCGCGCGCGCGGGCAAGTCACCCCGAGCATCGGCGCGGTGCTGCATTTGGCCGAGAACGTCACGCTCTACGGCAGCTATTCGGATATCTTCAATCCGCAGACCGCGTTGCGCGCCGACGGCACCGTCCTCGATCCGCGCCTGGGCAATCAATACGAAGCCGGCCTCAAGGGCCGCTTCCTCGGCGGCGCGCTCAACGCCAGCGCCGCGGCGTTCCGCAGCAAGGACAAGAACCGCGCGCTCCAGGATACCGCCAATCCCGGCTTCTTCGTCCAGGCGGGCGTGGTCGAGATCGAAGGGTTCGAGGTCGAAGTGACCGGCAGGCCGATCGCGGGGCTGGACCTCGTTGCGAGCTACACCAATGTGAAGACCGAATATGCGGTCGGCACCGCGGCGCAGACCGGGGCGGTTTTCGACCTCAACACACCACGGCATCAGTATAAATTCTATGCCCGCTATGAGCCGGCGGTTCTGGGCGGCGCATTCGCCTCGGTCAGCGTCAACGGGCAGAGCGGGGTCGTTGCCGGCGGCGTGGCTGGCGTCCGCGAGCAGGCACCGTTCGCAATTGCCGGTGCGCAGCTCGGCTGGCGCTTCAGTCCGAATGTCCGGGCGTTCGTCAGCGCGAACAACGTGTTCGACAAGGTCTATTATCAGCGCGTCGGATCGATCAACACGTACAACTTCTACGGCGAACCGCGCAGCTTCCTGCTGACCTTGCGGGCGAACTATTGATGGCCGGGCTCCTGCCTGTCATCGCAGGCCAGCAATGGCGGCTGCTCGTGCGCGACCGCCGGCTGGCGGTGCTGGCTGCGGCTTTGCTGCTCGCGCTCTGCGCCGCGGCGATCGCTGCCGCCGCGCTCCATAGCGTGCACGAGGGCGAACGCCGCCTCGCCCAGGCCGAGGAAGCCCGGGTTTGGAGCGCACAGGGCCCGGCCAATCCGCACAGCGCGGCGCATTTCGGCCGTTACCTGTTCAAGCCGGTATCGCCGCTCGCGACGATCGATCCGGGGCTGCTGCCCCAGCTCGGCACCTCGCTCAAGCTCGAGGCGCACGCCAACAATCCGGCGCGCAACCGAGCGATCGACGGCGGCACCGCGCTCGATCGCTTCGGCGGGCTGAGCCCGGCGACGATGCTCCAGGTGCTGGCGCCGTTGCTCGTCATCCTCTCCGGCTTCGCCGCCTTTTCGGGCGAGCGGGCGCGCGGGCTGCTGCGCCAGGAACTCGCCGCCGGCGTCGCGCCCACCGCGCTGATGGCGGGGCGGCTGGCCGGGCTGGGCGGGACCGTCGCGCTATTGCTTCTGGTAACGAGCGTTGCCGGGGCGGGATCGCTCTGGTTTGCTGGCGGCGGGGGCTCGGACTTCGTCGTGCTGCTGTGGATGATGCTCGGCTATGGCCTCTATCTCTTCGCCTTCGCCGGGCTGACGCTCGCCACGTCGGCGGCCTTCGGCTCGGCACGGACGGCGCTGGTCGTGCTGCTTGCCTTCTGGGCAATGGCGACTCTGTTCGTGCCGCGGATCGCGCCCTCGGCTGCCGAGGCCCTCGCGCCGACGCTGTCGGGCCCCGCCTTCGAAGCGGCGGTGACCAAGGCAGTGCTCGAAGGGCCCAGCGGGCACGATCCGCGCGACGCCCGGCTCGAACGGCTGCGCCAGGATACGATGAAGCGTTATGGCGTGACGCGGATCGAGGATCTGCCGGTCGACTTCAACGGCGTCTCGCTGTTCCACGGCGAGGCGCTGTCGACCGACATCTATCGCCGCGAATTCGCCGTGCTCTATGATGGCTACGACCGCCAGGCGGCGATCCAGCGCGGCTTTGCACTGCTCTCACCCTTCCAGGCGATCCGGCCCTGGTCCGCGGCGCTGGCACAGAGCGACCAGCACGCGCATCGCCGCTTCCTCGAACAGGCCGACGGCTTCCGCTACGGGCTGGTCCAGACACTTAACCGCGCGATCATTCATCGCCCCAAGGACGGCAGCGAAGGTCCTTATCTCGCCGACGCCGCCGCAATCACGCGTGACGCGAAGTTTGCACCCGTCGCGCCGACGACGAGGGACGCGCTTACCCGCCACTGGATAGATTTGGCGATACTTGCACTCTGGGCGGGCCTTGCAACCCTGCTGGCCTTCGCGGCCGCACGCCGCTTGGGGAGGGCAAGCGCATGACCATCGCGCAACTCGAATGGGTCCGTGCCTGGCGCGACCCGGTGCTGCGCATCGCGCTGATCCTGTTCGCACTGCTCGCCGGCTATGCCGCCTTCACCGGCGCGCGCTGGGCCGAGGCGCGCGAGACCGCGGTGCGCCAGGCCGTCGCCGAGGCCGACGAGACGATGGCGCAGCGGCGCGAGACGTTCGCCAAGATGGTGGCCAAAGGGGAGCAACCCAATTTCGGGCTGATCTATGCGACCGCGCTGCCGTTCCGCGCCGGGCTGCCCAATGCGCCGCTCGCCGCGGTCTCTGCGGGGCAGGCCGAGGGCTATCCGGCTGCGGCCAGCATCGCGCCGTTCCTCGATCCTTACACCATCTTCGAAGCGCATATGGCCGGGCTCGAAAGTCCGTCGGTGCTTGCCGCCGGCCGCTTCGACCTCGCCTTCGTGATCGTCGTGCTGCTACCCTTGCTGCTGATCGCCGCGACATACGACTTCTGGTCGCGCGACGTAGAGAATGGCAGCGCGCGGTTCCAGCTTGCCCAGCCGGTGGCGCCGGCACGGCTGATCCTCACGCGTGCGATCGTCCGTGGCGGCTCATTGCTCGCCGGATCTGTGCTGGTCGCCGTGGGTGCCCTGCTGTTCGCAGGCGCGCGCGACGCCGGCGACCTGCTGCGCTTTGCCGCGGTGGTGCTTGCCTATGGCGGGTTCTGGATCGCGCTGACCAGCCTGATCAACCTGTTCGTCCGCGCCTCGACCACCGCGGCGCTGGCGAGCGGGACCGCCTGGCTCGCGATCGTGGTGCTGCTCCCCGGCGCGATTGCCGCAGCGGCGGACCTGTCGGCGCCGGCGCCCTCGGACATGGCGTACACCAACGCGATCCGCGCCGCCGGGCTCGAAGTCCGCGCCGCCAATGCCGCCGCCGCGCGCGCCGCCGCGACGGGGGAGCCGCGCAACCTCTACCCCGCGTCGCTCTGGCACAGCCGCGGCGAGATCGCGCAGCGTGACGCGCGGCTCGGCCCGATCCACCGCGCGCAGGCCGGGCAGTGGGAAGCGCATCGCGCGCTGGCCGAGGGCATTCGCTTCCTCTCGCCCGCCGTGATCGCGCAGGACGCGCTCGATCGCGTCGCCGGCACCGACGCCAGCCGCGCGCTCGCCTTCCAGGACCAGGCCCGCGCCTTTGCCGGCAAGGCACGGCGGCTCGCCTTCGACTGGATGGACCAGGGCCGGCTGATGACGCTCCCGGATTACGATGCCGGGCTGCCGCGCTTCGCCTTTATCGAGCCGTCGTCAGCGGCGCCGCTGGCAGCGAACCTCGCCGCGCTGCTCCTGTTCACTGCCCTGTTGCTCACGCTCGCCGCGCTTCGCCTGCGCCGCGGCGCCGCCAAGCTGCTCTGAGGAAATATCATGCTGGAAGCCGTCGCACTGACCAAGGATTTCGGAACCCACCGCGCGCTCGACGCGCTCGACCTTCGCGTCGCCCCCGGCGAGATCGTCTGCCTGCTCGGCGCCAATGGCGCGGGCAAGACGACGACGATCAACCTGTTCCTCGGCTTCCTCGAACCGAGTTCGGGGGAGGCGCGCGTCGACGGCGTCGATGTTCGCAGCGATCCCACCGGCACCAAGCGCAAAATGCTTTACGTGCCTGAACAGATCGCGCTGTTCGGCGAACTGAGCGGGCTCGAGAACCTCGCTTATTTCGCCGCGCTGTCGGGCATCGAGGACCGCTCGCCAATCTATCTGCGCCAATGCCTTGCCCAGGCCGGGCTGGCCGAGACGGCGATGGACCGTCGCGCTTCGGGCTATTCGAAGGGGATGCGGCAGAAGGTCGGGATCGCGCTCGCGATCGCCAAGCAGGCACGCGCGCTGCTGCTCGACGAGCCGACCTCGGGGCTCGATCCGCAGGCCTCGGCCGAGTTCCACGCGCTCGTCGTCCGCCAGCGCGACGCCGGCGCGGCGGTGCTGATGGTCACGCATGATCTGTTCCGCGCACGCGAAGTCGGCACGCGGATCGGGCTGATGCGCGAAGGCCGATTGCGGCGGATGATCGACGCGGCCGATATCACCGCAGTCGAGCTTGAAAGCCTGTATCTCGAAGAAATGGGGCGAAGTTTCTGAATGACGGGCACTTCGCTGTGATTGGTGCGGGGCCGGTCGCGGGCGAGGGCCGGCGCTTCATGGTCGCTGCTCGCACGGTTCCGCAATTCGGCCGCTCGTCGAGGACGGCTGATCGTTCCCGGCCCTGATAAAGCTATAGTGATCGAGGCTGGCTGGTATGACGCTCGGCCATGTAGCGGCCGGGTGACGTTCCCAGCGCCTTGCGGAACATCGTTACGAAACTCGGCACGCTTTCATATCCCAGATCGCCCGCGACTTGCTGGATCGACGCCCCGCCGGCGAGCCATTTCACCGCGAGCATGATGCCGAGTTGCTGCCGCCAACGGCCGAAGCTCATCCCTGTCTCGCGGCGGATCACGCGCGCCAGCGTCCGTTCGCTTAGGCCGGCACGCTTCGCCCAAAGATCGATCGTGCCGCGATCGGCGGGCATGGCCATCATCTCCTCGACGATCCGCCGGAGCCGGACGTCGCTCGGCATCGGCAGATGCAGGTGCTCGATCTCAGCCGCGCCAAGCTCATCGAGCAGCACCGCGATCAGGCGCGAGTTCACACCATTCTCCTCATAGAGAAGTGGCAAATGCGCGGCGCGGGTGAGGAGCTCGCGCAACAGCGGCGTCACCGAAACGGCGCAGCATCGCGTCGGCAGGCCGGCGCTGAACGCCGGATCGACGAACGCGCCATAGCCTTCCAGCGTACCGCTCACCTTGATCGCGTGCAGGGCGCTTCCCGGAATCCAGACTGCGCTGCGGGGCGGGACGATCCACAAGCCGCCCTCTACCTCGCAGCTCAGGGCACCGCGTTGCACCAGCACGATCTGACCCTTGCGATGACGGTGGAGATCGATTTCGAGACCGCCGAAATCCTCGGCGATGAAGCCGTAGCTCACCACCGGACGCGGCACATCGTCGGGCTCGACCCAATCCTCGTCACCGCTCAGTTCGGTGAGGATCGGCACGGCCTGCCTTTCGCGTGATTGGCCGAAGCGGATAACATTCTGTCCAGCCTTCGCAATGACGCCATTTACGAATGCCCGTATCGGTTCGCAGGAGATCAGTCGAGCCGGAAAGGGCGAGCATAATGAACACATTGGAAACGGAGATCGTCGCGGGACTGCTCGATACGTTGCATCGCGCCGCACACGAGGCCGATAACGCGCATTTCGAGCAGGTGATGACCGAAATCGAGGCGTCCGGCGCGGGCGCCCAGCAATGGGCTGCGAAGCTGCTTGCGGACGAGAAGACGGGACTTCGCCCGGTCTATCAGGGCTATGCCGATCACTTCCTCTCGGTTTCGCCCGAATATGGACAGTTCCTCTATGCGATGGCGCGCGCGAGCAAGGCGGCGCGGATCGTCGAGTTCGGCACTTCGATGGGGATCTCCACGATCTACCTGGCCGCGGCGTTGCGCGACAATGGCGGAGGCACGCTGATCGGCAGCGAACTCGAACCAGGCAAAGTTGCGCGAGCGCGCGGGCATCTCGAAGCCGCCGGCCTCGCAGATCTCGTCGAGGTCCGCGAAGGCGATGCGCGCGAGACGCTCGCCGATGTCGGCGGCGCAGTCGATCTCCTGCTCATCGACGGCGCCTTCTCGCTCTATCTGCCGGTGCTGAAGCTGATAGGGCCCCATCTCCGTCCCGGCGCGATCGTGCTCGGCGAGAACGCCTTCGATCCCGAATACCAGGCCTATGTCCGCGATCCCGCAAACGGATACTTCTCACAAGCGCTCGCGATCGACGAGGGGCGCGGCAATGAATTCACGGTGCGGATCCGGTGATGCTGTCGATCGAAACCCCTGAGCCAAACGTCGTCAAGGCGCCTGGCCGCCTGAATCAGGCGTTGATCCGCCTGTTGATGAAGCGTGCGACAGTGACCGCAAATGAGACGCTGGCCGAGGGCTTCCGGCTGATCACCTTGGAAGGCGCGGCGCTTAAGGACGTAGTCTGGACGCCGGGTCAGAAAATCCAGGTCGCGATGGGTTCGGCCTTCCTCGCGCGGACCTACACCCCGATTGCATGGAACGCGGTTACGGGGCGCGCCTGCATCCTGGGCTATTCCCATGGCACGGGGCCGGGCAGCGCCTGGTTGCGGGACGCGGTTCCCGACACCCGATGCGACATTTTCGGTCCGCGGGCATCGCTCGACACCAGCCGCGTCGACGGACCGCTGGCAATCTTCGGGGACGAGACGTCGATCGGTCTCGCCCATGCGCTCGTGCACAGCGATCGCACGGCCCCGGTCGTCGGCAGCTTCGAGGTCGGCAATGTCGATGCCTGCCGCACCGTCATGTCGAAGCTCGCGCTCGATGGATTCTCGCTGATCGCGCGAGAGGCAGGCGATGCGCATCTTGTGGAAATCGAAGCAAGGCTGGCTCCGCTTGCGGCATCTGGAAGTGCATTCGTCCTGTCCGGCAAGGCCGGAACCATCCAGCGCGTGCGCCAGACGCTGAAGCAGCTGGGAGTCCCATCGAACAGGATCCTGAGCAAAGCTTATTGGGCACCGGGCAAGACCGGCCTCGACTAACCCTGCCCCGAACACGCTCGAAGAAACCGGTTCGGATGTCCTTAGATCGAACCGCAAATCGCTACCGCTCAGTTATCCGAA
Source organism: Sphingomonas sp. LM7 (assembly GCF_002002925.1). Classification (NCBI taxonomy): domain Bacteria; kingdom Pseudomonadati; phylum Pseudomonadota; class Alphaproteobacteria; order Sphingomonadales; family Sphingomonadaceae; genus Sphingomonas; species Sphingomonas sp. LM7. The sequence goes on along the minus strand of NZ_CP019511.1, from coordinate 3,548,024 downwards.
GGGGTCGCCTGCACGGTACGATACAATCGGTCGGGGCGAACATGCTCAGCGCGCAGTCCCTGCCGCGAAAGCTGGTCCGGCCAAGGCAGGTCAAACATCAGTGCCTCGACGGCAAGCGCCATCGCCGGTGATGTCTGGAGGCCGTAGCCGCCCTGGCCTGCAAGCCAGAAGAATCCCGGCGCGTCGGGTGCGAAGCCGGCGACGGGCACCTTGTCCGCTACGAAGCTGCGCAGTCCCGCCCAGCGGGTGCTGATCCGCGAGACCTGGAGCGTCGTCGCCTCCTCGACGCGCCATGCCGCAAGTGCGATGTCGTAATCATCGGGCTGAACATCACAGGGGTCGTGCGGGGTGACGTCCATCGGCGAGGCGAGGAGAAGGCCGGCGTCGGGTAACATGTAGAATCCGTCCTCGCTGACTGTCTTGAGAAATGGCCATCCGGACACGTCCAGGCCCGCCGGCGGCGCGAAACCGATGATTGTGCGGCGTAATGGCTGCAATCCGAGCCGCCGCACGCCCGCCATGCCGGCAAGTTCATCGGCCCAGGCGCCCGCGGCGTTGACGACGATGCGCGCGGAATAGCCCTGTTCGGGCGTATCGACCTCCCAGCGATCGCCCGCCCGGGCAACGGCGCTTACCGGGGCGTCGAACACGATCGTGCCGCCGGCCTTGCGGAATGCGCGGGCATTGGCCTGCAACAGCGCATCGGCATCGAGCTTGCGCCCGCCGGTATCAAGCAATCCGGCAACGATGCCGCCCTCGCCGGTCTTGAGCGCCGGAACGATCTCCAGCATCCGCTGCGGGCCCACGCGCGTGACGGTGCCGATGAAGCGGTCCATCTCGACACGCAGCGCCTCGAGCTCGGAAAGCGATGCCTGGTCGGCGATGAAAAGCGCGGGCTTTTCGGTCCATAGCGGGCCATCGGCATAGTCGGCCGGCGGATCGGCGAAGAAATCGCTGCTCGCCGCGGTCAGCCCGCGAACGCAGTCATTGCCGATGCCGAAATGGTAGAAGGTCGCGCTGCGTCCGGACGAATGATAGCCAAGCGCGGATTCCTGCTCGAGGACGACGGTCTCCGCGTGGCGCGCGATGCGCGCCGCCGCCGAAATGCCCGCGATGCCGCCGCCAATCACGAGCACATCGACACGTTTACGCATTGCGAGAAACCTCTCCAGTCATGCCGTTCGCGGCACCTTCTCCGTCCGCACTCTAAGACGCGGGCGGGCGCATGAAGCGAACCGCATCGCAACCGGCGGCATCGCGATCTTTGACAATGTCACCAGGGTTGGGGACAGCGTCGGAGCGCTCCCTCTTGCCCGTGCGGACCCATGATGGACCTGAAGCATCTCGAGGACTTTGTCAGCCTGTGCGATACGCGCAGCTTCTCGCGCTCGGCGATCGCGCGCAACGTCACCCAATCTGCATTCAGCCGCCGCATCCAGGCGCTGGAACTGTGGCTGGGAACCTCGCTGATCGATCGCAGCACTTTCCCGACTTCGCTCACCCATGAGGGGCGGCTGTTCCGCGAGACCGCCGAGGAAGTGCTCAACATGCTCCAGGACGCGCGCGCCGACATGCAGGCGCGGCGGCAGCTCTCGCGCCGGACGATAAGCTTTGCCGCGCTCCACACCCTGGCGTTGAGCGTGTTTCCGGAATGGCTCAAGGACATCGAGCGGTCGCTGGGCCCGCTCAAGACAGACGTGCTCGCCGACAATTCGCACAATTGCATCGAATCGCTGGTCGAGGGGAAGAGCGATTTCCTGCTCACTTTCCATCACGACGCAGTCCCGCTGTCGATCGACCCCGAGCGTTTCCCGTTCATCGTGCTGGGCGAGGACCGGCTGCTCGCCGCGTCGCGTTGCGAGGACGGCAAGCCGCTGTTCGCGCTGGACGGCGAGACGTCGCTGCTCGCCTATGGCCCGAATTCGTTCCTCGGCCGATTGAGCGCCTATGCGGCGCGCGTCTCGAACGTCCAGCTGACCACCAGCCACGTCAACGACAATGCCGTTGCCGAAATTCTGAAGGCGATGGTGCTCGCAGGGCATGGTGTCGCCTGGCTGCCCGAGAGCCTGATCCGGCGCGACCTGGCGAGCGGGCATCTCTGCGATCTCGGCGCGGACGTGCGAATGCAGATCCGCATGTACCGCTCCGCCGATCGCACCCGCCAGTCGGTCAACCAGGTCTGGGAGGCCGCGAACACGCTGCCCGCGATGCGCCTGTCCTGACTCCGCGTTATTTCGCGGCTGCGCCGAGCCGGATCACGCCGACGCCGTTTTCGATTCGGATCGTCGTTCCCAGCGGCGCGGACAATGCCCGCAGCCGCTCGAGGATCCTGGCGCCATGCGCGTGCGCGGCCATGCGCGGCACGCCGCGATCGGCGCCCTTGACCTCAACCCCCAGGTCGATCGGATAGAGCCTGATCTCCGCCAGCGCCCCGCCCGAATAGCGCGAGAGCGCGATCACCGATTCATACAATACCGGATCGCCGAACGTGCGCGCGTTGCGGGCCTGCAACAGCTCGGGCACCGTCGCGCTGTCAGGCCGGACACCGAACTGGTCGAACATGTCGGCAGGCACTGCGTCGAGCGAGTTGTTCATCATCGCGAAGTTGCCGAGCGAATAGAAGATCGGCTTGCCCTTGTAGATTTCGATCCCGCGCAGCTGGTGGGGCCCGTGACCCATATAGGCGTCGGCGCCGGCATCGATCGCCTTGCGCGCCAGCTCGATCGCGAAATCGGCGGGCTCCTGGAAGCCGTTGCCCGGTTCGTGATTGTGGACCGAATAGATCACGAAATTGCCGTTCTGCTTCGCCTGGCGAATCGCGCGCATATTCTCGGCAAGGTCGCCGTCGTTCATCCGGTAGCGATAATCGAGATACTTTCCGCCCGTGTCCCCTGCTGCGAAGCGATTGCCGAACAGCGTCACTGCCTCGCCAGCGCGGCCATCGGTGCGCAGCGGAGACTTGGCGGCGATCGCGCCCAGCACTTCGAGCTGGTCGGCGGTCACCAATGCCGTGCGCACGGTGCGGATGCTGTTGACCCCGGGGCGTCCCGCGACCTCGCCCACGGCATCGCTCGCCCGCGACATCGGGGTGAAGGTGGAAGTCGCGGAGACCAGCGCGACGCGCCCCTTCGCCACATCGATATATCGCGGCGCGCGCGCGGCGGTCATGTTCACGCCGGTGCCCGACCAGACCAGCTTCGCGTCGGTCAGGCGGCGGCCGGTTTCCGCCATTCCCTCCACGCCCCAGTCGGTCGAATGATTATTGGCATGGCTGACGATGTCGAAGCCGAGGGCGGCGACGTCGTCGGGAACCCGCGGATCGGCGAGCATCCATGTGCCGCCAGATTCGGCTTGCGCAACGGCCCTGGTCGTCGCGAGATCGAGCACCGTGGTCTCGAAATTGCCGAAGGTCACGTCGGCGCTGCGCAGCAGGCGCACCATGTCCGGGCTGCGCGCCTCCAGTGTCGCCAGCATCGGACGCAGGTAGATCAGGTCCCCCGCGGCGGCGAGCGTGAACTCGCCCGCGATCGGCGTCGTCGGCACCGGCGTGGTAGTCAGCGCTTCCTGTGCATGGCTGGCGGCCTGCGGGAGCGCAGCGGCGATCGCGGCACCGAGCAGCAACGTCGCGCGGCGGGCGAGACGGGCACTCACTTGGCGCCTGCCGCGGCGAGCAAAATGCCGAGACCGACCGACATGCCCTGCACGCTTGCCCCCTTCTCGACGTCGATCCATTCGTCGAGCGAATGCGCGCGGCCACCCTTGCCCCCCGATCCGATCGTGATTGCCGGGATGCCCATGCTCATCGGCAGGTTGGAATCGGTCGACGAATAGGATGCAGCCGGCGTCATGCCCTTTGCCTGGATCACGCTGGTGGCGATCCGGACGATATCAGCTGCGGCGGGCGTGCTGCCGGCAGGACGATCACCGATCAGCTTGAGGTCGGCGGAGACCTTGCCCTCGCGGGTATCGCGGGCGGCGTTCTCGCCATCGGTGCTGGCGGCGACGATTTGCTTGAAGCGGCTCTCGACCTTGGCGAGTTCGGCCGGGCTCTCCGATCGCATGTCGAATTCCATGAACACCGCATCGGGTATCGAATTGACCGAAGTGCCGCCGCCGGTGACGCTGGCGGCATAGGTGGTCTTGGGCAGTTTCGGCACGGCGAGCGTGTAGAGATCGACCACCGTCCGGCTCATCGCGGCCATCGGATTGACCAGCCCGAACGCGCCGTAGCTGTGTCCGCCCGGGCCCTTATAAGTGACGCGATAGCGCTTCGATCCGACGCCGCCGGTGACGATGCGCTGGGCGTCGGTGCCGTCCATCGACACGAATGCCTTGATGCGATCCTTGTACTTGCCGCGGGTGAACAGATACCGGACGCCGCGCAGGTCGCCGGGTCCTTCCTCGCCGACATTGCCCACGAACAGGATGTCGGTGCCGGTCTTGACGGCATTGGCCTTCATCGCGCGCGCATAAGCGAGGATCACCGCGAGGCTGCGCGTATCGTCGCCGATACCGGGCGCGTGGAGACGATCGCCCTCGCGCCGGACCTTCACTTCGGTCCCCTCGGGAAACACGGTATCGAGATGGGCCGCGAGCACGATGACCGGACCGCCCGCCGGCCCCGTTCCGCGATAGAGACCCATCGCGTTGCCTTCTTCGTCGATCTCGACATCGCCGAGCCCCGCCTTTGCCAGCATCTCGCGATACGCGGCGGCACGCTTGGCCTCCTTGAAAGGCGGCGCCGGGATCTCGGTCAGCGTGACGATATCCTCGACGATCCGGCCATGTTCGCGATCGAGCTGCGCGACCGCGGCGCGATAGGATGCGCTCGCCAGCACCGCCTTGGCGAGCTGGTCGCTGCGGGCGTCGGCCGCCGGCCCGGCTCCAAGCGCAAGCATCGTGGCGAGGAAGGAGAGGGAAGCCATGGAACAGATCCTTTCGCGCGGAAGACGGCGGCACTAGAGAGGACGCATCCGAACCCGTGAAGCGAACTGCCGGATTTATTTCGCACGCGGGGTTCGCAATCGGCGCGCTCGCGCATCTTGCTGGGATCAACGCATGCAAAGGCGTCAGCATATGGAGAGAGGAACGGTTGCGCATCGCCATCGCGCGCGCCTGAACAACGGCGTTGCTGCCGCATGACGAGTCCAGGGATCGATCCCGAGACGTTCGCGCGGCTCGTCGCGCGGATCACGGCGGACACGCCGCTGTCGAATGCCGAATTCGAGGCACTGCGCAACGACCCGGCAAGCTATGCATGCGCCGCCGAGCTCGACGCCATCTGGCACCTGGCCGGCGGCCTGGACTCCGCACCGCAATCCCCGGAGAATTCGTCATCGACCAGGAACGGCCGCAGCCGAAGTTGAAGGTGCGCCATCGCGGCGACCATGTGCTTCTGCACCATCCGCGTCGTTATCGAGAGCTGCGCGGCGACATCGGGCGCGCTCTTCTCGCAATGGCGGCGAAGATGAAACACCTCCGCGCAACGGGGGGATAGTTCATCGAGCGCGGCCTGATAGGCGCGCTGAAGGTCATCGAGGCGGCGGCCATGTTCCTGGCACGGCGCAACCGACAGGCTTTCCTCCCGGACAGCCTCTATATCTATCGAGTTCATCAACGGAGAGCGCCGCCTGCTGCGGTCTATCATCAGGTTCATCGCAATGCCGTAGAGATATCCGATAGACGACTTTATCTCCAGCCCGGGCCCGCGCGAATGATATTTCAGGAATGTTTCTTGAACGATATCGTCGACATCGCTCTTGTTGCTCGATCTGGCGGCCACGAACAATCTCAGCCGGCCGCTGAACTCGTCATAAAACTGCCGATTTTCCCCCATAAGGAGGATGCTGCCCCCTGCGACACAGGCCGTCCAATGCCGATGTCGAACGGGTCATTCCGAATCTGCATAACCTCTGCTGGGGCCTGATTGCGCAACACGCACGCGCTGCGCCGCCGAAAAATGGCGGAACATTCGCAACGATTTCAGAGACCTGGATTCAGCGCAGGCGCGCGAACCGGACGTTGCGCGCGCGCTCGACACTGACCGTCAGCGCAGTCACCTGCCCCGACTCCCCGCGCACGAAGCGAACCGTGACGCCCTCTGCCCTGAAGCCGTCGCGGTACACCGGCGTCAGCACCTGGCTCGCTTCTGGCCGGCCGCGGATGCGCCAGACGAGTCCGTCGGTTCCCACCGCGATGTCATAGGTCGCATCGATTTCGTCGCTGGCATATCGGCCGGCATAGTCGTCGAGCTTCACCGATCCGATCGCGACCGGCGCAGTGCGCAGGAACACTGCGATATTCCCGTCGCGCCCGGTGACCTCGATCCGGTCCTTCGACACGATCCGGCTTTCGTTCGCCTGATAGCGCGCAAGGTCGAGCGGGGTGCCGGAAGCCTGATCGACGAACAGCCCGTCGAACGTCTTTGCCGGCCGCTCGGCCGCCGGCGCCTTGGGCAGGAACAGCGCGGCGACCTTTCGGCCCATGCCGGTATCGGCATCCGCGGCATTGCACAGCAGCGCCACCGACAGCCGGCTCGCCGGATAGCGGCCCAGCCACGCGCGATAGCCCGCGGTCGAGCCTGCGTGCGCGATCTCCTCGACTCCCTGGAACCGGTAATTGAACAGCCCGCGGCCATATGTGAGCTTGCGGCCATCGCGCAGCGTGCTCCGCTCCGACAGTTTCGTCGTCACGAAGCCGCCTAGCTTGCCGCTGTCCAGTGCGCGATTCCAGATCAGCAGGTCGCCCACCGTAGTAAGCAGCCCGCCATTGCCATAGGCGTTCTCGAACGGCATTTCCTGCTGGTAGCGCTCACCCGTCCGCTCATAGGCCTGCGCGCGGCCGGGAACGATCCGCCGATAATCGTCCCGCCACTGGCTGTGCGCCATGCCCAGCGGGGCGAAGAAAACCTCCTGGCTATACTGCGCAAGCGTCTTTCCGCTGACCCGCAGGACGATCTCGGTCATTAGGTTGTAGCCGCTGTTGGTATAGCTCGATTCGGCCCCGGGCGCGTAGTTGAGCGCCTTTTGCCGGGCGATGATGGCGAGCACGTCGGCCTGGCTGTGCACGCGCGTCGTCCGCGGCCAGCCCGCCAGCGCCACCACCCCGCCCCAGTCGCGCAACCCGCTGGTGTGGTTGAGCAGCATGTCGACCGTGATCGTCGCGCCGTAATCGGGCAGTTCCGGGATGATCGTGCGGACGTCGGTCTCGAGCGTCAGCTTGCCGGCATCGACCAGCGTCAGGATCGCGGCGGCAGTGAATTGCTTCGAAACCGATCCCGCCTCGAACACCGTGTCGGCCGAGTTGCGGATGCCATGCTCCAGATCGGCCATGCCATATGCGCGGGTCAGCACCGGCTGCCCCGGCCGATCGACTGCCACCGCGCAACCCGGAGTCTGGTTGCCGAACTTCGAGAAGATCGAGTCGATATCGGGCGTCGATACCGGCTGGGCGAAGGACGGCGTGGCAAGCGCCAACAGCAGCAGCGCGCCGTATTTCCGATATGACAGGCCGCGGCGGCGTGAGCGCATGTACATTCCCTCCGGTCTCGTGCCCGTCCGGCACGAGCGCGGGAACCTGCCCGCGATCGCGCCGGAGCGACAGCGTTTCGTCAGAAGCTGATCTTCGCGGCCATCGAGAAATAGCGGCCGATCTGGTCATAGTGGATCTGGCCGGTCGTGGTGAGCGGCGGATCGATGTCGAACAGATTGTTGACGTTGGCGGAGAGCGTCAGATTGGCGATCCGCACGCGCGCGCCGAGATCGATATAGGTCCGCGCCGAGATCGCGTTGTTCTCGATATCGAGCAGGTGGTTCCAGGTGCCCCCGCCGACATAGCGCGCGCGGGCGTCCACGCTCAACACCTCGTCCTGGTAGGTCAGGCTCGCCGTGGCGCGCCACTTTGGCGTGCCGAACGGCACCGCTTCGCCGACATCGCCGACATATTCGATCTTCGACACGCCATCGTCGGTGGTCAGACTGGGCACATAGGTGGCCAGTCCGCGGAAGCGCAGCGAGCCGGGCACCGACGCCGACAGGCTAGACAGCGGCAGCAGATAGGACGCTTCGAAATCGATGCCGTGAGTCTTGTACTCGGCCAGGTTGACGAAGGTCGCGAACACCGTGGTGATCACGCCGTTCGCGCGCACGATCTGGCCGCACAAGGCGGTGTTGCCGTTTGCGCAACGCGTGACGATGTCCTGCCCGCTGAGCGTCGCGATCGCGCCCTTGATGCGGATGTCGAAATAATCGACCGACAGGTTCAGCCCGGGAATGAACGGCGGCGAATAGGATCCGCCGATCGTCGTCGTCTCGCCGATCTCGGGATCGAGCGCGGGGTTGCCGCCGCCATAGGTCACGATCTGATACGTGGTCTGGGTGGTCGGATCGGCGATGTTCGACTGGGTGGTCGAACGCGTGTTGAACAGCTCGCTCAGGCTGCCCGAGCGGATGTCGCGCGATCGCGATGCGCGCAACAGCAGGTTGCCATAGATCCGATCGGTGAGGCCCAGCTTCCAGGATCCGACGCTGCCGGTATTGCTGTAATGGCTGTAGCGGCCGGCGGCGCTGAATTCGAGCTTGCTGAAATCCTGGTCGAGCAGCGGCACTGCGATTTCGCCAAAGCCTTCCTTGACGTTGAACGCGCCCTCGATCGACGAGAAGTTGAAGGTGGTGAACGCCTGTGCCGCCGAGAGCGGGTCGAGCCCCCTCGACCCGATCGATTCCCAGCGGGCCTCGGCGCCGACGGCGATCGATACCGGCCCGGCCCATAGCGAGAAGGGGTCGCCGCGCAGGCTGACCGCTGCGGTATCGAGCTTGGTGGTGTTGCGGACATGCGCCGCCGACGAGAAGGCGTAGGCGACCGCCGCCGGATCGGCATTGCCTTCGCCGAACAGGTTGAGCGGGCGGCATGCCGTCGTCGGATCGGTCAGCGCGACGCGGCAGATCGGCGCGCCGCCGGCCGGCGACGCAACCACGTCGATCGCGCGGTTGAAATTGGCAGTCAGCTTCTGGTTGAGATAGCCGCGATCGTCGGACAGCTGGCCATGGCCGTAATAGGCGCTGTACCGCCACTTCCCGTCGGCGAAGGATCCGTCGACGCCGACCGCCACGTCGACTGTCTCGCGGGTATAGCCGAAGGTGCGATAGCCATAATCCTCGAACACGCGGCCCATCCGGAAGCTGGTCTGCCCGGCCAGGAGCAGCCGATTGCGGATCGCCGTGGGCAGGAACGGATTGTCGCGCGATACGGTGATGTTGTCGCGGTTGCTCTCGGCATAGAAGGGATATTCGGCGGACATCCGCGAATAGCTGCCGTCCACCCAGAATTTCGCGTCGCCGACGGTGAAGCTGGCACGGGCATAACCATTGAGCCGCTCGTGCGGCGCCGACAGCGCAGTCTCGTCGCGAAGGCTGGTGCCTTCGCCGCCGACCATCACCTGGGTGCCGCGCGGGCTGCCATATTGGAATGGCCGCAGCGTGCCGTCCTGGTTGAAGGTCTGCCCGGCAAGGACGCCGGTGGTGATCAGGCCGCCGACGCTGGCGTTCGAATAGTTCACGTCGCGCGCGATTACGAAGGCATGCGCCGAGCCGGCCGGGTTGGTATAGAGCGTGGTGCTGCCCAGATTGGGCCGCGTGTCGCGATCGAGCACGCCTTCGTCGTTGAAATATTGCGCGCCGATCATGAAGTGGCCGGCGCCGCCCGCGAAGCTCGTTCCGAACGCGCCGTCGAAACCATAGCGATACGCGTCGCCGCGCGACGAGATGCCGGTCTGCGCGCCGATCGTCAGGCCAGCGAGCTTGTCGTCGAGCAGGATGTTGACCACGCCGCCGACCGCGCCCGAACCCCATGCCGCCGATGCGCCGCCGGTGACGACTTCGACGCGGCTGATCAGCCCCTGCGGCACGGTGTTCAGATCGCCTGCGCCGGTGAAGCGCCGCCCGTTGAGCAAGGTCAGCGTGCGCGAGGTGCCGAGGCCGCGCAGATCGGCCGGCGACGATCCCGATGCAGTGCCCGAGAAATTGGTGACCGGCGTGGTCGATGCGCGGAACTGCGGCAAGTCGTTGAGCACCTGCGCGATGCTGGGCCGATCGCCGCGAAGCAGATCGTCGCCGCCGATGACCGTGGTCGGCGTCGGCGCATCGAAGCCGGCGCGATCGATACGCGATCCGGTGATGACGATGTCCGGCTCGCCCTCGCCCGACTCCGCCTGGTCTTCGACCGCCGGAAGCGTGGCTTCCTCCACCGCCGCTTCGGCGGACACCTGGGCATTCGCTGCTGTCGAGGCGAAGGCGACGGCACCGGCGGCCGTGGTGAGCATCAGGAGACGCCGTAGATCCCAGGTTTTCATGTCTTCCCCTTTTTCTGGGGCTTCGTTCGGAAGCCGACCCGCTGGGGAGTAGACGTCGGCATTCGAGGTTTCCGAATGTGGCGGGGCCTCTTTTTTAGGGACGATGCATTCGCCACGGTTTGGCGGGGCAAAGCTAAGGCGCTTCAACCGGGATTGCGCCGCGAGAAGATAGCAGCGCGCGACGCGGGAGAATCCTCGCGAGACCACCGCTGAATGCTACGGGTTGCTTTTTGCGCGTCGCCTGACGACGGCCGATGCATCGGACCGACGACTTGCCTAGCGGCGCGGTTGTATCGCCTTCTGCCGTCTGAGTTCTTGGACCCGAGCGGGTGCGGCGCTCAATCGGAACGAAAGATCACACCATGACCCATTGCACGCCTCCGATCATGCTTGCCGCGCGTCCAGGCGCCGGCCCAGTCCGAGAATGCGGGCGTCGCCATGGTCGAAGCGCGTTGGCGGCTTTCGCCCAACCCGAGCCTCGGCGTCGCCTATGACGGCGTATTGGGCAAGCGGCGGCGATCACCGGGGGCTTCCGGTTCGTCTTCTGACGATTGCTCCCCGGCGGCCGGGTTCGTTCCTGAATCTGGCCGCCCGGCGGCGCATTGCCGCCCGGGAAATAGCTATTTCTGCCGGTTCAGCAGTGCAACGATCTGGCCCAACCGCGGCGTCAGCGTCGCGCTGAGCATCAGGTCGCCGCCGTTACGCTCGGCTTCAGGTCCGAAGTCGCGCAACAGATGGCTTCGCACGACCTCTGACACGGCGCCCTGGTCCTCCGGGAATTCCGGACGTGCCATCAGATCGGTGACATGCGCGTCGTCGGCAATCCGGTCTCCGGACAAGTCGCCGATCCGCTCGAAGATGATCGAATAGGCAGTGGGAACGCGCAAGGAGCTGCTCGCCGCGATCAACAGCCCGTCCAGCAGCATGATCCGCGGCATCGGCACGACATTGAGGATCAGGAACGACGGTACATGCCGCACGCTGTCGCTGCCGATGGCGAAGACCTGCCCCTCGACCGGGAACATCGATCCGCCATAGCGGATATTGTCCGCCCCGAGCTCGAACCGCAGCATACCGCCGTTCTCGCGCCGGATCATGCCGTGCTGCTGGCAGAAGCGGCCCGGCTCGAATACCGAGGCATGGGTGGTACGCCAGAACCCCTCATAGGCTTCGATCTGCGAATCCACCGAATTGCGCACCACGTCGAGCAGCTGGCTCGACAGGCTGAGGCTGATCGATTCCGCCGGCGACGGCGCGATATCCACGCCGAACAGGCTGGCGAAATCGGGCATGTCGCGTTCCCAGTCGAGCAGCGTCAGCCCGGGACGCTTGTTCGCCAGGAAATGCGTGAGCCGCTCGAGATTATGGGGCGATGGCCGGACGCTTCCCGAAGCCCAGCGGCCAACCAGCGACTTGTCGACCCCAAGCTCGGACGCCAGCCGCCCCCGGCTCATCGACAGGGCTTTCAGACCAAGATTTAAACGTTCCGCGAAATGGTCCGACATTACTCTTGGTCCCTTCCTGCGGGCCCGCGCGGTCCCCACCGCCGGCGCATTACGCTGGGCCTTGCGCTTCATGGCTCTCGCGAGCCCGCAGGCAAAGCGATAGCGGCACACGTCACGGTAGATGTATCCTGACGTGCAAAATCCGTATCGAATGCTGCCGATCATGGCCGGTTGGACGTCAGCGCAGCGTGCGGATCCAGTCCCACATCGTCTGGCCCGACAGATCGTCCTTGCCCAGTGGCAGTCGCCGGGCGGCCAGCGCGCGCGTTTCCTGCGGCGTCATGCCGAAGCGGTGGCGAAAGGCGCGCGCGAAATTGGTGCGCCAGGCGAAGCCGCAGCTTTCGGCGATCTCGGCGATCGGCTTGCCGCGCTGCGCGGGATCGCGAAGCAGGGCATGGGCCAGCTGCAGCCGGTGTTCGCGCAGGCTGGAAGCGAACCCGCCATGCGATTCCATCAGATAATAGAGCTTGCGCCGCGAGATGCCGAATCGCGCGGCGACCTGATCGGCGGTCAGGTCCGGGCTGGCCGCTGCATCGTTGAGGAAACGGCGGATCTGCACGGTCAGGATCGGATTGATATCGCCAGCTTCTTCCGATGGCCGTTCCGAATTGAGCACTGCCGCGGCGAGCGCCAATGTCGGCCCCGCGACCGCTTCCGCCTCGGCGCTGCTCATCGTGCGGGCCGACTGAAACAGGCCGATCATGTGGTTGCGCAACAGCGCGGCCAGCGGAGAACTTCCCGCAATACGGCGTAGATTCTGTTCGTCAGGCGCATCGAGCAACGGCGCGAGCAGGCGGCGCGGCATGGTGAGGTTCAGGCTGTTGATCGCGCTTGTCGCGGTGGCCTGGCGTTGGGCAAGATCGGCGATCAGCAGATCGCCGGGCCCCGCCTCGCTCCCGGCGGGCCCATCGCGTTCGCCGTGCCGGCCAGACAGGCAGAATTGCAGCGTGATGTGATCGAGGCCGTCGCGTCCGATCCGCGCGCGGGACCGATCGAACGTCTGCGGGGTGCTGCGATAGGCGGTGAGCACAATCTGGCCGAAGTGAAACGCCTCGGCACGGAAATGGAACCTCGCGCTTTCGCTGCCCCGCGTTCGCACTTCGTAAAGCGTGCCTACACTCTCCTGCCACAGCGTCATGGCCTCGTCCGCGCGCATCTGTGCGGTGTCGAGAAGGCTATGCGGGATCTGCGCCACAGGTCTGCGATTTTGACTGTGCACTCTGCGACTCCACCGCACGGGCGTCCAACCGGCGCGTGTCTCAATACTCGAAGGTCGGCCTCCCGGGCAAATGCGTCGGCCTTGGGAGTATCGAGACGGTCGGCTTTGCAGAATTAGGCGGAATCTCCCTGTTCCTGGTCTCCTGCACGCATCGGCTGGAGCAAATTCTCGTCAGAAGCCGATCTTGATCCGCAGCGAGGCGCGGCCTTCGCGGGTGCGGTCGGCGAAGGCCGATTCCGCCGCGACGCCAAGCGATACGTTGTCGCTAACCTTGGCATCGATGCCCGCGCCCAGCGTGCCGACCCAGCGCGACATGCGCGCCCCCTCGACCGTGAACGCTCCCAGTCCCGTCGGCGCGCCCGCGAAGCGCATGCCGGCGAGCGAAGCGAGATCGCCGTCATTGTAGCGGACGCCGACGCTGACGAAGGGCATCGCGCTGCCCGAACCGGTCTGGATCACCTGGCCGAGGCGGAGCTCTCCGGTCGCAGTGAACAGGTCGCGGTCTGCCGCGGCGACATCGAGCCCGACACCGCCCGAAGCGCGCTCGGCAAACGCGTCGCGCGTGTCGTGGGTCTTGGTGGCGCTCGCGATCACAGCAGCGCGGGTGCCGCCGCCCAGATCGGCGCGGTAGCCGATGCTGGCGCCGATCGAATAGCCGTCGCTGTCGGCGTCGCCCTGCGCCGTGCCGGTGCTGGTGCCGATCGCGATCGCGCGCAGCGTATCGAAGTCACCCTTGTACCAGGTGCCCGCGATGCTCGCGAAGGCCGAGCCGTCGTCATAACTTAGATAGCCGCCGGCCTGGTACAGCGTGCCGTCCATGCGCGAGAGGCGGGCATCGACTCCGGCATCGAGTTGCGCCGCGCCGCCGGCCACGCCGATCGCCAGATTGCCGAGCTGGAGCTCGCCACCCATCGCGACGCCCGCGACCGTCGTCTCCAGCGTCGCCTGGCCGATATTGCCCTTGAGCCGCTGATAGCCGCCATAGGCCTGGGTCCAGACTGCACCGCCATTGCCGTCGGCATTGGCCGAATCCTGCGCCGCGGCGAGCAGATTGGCACGCATCGGATCGGTCGCGGCGGTGCGCGTGCCGGCCAGCGTGCTCTGCGCATAGGACGTGCCGGTCAGCCCGTCGGTGCCCGAGCCGATGCGCTGACGCAGCAGGTCGGTGAACAGATTGTTGGCCATGATCGTCGAAGTCGACAAATCGGCCAGCGCCTCGCCGCTGAGCGTATCGAAGCTGCGCGCACGATCCGCGAGCGACAGCGAACCCAGCGAATTGAGCGTCGCCGACCATTCGTCCGAAGCCTCGCCGGCGCCGCCGGTCAGCGCATTGGCGACACTCTGCTGATTGGGCGTGCCGCCGGGAAGATCGGCGAAATCGACGCCCTTCTGGAGCTGAAGCACTACGGCGTTCGGCACCAGATCATAGCGAAGGCGCCACTTTAGGTTCGGGTCGGTGACGACATCGGCGAAATTCAAGCCATTGGCGAAGGTGCCGGTGAGGGTGCCCGACTGGATCAGCACATATTGCTGACTGAACAGATAGTCGCTGGTGCCGCCGATCGAAGCGATCTGCACGGTCCCGCCGCTGAGCGCCGTCGCGCCGCTCACCCGGATCGTGTCCGACGCGAAGCCGGTGCTGCGCCCGCCGACGTCGAACGCCAGCGTTCCGCCGCTTACCGTGAGGCTGCCGGCCGAGAACGACCCGAAGGTCTGCGCTGCGCCGGTGAGGCCGCCCGGCGAAAGCGTGCCCGAGCTGACCGTGAGATTGCCCGCGAGACTGCCCTGGCCGATCAGCGTGCCGCCCTGGATGCGCAGGCTGCCCATGCTGCTGCCGGCAAAGGCGAGCGAGCCAGCGGTGAGATCGATCCGCCCGGTGTGGGCGAAATCGCCGATAAGCGTCATCCGGCCGCTGCCGAGCTTCTCGATCGATCCGCCGCCGGTGATCGCGCCGCCAAAGCCGAAGTCGCTGTTCGCGCCGCCAACGGTGAGGCGCCCTGCGCCGAGCGCCAGCGTGCCGCCGCCATTCGCGCCATTGAGCAGCGCGCCGATCGTCTCGCTGTACCCGACAAGGCTGAAGGTTGCGCCGGTATCGAGGCCGACGATGGCGCTGTCGGAAAGCCGCTGGTCGGCGCCGAGCAGCAATACGCCCTCCTCGATCGATACGAGGCTCGCGCCGGACTGCCCGTTCAGCGTCGAAGTGCCACCCAGCTGGACCAGCGTGCCGGTGCCGAGATTGGCACCCACGGTAGCGCCGGTCAGCTGATACTGGCCCGCGGTGAGCGTTCCCGCACCCGCAAGCGTACCGCGGAACGCGGCGACGCCGACGGTCTCTTCGAACCCGCCGAGATCGAGCGTTGCGCCGGCATCCACCCGCAGCGTCGCCGTATCGGCAAGCCGCTGACTCGCGCCAAGTTGCAGCACACCGCCCTGCACCTGGACCTGGTCCGCTGCAGCGCTGCCGTTCAGCAGCGACGTGCCGCCAAGCTGGAGCAGCGTACCACCGCCAAGGTTCGCGCTTACGGTCGCGCCGGTGAGTTCATACTGGCCCGCCGTCAGCGTGCCGGTGCCCGCGAGCGTGCCACGGAGCGCGGCGACGCCGACGGTCTCTTGGGACCCGCCAAGATCGAGCGTTGCGCCGGCACCCACCAGCAACGTCGCCGTATCGGCAAGTCGCTGGCTCGCGCCGAGTTGCAGCACACCGCCCTGCACCTGGACCTGGCTCGCCGCCGCGCTGCCGTTCAGCAGCGAGGTGCCGCCAAGCTGCAGCAGCGTACCGCCGCCCAGGTTGGCGTTCACGGTCGCGCCGGTAAGTTCATATTGGCCGGCGCTCAGCGTGCCGGTGCCAGCGAGCGTACCGCGCAGCCCGACTGTGCCGACAGTATCCTCATATCCCGCCAGGTCGAGCGTCGCGCCCGATGCGACCAGTACGGTCGCGGTATCGGCCAGGCGGTTCGACGCGCCCAGCACCAGCGTGCCCGCCTGGACCTGCACATCGGCCGCCGCAGCGGCTCCGTTCAGCGTCGAGGTGCCGCTCAGCTGGTACAGGGCGCCGCCACCGAGATTGGCGTTGACCATCGCGCTGCGCAGGACCTGCGTCGCCGCGGTCAGCGTGCCGGTGCCGTTGAGCGTGCCCGTGAGGTCGAGGCTCGCGACGATCTCGCTGTTGCCCTGCAGGTCGATCACCGAGGCCGCATTGGTTGCGACCAGCGCGCTCGCGTCGGCGAGAACGTTCGACGCGCCCAGCACCAGCGTGCCGTCGGCGATCAGGGTGGTGCCGGTATAGTTGTTGGTGCCCAACAGAGTGACACTCGCGCCGTTATGGATGCGCAGGCCGCCGGTGCCCGACAGCACGCCGGCGAAGTTCGAAGTGCCGCCGACCAGGTCGAGCGTGGTCGCCCCCAGCGCGACATTGCCGGTGCCGCTCAGCGCACCGACCGTCTCGTTGGCGAGAAACTGGAGCGACGCCCCGCTGGCCAGCGAGACCGTAGAGGTCGCGCCGATCGTGCCATTGCCGCTCGACACGATCGTCCCCGAATTGATCTCAAGCACCCCGCCCGTGCCGTTGATGCCCGTCAGCGTCCAGACGCCGGTGCCGTTCATCACTCGGGTTTCGAAGGCGAAGACAGTATTCATGTCGAGCGTGCCGTTGCCAGCCCCCTCGATGACGAGCCTGTCAGTGCCCGCGCCGCCGTGCAGGATCGTGCCTGCGCCGAGCGACAGGCCGGAGACCAGCGTCAGCGTGTCGTTGCCGCCGCCCAGCCCCATCGTGCCGGAATAGGCGCCTGCGATCCGCACGATGCTGGCGTCGGTGCCGACGATCTGTACGCCGCCAATTGCGGTCGATCCCGCCTGGAGATCGATATTCGCCGCACCGAAGCTGAGCAGCGCCCCCGCCCCACCACCGAGCGTACCGCCGGCCCGATTGACGAAGCTAAGCGCACCTGTGCTGTTGATGCCGAAACCGGCCTGCGCGTCGGTGCCGCCCTGGATCGTGCCCGTATTGGCAATGCTGCCGCCCGCGGACAGCCCGATCGCATAGCCGGCGCCCGTGCTGAGGATCGTGCCGCCATTGGTGATATCGGCAAAACCGTGGGCATCGAGCGCGTTCTCGCCCTGGAGCGTAGCGCCCGAAGCATTGGCAAGCGTCAGTGCGCCGTTGGAGACGATGCCGCGCGTGCCGTCGATCACGCCGCCGCTCAGGTTGTTGATCGACCCGCCCGCCATTTCGATTGCGGCGAGGCTGGTGGGGGTCGTGTAGGTGCCGCCGGTGAGCGTGCCGCCGATAATGCGGCCGGAATTGTCGATCGTGGCGGTATTTGTGCTGCGAATGCCGCTGGTCGTCCCGGCGATGTCGCCGGCGTTGACCAGCACGAGCGGGCCCGCCGACGCGCTGACGCCGTAGGACGCGCCGCCGACCGTTGCGCCGGCATTGTTGATGAAGGTCAGCGCGCCGCTGCCGGTATTGGCGACGACGCCGTTGATGATGCTATTGTTGATGATCGAGGCCGCGGCAGGCCCGGAATTGACCACTGCGTTCTGCACAATGCCCGAATTCACGAACGCACCGCCATTGGCGAGCGTCAGCGCAATGCCGTTGGCACCCGAAAGCGTGCCGCCGTTCACCACGGTCGAGCCGTCGAGCACGCGGACGCCGTTCGCGGCGGCGGTGGTGCCGGCGAAGGTCAGCGTCTGCCCCGCGGCCAGTCCGGACACGGTAACCGTGCCGATCCCGGCGATGTCCTGCGCCACGCTGCCAGATGCCGGCTGGACATAGGCGAGCGTGCCGTTGGCGAGGATGCTGGCGCCCGAGATCGACGCAGTAGTTCCCTGGAGCGTCGCGCCGCCGTTGATCGTGGTCGTGCCGGCCCAGCTATTCGCGGCATTGGTCAGCACGATCGTGCCGGTGCCTGCGATTACCAGTTCCTGCGCCGGATCGACGCCCGCGGCGTTGCCCTGGCTGATTGTGCCGGTGAGCGTGGCGACCACGCCGGCCTCGGCCCGAAGCGTAGCGGGATCCGCGGTCGAGGGAGTCTGGACTTCTAGGCTGATATTGTTGGCGTAGGTGCCGGTCGCACCGAACACCGCAGTCGGATCGATCAGGTGGATCGTGCCGGTGCCGAACGCGCCTTCGGTCGCAGCACGGATCGTGCCGCCATCGACATAGATGTCGCCGGTCAGGCCCGTCGTGCCGTCGAAGGTGATCGTCCCCGCGGGCGTGCCGTTGCCGGCATAGATGGTGGCGTCTGGAGCCGCGCTGGCGCCGGTCAGCGTCAGGTCGCCCGAGAGCAGGCCGAACGCGTCGAAATTGATGAAATGGTCGAGCCCGATCGCGCCGGCATTGCCTGCGCCGAAATCGGCGAACAGCGTATCGGTGCCCAGCCCGCCATCGATGATACCGGTGATCGTGCCGCCGTAATTGACGAACACATCGTCACCCGCGCCGAGACTGGCCGAGCCGATCGATCCGGTGGCGGTGAGGGTGATCGCGTTCACGCCGGTGCTGGCCGAGGAGTCATAGGTCCCGTCGAGCGTGCCGGCGATGGTGACGTTGCGCGCGCCGCTTCCGGTCGCGCGGACCAGCCCCGTGACGGTCGAACCCGCCTGCAGATCGACATCGATACGGCCGCCGCCGCCCAGCGCCATCGCGCCGGTCCCGCCGGTGATACTGCCGCCGGCAAGGTTGGTGATCGTCGCGTTGCCGCCGTTCACGAAAACGCCGAAGCCCTGGTTGGCGTCATTGCCGCCGGCGATGCTGCCGCTGTTGGTCAGCGTGCCGCCCTGAACGGCGAAGGCGACGCCGGCCATCGCACCCGCGGCGATGTCGCCCGAATTGACGAGGGTCAGTCCGCCGCCGCCCGCCTGCACGCCATATTGGCCGGCATTGATCGTGCCGCTGTTGGTGACGCTATGGCTGGCCGAGGTGGTGGTGACGATGCCGCTGCCGGCGTTGATCGTGCCGGCATTGACGATGGTGCCCGCCGCCCCGGTCATCAAGATGCCCCAGGCGCCGTCGGTCCCGGTGGCGTTGAGCACGCCGCCGGCCTGGTTGGTGACGGTGCCGCCATTGACCAGCGTGACTGCATTGTCATGCGTGGCGGTGATCGTGCCCGCATTGGTCAGGGTCGAGCCGCTGCCGAGCGTCACGCCGCGGCTCCCGGTGATCGTGCCGCCCGCCAGATTCTCGACGCTGCTGTTGGTCGCGCCGCTGACCGCTGCGACGAAGCTGCCCGATGCGGTGATGCCGGTGATCGTGCCGCTGTTGACGATGCGGGCGTCTGCACCCGTCAGCTGGATCGCGCCCGCCGCAGTGCTCGTCATGCTGCCGGCGTTGTTGAGCGTCAGCCCGGTGCCGCTGCCGCTGACCACCGAAGCGTTGGTGCTCGTCACGCTGCTTCCCGCGACGACATCGATCCGCGCGCCGCCACCGCTAAACGCAATCGAGCTGCCGCTGGTCGACCAGCTCGCAGCCTGTCCCGCAGTGCCGATGGTGAGCCCGCTGGAGGCCCCCAGCGTCCACCCGCTCTGGCCACTCTGCGTGCCGGTGAGCGTCAGGTTGCCCGATTGGGCGCTATGGCTTTCGAAGCCGACAAGTTTGGCCAGGCTCAGGCTAGCGCTGTTGCCCAGGCCCAGATCGCTGGTGAAGCCGTCGGTTCCGGCGCCGCCGTCGATCAGGCCGACGCTGCCGCCACGATAGACCAGCGTGTCGTTGCCGGCCCCGAGATCGATACGGCCATTGGTGATCGACCCCGCCTCGAGCGTGACCGAATCCGCGCCGTCGCTGAGCGCGATTGCAATGTTGCCGCTGATCGTGCCCGACGAGACCAGCGTGATGCTGGCGCTGTTCAGCCCCAGAATGCCGTATCCGACGCCGGAGATCGTGCCGCGGTTGACGATGTTCATCGCCGCAGAACCGGTCGAGATACCGATACCCAGCGTGCTGCTGATCGTGCCGCCGGTATAGTTGTTGATGGTGAGCAGGCCAGTGCCGCCCTGCTGGGCAATGGCGTCGAATCTGTTGGAGCTGATCACGCCGTAATTGTTGACGACCAGCGCGCCCGCGCCGCCCGCGAGATGCACGATAGCGCTGTCGCGCCCGTTGATCGTGGCGGTGTTATTGCCCGCGGAGCCGTTGGTGATCGTGGTCGTGCCGGTCGGTCCGGAGATACCGATCGCGGCAGCAACGCCGAAGTCGGCGCCGGTCCCGACACTGGTGATCGACCCAAGGTTGGTGATCTTCGAGCCTGGAGCGGAGACGCGAACGCCCAGATACTGGCCGCCCTGGATTGCGCCGGTGGCGGCGACATTGAGCGTCGTCGCGGCCGGACCGTTGAGGTTGATCGCGCTGGCATCGCCGCCCGAACGGGTGCCGCCGAAGCTCCAGCTGCCCGCCGTAACCGTGAGCGCGCCGCCGGTGACGTTGCCGCCATAGCTGCCCGAAGCATTGGCAAGCGTCAGCACGCTGCCGCCGGCGATCGTGGTGGTGCCGGTGCCGGTTAGCGAGCCGATTATCTCGGAACTCAGTACCGAGAAATTGGTGCCCGATGCGACATCCACCCGGCCGGTATCGGCGATCGCCGCACCGTTCTGCACCGCGAGCGTGCCGCTGAGGATCGCCGTGATGCCGGTATAGTCGTTGACGCCGCCGAGCGTCAGCGTGCCGGTGCCGGTCTTGGTCAGCCCGCCGCCGAGATGCACGCCGCCGGTGAAGGCATAGTTCGTTCGTATGGTGCTGGTATGGTCCTGCACATATGCCGACGTGTCGCCCTGGTTGTTATAGCCGGGGGTGCCGGTATCGGTACGCGCATTGGCGGCCAATTGAACATAGGGTGCAGGCTGCCCCTGATAGGTGGCGCCATAGACATTGTACCAGGCGAGGTCATCGATCGCCGCAATGCTCGAACCTGCGGTAGACAGGCGATAGTCGCTGGCATTGCCGCCGAACAGCAATGCCGCGGCTTCCTGTCCGGTATAGGTGGGTGGATTGGTCGCCCAGGCCGGACCGTCCGATACGGTCCAGCTGCCAATATATACGGCCGGTGTGCTGTCGGTGATCTTGCCCGAGAAGGTAGTCGAGGTGTTGTCGCCGCCCACGGTAAGCGTGCTCGCCTCGATCTGCGTCGTGCCGGCGCCCGACAAGCTGCCCACCGCTTCCGATGCGGCAAGCTGCAGCGTCGTGCCGCTGGCGACCGATACCGCGCTGGTATCGCCGATCGCGGCGCCGCCGCTCGCCCTGAGCGTCCCCGCGGTAATGCTGGTCGCCCCGCTATAGCTGTTGGTGCCGCTCAACGTGACCTGCGCGCCAGAGCCGGCATCGACCTGCACCGAGCCGGTGCCCGAAATCCCGGCTGCGAAACCGCCATCGACCGCCTGGGTAAAGACCAGGTTGCCGGAATTGGCGACGCTTCCACCCGAAATGGTGCTCGTCGTGCCGCGCAACGTGGCGGACGACCCGATGATCGTCGCCCCGCTCCAGCTGTTGGTGGCATTGGTCAGCGTATAGTCGGC
This sequence comes from Sphingomonas sp. LM7, assembly GCF_002002925.1. Lineage (NCBI taxonomy): Bacteria > Pseudomonadati > Pseudomonadota > Alphaproteobacteria > Sphingomonadales > Sphingomonadaceae > Sphingomonas > Sphingomonas sp. LM7. The sequence goes on along the minus strand of NZ_CP019511.1, from coordinate 3,526,444 downwards.
GCCACCGAAGCTTATGCTCTGTGCGGATGCGCCGGCGCTGCGGCCGATGCTGCCGGAAAGCGTGATCGCGCCACCCGTGCTGACCAGGCTGGCGCGGTCGGTGGATAGCGCGCTTTGAAGGTTGATCGCATTCGTATGGGTTCCGCCGCTGCCAAACTGGACGAAGGAGTTGTCCATGTAGATCGTGCCAGATCCGAAGGCCCCGCTCCCCGATCCGATCAGCCGCGCGCGGCTGTTTAGATAGATGTCGCCGGTCAGCCCGCTTGCGTTCAGGAGCTGGAGAATGCTCTCGTCATTCGCCTCCCCGGTGACGTTCATCGTTATTGCCCCGGTGGCATAGCGCAGCGACAGTGAACCGCTGGTCACGTTGTAGCGCTCGAAGCCGCTCACCTGGCTGCCGACCACCAGGATTGCGTTATTTCCGGTTCCCAAAGCCGTGTTGAATATGTCGGTGCCGGCGCCGCCATCGATGTTCATAGCGAGGGTGCCGCCGCCCCAGGTGAAGCTGTCGTTCCCGCTGCCCAGGCTCGCAACACCCGCAAGCGTGCCCGTGCGCGTAACGGTGACGTCGTCGGTCGAATTACCGGCGGATAGGTATCCACCGTTAAGGAAGCCGGCGATCCGGATCGTCCGCCCGCCGTCGCCCGCGCTTCGGATATTGCCGCTGGTGCTCGATCCCTCTGCGAGATCGACCGTGGCTGCGTTCGCGCCGTCCAGGTCGATCGCCACGCCTCCGCTGATTGCGTAATTATTGGTGATGCTGCCGCCGTTGGACAGGCGGATCGCCGTTCCGGGGGAATCGACGAAACCATTGTTGACGATCGTGCTGCGGCCGCTGTCGTCGATCCCGACGCCGCCGGCATAGATCTCGCCTGCGCCGTGAATGGTGATATTGTGGCTCGCGCCGCTCGTCACCACGCCGGTCCCGGCTTGAATTTCGGCATCGATGCCGATCGATCGGGTCGCGGCCAAGTTACCGTTGACCGTCGAGGACACGCCGCTGGCGAAGAAGCTGTTCGCGCCGATGTTCCCGGATACGCTGATCGCCAGCGCGCCCCCGCTGGAAACGTCGATTCCGACCCCCGAGCCGATGCTCCGGGCGTCGATCGCGCCGCGGCTGGTAACCGTTGCCGCGCCGCTTCCCCAATCCGCACGGATGCCAGTATCTGCGGTTATCGCGGCCACGTTGTCGATCACGAGCGCACCCGAACCACCAGCAGAGGAGGCGGAGATGCCGTAGTCGATTGCCGAGAGCGAGCCTCCGGCAATCGCGATGTCCACTGTGGGGCCCGAAGCGTGAATCGCGGCTGCATGCCCCGAAAAGACCGGCGACTTGAGCGCGATCTTCACGCCGGTGCCACCCGAGGCACCGATGCCATAGCCGCCAGTGTTCATATCCGTCACCGAGCGCAGCCCGCCGACGCCGCTGCCATAATCGATCAGTTCGGCACGCCCCGCCGCAGAGAGGACGATGCCATAGGCTCCCGACGCCTCCAACGTGGAGGCGGAATCATTCTCCGAAATATGGAAGATGGCGTCGTGCGCATTCGAAATGAGCTGGATCGCGGCGGAATAGGCGGTGCCGGAAAGCCGATTGATGCCGGTCGTGCGAAGGACCGCGTCGCCGCTGGGCGCAACCTGCCGATAGGCGTCGTTCGACAATGAGCCCGTGTTGGAGATCGTCACGCCATTCATGGTCACGGGATCGGAAGTCTGAACAAAGAGGCCTTGGCCCGTCCCGGTCCTGTCGAGGACCCCGTCGAGATTCGATACGGTCACGGTGCCGCCGCCGACCGCATAGTCCTGCGCCCATGCCGGCGCGGCAAGCGCAACGGCCAGGACAGCGGAGGAGCCGAGCAGGGCGCGTCGGGCTGAAATTCCGCGCCGTCCAGCGTCATCGACACGCACAAGGCCACACGCCGACGCACGCGCGCCGTTGCCACGATCGATCATAACGCTCTTACCCCCACCGGTCAGCCCGCCGAAAACTCAACAACGGGCGCTAAACGGATGTAAAATTGCGATACTTAACATCTTCCTTAACGTCGAGCGGAGAGCCCCGTGAAACAGCGCAAATTCGATGGTTGCGCGCGCACTGCTGCGGGATAATTACCCGACCGGGGTCCGCTCCACCTGCACGCTCGTGCCGAGGCGGAATGCGCCGAGAGCCGCGTCCCATCCCTGCGCCTTGGCGGAATCGTCGGCATTGGCGAGGCGAATGGAGAAGCGCGGATCGTCGCGAAGGCGCGAACCCGGATCGGGCAGCGCCAGCAGCAGATCGTAGGTGCCGGCCGGCACGTCGCGCGGCGCCGCCGCTGCCAGCCGCACGCGATGATCGGCCCCGGGGAGCCAGTCGCGCGGGTCCACGGCTTCGACGGGGAGGCGCTGCACGGTGCCCGTCGCACGGTCGCGCAGCAGGATCTCGACGCGGCGGGGGTTGTATGGCTTGGCCCAGCCGTCGTTGCGGATCGTCACCGTCACTGTGAGCGCTTCGCCGGCCACGATGCGCCCGGAATGCGCCGCGTCGATCAGCCGCAGGCGATAACCCATCCGCGCCGCGACTTCCTCCGAACAGCCGCTGGTGCGCCAGGCATCGTGGAACATCCGGCGATAATAGTCCGCGTTGAGATAGGTGAGGTTGTAGCGTGCGCCTTCGCCCAGGATGTCGGCGCAGCGCGTCCGCGGCGTCGCGCCCTTGTCGTCCGCCGGATTGCAGGTCTCGCCGCCGAACGGCGCGGCATCGCCGAGCCGGTCCATATCCGCCTGCTCCGCCGCGCGGGCTTTGGGATCGTCGCTATAGGTGCCGACATCGGTGCCGCTCGCCAGGAAGCAATCATTGTGGAAGCCGATGCGGGCGGCATTCTGCGTCGCCGTCCACGCCTGGATATAGGGCGGATAGCGGAACTGGACGAAGCGGTCCGACGGCGCGGCGGCGAGCAGCGCGTCCTTGATCGTCGTGCGCGCGGCGGGTTCGGTCAGCCCGTTCGACGAAGTATGCCATTCGCCCCAAGCGCCGACGAAACCGGCCTGCAGATAGGCGATGACGTCGTCATTGGCGCGGAGCACCGGCTTGAGCTGCGACAGATGCTCGAGCACCACCGGCAGCGCCGCGTCCTTGGCGTCGCGATATTGCGTCTCGCCGCGCGGATAATTGTAGACCGCCCGGACGATCAGCTTGACCCCCGCCCGCCGCGCCGCGGCGAACCCGGCATCGAGCTTGTCGAGATAGGTGCGCGGCAGCGTGCCGGTGCGATAGGGCTCGAGGTTGATCCGCGCGTAGATCAGCCGGTAGCCGTCGCGATAGGCGGCTTCGAGGAACGCCGGGTCGATCCGTTCGAGATCGCCCTGCCCCGCCCGGTAAAAACCGCGCTCGGGGTTCGGCAACGCCGCGGTGGCCTCGGTAAAGGTCACCGAAATTTCCGGCTCTGCGCACGCTGGTACCCCCGCGGTCAGGAAGAGGCTCGCGCAGGCGCATAGCCCGTTGCGGAAGAAGTTCATGACGCAGTCCTCGCTTTCGCCGGCGCGCGCGGCGCGCCGGCGGTGATCCATCGGGAATGGCCGCGCTATCGCAGCGCCGCGTCGGCCCAGGTGGTGACCAGCGGCAAGTCGCTGCGCAGGTCGTCCGCCGCCGTCACGATCTCGATCAGCTTCTTGCCGCGGATGTCGGCCGTCAGCGGCCGGGCAGCATCGCCAAAGCCCATCGGCGCGGTTTCGGCGAGCAGCGTGCCGTCGCCATAGACGAGGAAGCGGACCTTATCCCTGGTGTTGCGTGTCGAATCATCGACACCGACCAGCGCGTCGAAGCGCTTGTGCCCGCCGGTATTGCGCACTTCGAGCCGCGACCGGGCAAGCACGCCGATCCCGGTATCGAAGCGGCGCCCGGCGATCTGCAATGCCTGGTCATACGGCGTCGAATCCGCCTGCGCGCCGCCCCAGCCGGCGTAGATCGGCCGCTCGCCGGTATCGCGCGTGCCGCTCCATTGCCCCATCATGCGATGGACCACCGGGTCCGCCTCGGGTGCGACGATGCCGTCGGCGGCGACGTTGATGTCGCCGGGGATCTCGGAGAGATAGACGCCGTCGGCCAGGCGGCGTTCGCCGTTTGCCTCGAAGATCAGCGTCTGGCGCGGCGCGAGCGTGAAGCGCGTCTCGCCCTTGAACGGCACGAGCGTCGACTTGTCCCACAGGTTGCGCAGCCGGATCGGCGCAGCGTCCGAGAATTTGAGGTGCGCCGCGGTCAGATCGACTTGCGCCTGCCCCTGCCCGCGGTTGAACAGCGCGACGGCCTTGCGCCCGCCGCTCAGCGTCTTGACGATGATCTGCACGTCGTCGCTGGCATAGGCGATCACGCCCTGATGCCCGCCGCGATCCTGGTTGACTGCGACGATGTCGGCATTGCTCCAGATGTCCATCAGGCTCTGCGGCGCATTGCGCAGGTCATAGCCGATCAGCAGCGGCGCATTGATGATCGCCCACAACGCGAAATGCGATTGCGCCTCGGTCAGATGGCGCTCGTCGAAATCGCCATGGCCGATGAACAGCATGTCGGGATCGTTCCACGCGCCGGGCCTGGCATAGAGCGCTCGCGTCGAGGCGCTGTCGAAATTGTGGAGCATCCGCGTCCAGTTGGGCGTGATGTCGCCGCTGGTGCGCCACAGATGGCCGACCTGCTTGCCCCAGCTGCGCACATCGGCACTGCCCCAGGCACAGAGCGAGAAAATATAGTCGCCGTCGGGATTATGCCGCTCCAGCGCATGCGCCACCGTCTCGTAGAGCGCGCGCACCGCAGGCACGTCGGTGCGGTTGATCGATGCCTGGTCGATCAGCGGGGTCACGGGCGTATAGGCATGTTGCTTCACGATCGCGCTGCCGGGTGCGTAGACGTTGATCCCGCACGCATCGACCTTGATATAATCGAAGCCCCATTCGCGGAAATAGAGCGCGATATCCTGATCGACATGGCCGAACAGCCCGACTTCGCGCTCGGCAGTGGTGCCTTCGGGCAGATTGGGCGAGTGGAGGTCATAGGCCTGCGAACAGGCGTTGCGCCCGACATCGGTGTAGATGCCCGCCTTGAGCCCCATGCCGTGCAGCCGATCGACGAACGGGCGAAAGCTGGTGTTGCCGCCCTTGCCCACCGCCGAGGGGAAGATCCTGGTGCGGATCTGCATCCGCCCGTCGCTGGTGCGGCGCTTGAGCCACCAGCCATCGTCGACATTGACGTAGACATAGCCGAGCTTTGCCAGCCCGCTATCGACCAGCTTCTGCGCCGCGCCGATCACCTTGGCCTCGTCCACTTCGGTGCGGAACGCGTTCCACGAGCTCCAGCCCATCGGCGGAGTCCGCCCCTGCTTGCGTTCTGGCAGGCTCCAGCGGCCACTCGGCGCGAGCGGATCGGCAACGGTCTGGCCCACCGCCGGCGACGCAGCGGCAAGCGACACTATGAGGGCAAAGGAAGAGGCGAAACGGGTGCGCTTGAACATGGAATAGCCTGCTTGAGAATAGGAGTTCGTACGCCGGGTCATGCCGCGGCCTTGCCCATGCATTGATCGATATATTCGCCGTGCTCGGGCAGCGTCGCCAGCCGCGCGGCCACTGCACTGCGCATCCGCGCGAGCTGGGTTTCCAGCGCTTCGGGGGGCGCGGCATTGGCCACCGGATGGAAGCGCCTGGGCGTCATCCCCTGCCCGATCAGCACCGACGCCCAGCTGCCTTCCTTGAACAGGTCGTGCGGCTGCTCGATGAACAAGCCTTCTTCTTCGAACAAGGCGAGCCGTTCGGCGAGGGTGTCGGGGATCGTCATGTTCCGGCAGTGCTTCCAGAACGGGGTGTCGTCGCGCTCGGTGATTTTATAGTGTGCGATGATAAAATCGCGCACGCGCGCCCATTCCGTCGCCATCATCGCATTGAATCGATCCGCCGCGACCCGGTTCACGCGATCGCCGCGGGGGAACAGCGCGATCAGCTTGGCGAGCGCCGACTGGACCATGTAGATCGACGTGCTTTCCAGCGGCTCGAGGAACCCGCCGGCAAGCCCGAGCGCCACGACATTATGGTCCCAGGTCTTGCGCCGCCGCCCGGTGACGAAGCGCAGCATCCGCGGTTCGATCGTCGCGGGCGTATCGAGCCGCGACAGCAGCGTCGCGGTCGCCTCGTCCTCCGACACAAAGGCATCGCAAAACACATAGCCGTTGCCGGTGCGGTGCTGGAGCGGGATGCGCCATTGCCAGCCGGCGTCGAGCGCCGTCGAGCGCGTGAAGGGCGAGAGCTGCGCCAGCCGGCCGCTCTGCACCGCCACCGCGCGGTTGCACGGCAGCCATTCGCTCCAGTCGTCATAGCCCGCGCCCAGCGTCTGTTCGATCAGCAGCCCGCGAAAGCCCGAGCAATCGAGGAAGAAGTCGCCGGCGACCTCGCTCCCGTCGCGCAGCGCGAGTGCGGTGACGTCGCCGCTCTCGCCGTCGCGCCGCACGTCCTGCACCATGCCCTCGACCCGCACGACGCCCAGCCGCTCGGAATAGCGCCGCAGCATCGCCGCATAGAGCGCGGCATCGAAATGATAGGCGAAGTGAAGCTGATGCTCGCCGGGCTGGCGGAGCTGGGTCATCCCGAACCGTCCGGCCATCGCCGCCCGGCTTTCGAGATTATAGTCGAGATAGTCGCTGTCGCCGCCCTGCGCGCGGTGGCGCAGCCAGTGCTGCAGGAAGCCGACGCCGTTCAGGTCGGTGCCCACCGGGCCGAAGGGATGCAGATAGCGATCGCCGCGCCTGCGCCAGTCGACGAACTCGATGCCCAGCTTGAAAGTCGCCTCGCAATTGCGCAGCACGTCGATCGCGCTGATGCCGAGGATCTGGTGGAAGGTCTCGATCAGCGGGATCGTCGCCTCGCCGACGCCGACCGTGCCGATCTCTTCCGATTCGACCACGGTGATCGAACGCTCGCCGGTGCCCAGCGTGCGGGCGAGGCAGGCGGCCGCCATCCATCCCGCCGTGCCGCCGCCCAAGATCACGATGCGCCGCATGACTCCTCCTCTCGAAAGGCGCCGGGCGCCGATGTCTTCCAACATCGGCGCCCGGCTATCCAAGCGTCAGAACTTGGCGCGGACACCGAACTGGAAGCGGCGGTCATACTCGAACTGGCCGCCGGGCAGGAACTTCACTTCGCGATCGGGATCGACGTCGGTGGGCCCACTGACCTGCGACTTCATCTTGATCCGGGTCCGGAGCAGGTTGGAGCCCTGGAAGTTGAACTCCAGGCTCGGCGTCACCGCGATGCGCAGCGACGCGTCGAGGAACCCTTCCGCCTGGTTCCACACCGGGAACCCCAGGCAGCAATCGTTGATCGAATTCACATATTCGGAACGCCAGTTATAGGCGAGGCGGGCGCCGATCGGGCCCTTCTCGTACAGCAGCATGGCATTGAACGAGTGATCCGACAGATTTTCCAGTCGATCGACCTGGATCATGCCGGACAGCGCCGAGCGGGCAACCGCGCTGCCGCCCGTGGTGTCGACCACCAGCTGTGCGTTCTTGACGCCGTCGTTCTTGATATAGGTGTAGTTCGCCTGGACGCCGAAGCCGCTGAGCAGACCGGGCAGGAAATCGAAGTAGCGCTGGAAGGCGGCTTCGAAACCATAGATCGATGCGCCATCGCCGCTCGTCGGCCCGGTGACGATGACGTCCCGGGTTACGCCACCGTTGGTCACCGGGACCGAGAAGGTGCCGTTCTGGATATAGTCGCGGAATCGTTTGTAGAAACCGGCGACACTGAACGAACCGATGTCACCGTCATATTTCTCGATCGAGATGTCGAACTGATCCGCCTGGATCGGGCGCAGGCGCGGATTGCCGGTCTGCGCAGTATAGGCATAGCGATAGGCGATCGGATTGCCGCCCGCATCGAGGACGATGTTCGGATTGCCGACGCGGATCTCCGACTGCGGCAGGCCGCCACGGCGGATCTGGGTGAAGTTCTTCAGCAGGCCTATATCGGGCTTGGAGATCGCCCGCGATGCCGCGAAGCGCACGAACAGATCGTCGCCAAGGCCGAGGCGCAGGTTGAGGCTGGGCAGCCAGTACTCGTTGTTGTTCTCCACCGTCGAGGCGAGACTGCCGCCGGTCGAGAATGCCTGGTCCTGAGTGGAGCCCGCCGCAAGGCAACCCGGCGAAATCGCATACTGCCCCGGCCCGAGCTGACCGATCTGTTCCGGGGTCAGCGGTACGCAGAGCGTCTCCGCGGGCGTGAACGCATCGGCGTAGATCAGCGAACCCTCGCTGCGCGTGCTCAGATTGACGTAGCGGACGCCGATATTGCCGGTGACGCTGATGCCGCCCAGCGTCGTGTCATTGCCGCCGAACTTGGCCATGACATATCCCGACTTGGTCTTTTCCTGCACGTTCAGGAGTTCACCCGGCGTGAAGCAGCTGCCCGCGATCTCTTCGGGACGGTGGCAGATCGGGTTCCACTGCGAAGAGGCGACGCCGCCCTCGTTGGTCTGCCCGCCGATGCTGAAGCGGTTATAGGTTTCGTTCGGATTGGCGAGAATGTCCGAGCGGATGAACAACAGGTTCGGGTTGGTGATCACGCCGCCGCCGAAGATCTGCTGGCCGTAGGGACGAACTTCCCAATAGGGCGAACCATAGCCCTCGAAGAGGATCGGATTGCCGTCGCCATCCCGTCCGATGGTGTTGCGGCCGCTGTTCGCGAACACCGAGCCCGCCGGGTTGGTCTGCCAGTCGGAAGTGATGCTCTGCCAGTTGTAGACCGACCACTGATGCTCCTGCTGCCGGTTGGCATAGCGGCCGCCGAAGCGGATCTCGGAAAGCCATGGCGATTCGAAGCTGTAGCCGCCATCCAGACGGAATGCGTCCATCTGGCCGGTGCTGTCGGTGATATGGTCCATCGCCGACGCAGGCGTGTAGTTGTTCGGATTGGTCAGCCAGTCCGCGCCGGTGGTGTTGTAGCCCGACGGCGACAGCAACGAGACCTGCGGAGTCGCGCCGCGCAGATCCAGGCCGATGTCCGCCCAAGTCCGCATGTTGAAGGTGATGTCGTAATTATAGTTGGTCGCCTTCACCCGCTGATAGTCGAAGTTGAACATCAGCCGGTCGGTGGCCTGCCAGACCAGGTTGAACGCGGCGTCGGTGATGACGCGGTCCTCGTTCGAGTAGCGAGTGGCAATGTCCAGTGCCGAGCCGGCACGGCAAGGCCGGCCGCCGGTGGTGACGTCGGTGTTCAGGCACGGCTGATACAAGGGCAGTCCGTTGGGCAGCACGCCGAGGTAATCGGTCGATCCCGGGACATATTCCCCGGTTGCCCAGTCGGCGATGCCGCCAAAGCCCCAGCCACCGCGCGAATTGGTGATGGTGCCGGTCTGGAACAGCCCGTCCTCGCGGAAGGTGAAGGGCGTCCCGTTCGGCGCCGTCGGCCCCGCCGCGCGCGGCGGCTGGATCAGGGTGGGGTCGGTCCACACGGTCGAGTGATTGGTGTTGGCCGGATCGACCCACGTCCAATAGCTGAGCAGCTGATGCTCGACCCAGGTCGTCTTGTAGCTCGAGCGGTTATACTGGGCGGTAGCGACCAGACTGCCGTCGTTGCTCTTCCACTGGCCGGCGACTGCGATGCCGAAGCGCTTGCGGTCATAATCGGTCTCGGAGAAGCCGATTCCCGAGGGGATGTAGACCATCCGGTCTTCATAGGTGCCGGGCGCGAAGGGCATGATGCGCGGAGTGGTGATGCCCTGCGACCGAGTCACCACCTGCGAATAGGCCGCGTTGGCCAGCAGGCCGAACTCGCCGATGCCGGTGGACCATCGGTCGGAAAACAGGCCGGAGATGTCGGGCGTCGCGCGCTGGCTGATGTCGCCATAGTTCTGCGTCGCGCTGAGCGTCATCACGCGGCCCGGCTGGTCGAACGGCTTGCGCGTCCGCAGATCGACCGTGCCGGCGATGCCGCCCTCGATCATCTCGGCGGTCTGGTTCTTGTACGTATCGACGCCCGCCATCAGCTCGGGCGAGATGTCGCTCCAGCTGAGGCCATAGCCCGACGTCGCCGAAAAGCTGTCGCGGCCGTTGAACTCGGAGCGGACCTGCTGGAGACCGCGGATGACGACGCCCGAGGGTTCCGCGGAATAGTGCATCACGTCGTCCTTGGCGGCCGATCGGATGACGGTGACGCCGGGGACGCGCTGGAGCGCTTCGGCGACGGACTTGTCGGGGAAGGCGCCGATATCGGTCGCGGTGATCGAATCGACCACCGTATCCGAATCGCGCTTGAGCCGGGCGGCGGTGGCGAGTGCCTGGCGCTGGCCGGTGACGACGATATCGCCGGCCTCGGTTTCCTGGGCTGCAGTTTCGGTGTCGGTATCGGTGGCGTCCTGCGCGAGCGCGGGCGCCGCGCTGCACATCAGCCAAAGCGCCGTGCCGGTGATCAACGCACTACGGTAGCGAACAATACCCATGGCCGAAGCCCCCCTTTGCCAGTCTCAGTGTTTCCCTGAGCTTTCGTTACGTTGCGGCTGACTATGCACGATTCGTTGGATACCGCAATATACGCATTATCATATAAATCGTTTTTTTCGGTCTAAACAAACAAAACGAAATGTATGGGCCGCCCGTCGCGCACGAATGGGTACGTCACGCTTCCTTTTCGGTAGCGAAGGCCAGCAGCATCGCGGCGACCAGCGCCATCACCAGCGCGACGGTCTTGAGCGGGCCGGGAACCACCCCGGCCGCAACCAGCGAAATCAGCGCGGTCGCAAGCGGCGCGCCGGCATTGGTGAGCGGCGCGACGACGATCGCCTTGCCGTATCGAAAGGCGAAGACCAGCGTCAGGGCGCCGACGGCGTTGAGAAGCTGGATCGCACCGGCCAGCCAGGGGCCGTCCCACCCCCAGTTCACCGGCTGCGACCAGTCGGTCATCATCCACGCCACCGGCGCGAGCAACAGCCCGGTGAGCGTCATGTAGACGAAGATGCTTTCGCCCGACATGCGATCATTGGCGAACTTCATCACGAACGCCTGCAGTCCCCAGGCGAGCATCACCAGCAAGGCGAGCAGGAACCAGGTCCCGCCGCCCGCCAGCCCCTGCGGCGAGAAATCGAACAAAGGCAGCGCGACCAGCGCCAGCACGATGCCCGCCCAGCCGATCAGGCTGGTGCGTTCGCGCAGGACCGTCAGCGACAGCGCGACGGTCACCACCGGCGACAGCGAGATGATCGGGAAGATAAGCCAGGCCGGCCCGGTCTTGACGGCGTGGAACAGCAGCAGCTGCCCGCCGGCGCCGAGCAGGCCGATCGCCAGGCCCAGGATCGGCGCCATGCCGCGGGTATCGAGCTTCCACCCGCTGCGCGCCAGCACGACGAGCATCGGCAGCAGCATCGTCAGCGACCAGACGACGTAGATCAGCGTCTCTGGGAAACCACGCTCGATCGAAACCCCCGTCGCCGCGCCCCAGATGCCCCACAAGACGGTGGTGGCCAGCGCGAAGCCCAGCCATTTGCGAGTCGACGCCGGCGCGGTGGTCATGCGCTTCTTCCCTTGAGCGGGCGGGCTTCGAGAAACAGGAATTGCGTGAAGCCCGCGGCCAGCCGCGGCGCGGCGGCGCTGACCACGCCCAGGTCGCGCCCGGCGAACAGGTCGCGGACGCGGTAGCGCCCCTTGCCCAGCCCGCGCAGCTCGACTTCGCCGGCATGTTCGGCCGCGAAGAAGCCGTAATAGAGCGCGCCGTCCTTGGCGACGACATGCGCCTCGGGCCGGTCGAAGCCGATATCGTACAGCTCGCCGCGGTACGTGCCCTTGGGCAGCATGTGCGCCTGATAGAGATCGAGCCATTTGCGCCAGACGGTCTCGCGCTCGGGCGTCAGCAGGAAGCTGTCCTTGGGCTTGGGATCGACCGGCCAGGTAAACTTGCTGAACGGGATCGCGCCGATCGCCACCGTCGAGGCGAAGTCGACGCCGCCGTCGCTCAGCTCGACATGGTCGCCCGAATAAGCGGTTCGGGTGCCGCCGGCCAGCGCGCGGATCGCCTTGCCCTTGAGCCGGATCTGCCACGACGACAGCGGATCGGAGGCGACCGACTGGTTCTGCCCGATCATGTTGTGATAGGAATAGGACGTGCCGCACGGGCAGAGCTCGATCACCGCGTCGGGATCGATCGCCGTCGCCGCGTCGAACAGCGCCTTCCAATACTCCTGCAGCTTCTCGATCGATTCCTCGGGCCGCGCATGGTTGTGCGCCTTGTTGTGGCAGGGCGCGACGCCATTGAGGTGATGGCCGTCGATCTTGAGCCCGGCAAAGCCCCATTCGCCGAAGATCTTGCGCACCAGCGCGACCGATTTCTCGACGGTCTTGGGATAGGCGGGGCAGAGATAGAAGGAATTCCACCAGGTGACGTCCTGCGCCTGGCCGTCGGCGTCGAGCAGCAGCATGTCGGTATCGTAGCGCAGCAGGTCGGTGCCCGGATCGACTGCGAGCGGCGCGATCCACAGCTTGGGCTTGAGCCCCGCGGCGCGGATGCGCTGAACCATCGCCTTCATGTCGGCGTCGCCGCCGGGGAATTTGGCGGGATCGAGATACCAGTCGCCTTCGGAGGTCTGCCAGCCATCATCGATCACTGCCCAGCGGAAGCCGAGCTCGCGGACCTTGGGCAGGGTGCCGACCACCTGGTCGGGCGTGAAGCCGCGCTCATAGCCCCAGGCACACCAGTTGGTCTCGAAGCATTCGTCGTTGGCCGGCGCCGGCGCGAGCCCGCGCTCGGCCATCACCCGGCCATAGGCGCTGAGCGGCTGGAAACAGTCGCCGCGATGCGCGGCAAGGAAGGTCTCGGGCGTCTCGAGCATGTCGCCGGGCGCGAGCACCCGGGCATCGCTGCCTTCGATGGCGACGCGTGTCCCGCCCGGAACCGCGGTGACCGGAAGCGCGAGCTGCAGCGGCACGGTCTCGACATGCCCCACCGCCAGTCCCCCCGTGCGGGTCCACACGTCGGCGCAGGGCGTGCCGCCGCCATAATCGGTGGCGTTCATCCCCATGAAGTTGCGCTGGTCGAAGCCTGGCTTGACCGGCTGGATCCAGTCGCGCCGGTCCGAATGCGACGAGCCGGCAAAGGTCCATGCGCCGTCCGCATCCGCCGCGACGATATGCGCGCTGCTCGACCAGCCGCCGATCTTGAGCGGCTGGGTGCCGGTGTTGCGGTAGCGCACCTTGACGAGCGCAAAGCCCGGGTGGCGATCGTGCAGCCGGACGCTGACGATTTTCTCGACGCCCTCCGCCGCGATGCCAGTCAGGCGCAGTTCGCGGCCGCGGCCATGCGGGCCGGCGATCGCGGTCGTGGCCGTGTCGGTGCAGATAAACCGCGCGATCGTGGTGCCGTCGGCCAGATGCAGCGTCTCGCTCGGCGAAAAGGCACTGAGTGGCCTGGGCGCGGTGCCGCCCAGCAGGGTGACCCGGCTGTTGCAGCCATCGTCGAATTCGATGCGGATCTGCTTGTCTTCCAGCGTTGACCGCGGCGTCGAAGCCGCCAGCAACGGCCGGCTCCAGGCCAGCGCCGGGGCAAGGCTCGCCGCGCCCGCCATCCATCGCAGCATCGTGCGCCGGCTGTGTCCCCTGCCCCCAACCGGCTGCTGCATCATCGAATCTCCTGAACCACGGTCCGCGCCGCTTCCTGATTGTTCCGCGCATCGGCAAGCCGCCGGGCATAGATCGCCGCGCCGAGGCCGGGATCGTGCAGCGGCGTCTGCAGCCGATAGTCGGGACAGGCCCGCGCCAGGCCATCGCGGAACATCGCGAGGAAGAATGCGCCCGACGAGAATACCCCGCCCGAATAGGAAATCGCCACCGTCTCTCCGGCACCGAAGCCGAGCCGCAGCCGGATCGCCTCGGCGATCGCGACCAGCTCGTCCGCGGCCTGCGCGAACAGCGCCAGCACGGCTGCATCGCCCTGCGCCGCCGCTTCGCTGGCAAGCGTAGACAGCGCCGCGATGCGATCGCGCGTCGCCCGCTCGTCCGACAAAACATGCCCGCACAGATCGAGATCGTCGCCGAGCCCGAAATGCGCGCGCAGCAACCCATGCAGCGGCCCGCGCGGCATCCGCCCGTCGCTCATCCGCGTGAACAGGTTGAGCATCCGCCGCGCGACCCAATGCGCCGACCCCTCGTCGCTGAACAGCTCGCCCCAGCCCCCTGCGCGCGCCGCGACGCCGCGGCGCTCGCCATAACCGATCGAGCCGGTGCCCGCGGTGATGCTGATCCCGTCCGCGCCGCCCAGCGATCCGGCCCAGCCGCAGATCATGTCGTTGCCGCACTGGTAGCGGTCATGCCCCAGGATCGCTCCCGGCAGCGCGTCGAGCGCTGGAGTGATCCGCGAATCCTCGCCATGCGACGGCAGCCCGAAAAAGGCGTGCGCGACGTCGTCGCGGTTCGCCCCCGCCGCCGCCAGCACTGCAGCGACGCCGTCGTCCAGCCGCGCCGCCAGCGCATCGAGCCCGATCTGGAGATAATAGCCCGACGGGGCGACATGCCGGGCGACCTCCGCGCCGCGCCGGTCCATCAGCACGAAGCAGGTCTTGGTCCCGCCGCCGTCTACGCCGAGGAACAGGGCGCCATCATGCGATGGCATGAATGCGAACGCCCTGGACCACGCGATTGACGATGCCGGCAGGATTGGGATTGTCCGGGGTCTTGCCCAGCGCCAGCGCCTGCCAGAGCCCGATCATCTGCGCCACGACGATATAGGGGAAGAGCAGCGCGAGGTCGCTCGCCAGCTCGAGGCCGTCGATGACGACCTGGTCGGCCGCCGGACGCCCCTCGATCGGCCGGGTGGTGACTGCCAATACGCGCTGCGCGGTGCCTTCACGCGAAAGCTCGTCGAGCAAGTCGAGCGCATAGGCGCGGGCATGCGGATCATTGGGCACGAACAGCACGACGAGCGTCCGGCCGTTGAGAAAGGTCTTGGGCCCGTGCCGGAAGCCAAGCGGCGTATCGTGGATCGCCGCCGTGGCGCCGTCGGTCATCTCCAGCAGCTTGAGTGCGCCTTCGCGGGCGATGCCGGTAAAGCCGCCACAGCCGAGATACACTGCGCGCTCGAACTTCGCCTTGCCGAGATCGGCCGCGAGCGGCGCATATTTGCCGACCGTCCGCGCAACGGCGTCCGCGATCAATGCCACCGGTGCGTGCGCGGCGCCGCCCAGCGCCGCCAGCGCCGCATAGAGCATCGCGGTGAAGCTGGAGGTCATCGCGAAGCTGCGGTCATGCGTCGCATCGGGAAGCACGATCGCGAAGGCCCGCTCCGAGCGTCCGGCATAGCGCGCCAGCATCCCATCGGCATTGCAGGTGATGACCAGGTGATGGACGTCGTCGATCAGCTGGTCGGCCAGGTCGATCGCCGCCACGCTTTCCGGGCTGTTGCCCGATCTGCCGAACGACACCATCAGCGTCGGCTGGTCGGCGCGCAGGCAGATGCGCGGGCCGGCGACGATGTCGGTCGTCGCCACGGCTTCGATGCAGCGATCGGTGATCAGCGACAGCAACGGCGCCAGGCTCTCGCCGATGAACGCCGACGTGCCCGCACCCGACAGGATGATCCGAAGGTCCGGATTGGCCAGCAGCGGCGCGAGAAAGCCGTTCCGCGCCTCCGTATCCCCGGCAAGGCCCGCTGCCGTCTGGCGCAGCGTCTCGGGCTGCTGGACGATCTCCGCCGAAGTCCATTTGGCGCCGCGCGCCGCTGCCTCTTCGAGTGTGAGGCCCAGATACGTCGTCATACGCGCGTCTCCGCGTTGCAAGCATTGTGATAATCGTCGAGCACCGCCGCGACATGCTCCATCACCAGCGCCTCGGGCGCCAGCGCTGCGCCACGATCGCGCAGGCGAAGGAAGGCGAGCGGCAGGTGCTGGCTGACCAGCGGCGCCGGCGGCGGATTTTCGGCGAGCACCGCGATCAGACGCGCGACCGCCGTCTGCACCGCGGCATCGGGCCAGTAATAGCGGATACGATCGCTCAGGCTGTATTGCAGCGTCAGCTCCAGCGCGCGGCCCTGCTCGTGATAGTAACTCTTCCAGTAGCGCGGCTCGCCTTGCATGACCGCGAGCATGGTGGCCCGCACGCCATCCGCATAGCCCTGGATCCATTCCGCGGCGAGCGCATCGAGCGACCACAGCGCCTCGCGAAGCGCGAAGGTGACGCCGGGGCCGACCTTCAGGATCGCGAAGTGATCGCGCACCAGCGCCTGCAGCGCGCCGGCCGGCTGATAGTCGGTGGAATGCGCCTCGAACACGATATGGTCTTCGGACAGCGGCACTGCGCTCAGCGCCGTCGCCGCCGCGGGATCATAGACGATCACCTTGTCGTGATCGAACTCGACGCCCGGCTGCACGACCAGCGCGATGACGCGCGGCCAGGCCTCGGCCAGACCTTCGGCCTCGAAGATCGCGCGATGCGCGGCGAGCGTGTTGCGCGCCGCATCGGGTGCGGTGACTTCCAGCGTCTCGAGTTCTTCCTGCGCGCCGCCGGGAACCGGAACCTCGGTGCCGATCACATAGACCGGCGGGGCGACTCCCGCGTCGCGTGCGGCCCGCTCCGCGACGGCGCACAGCCGCGCGGCGCGGCGGGCGACGACGTCCTCGGGCAGCGGCACCGGATCGTCCGCGCACGACATCGAGCAGTCGAGATGGATCTTGCCGAAGCCCGCCGCCACATAGTCGGCGATCATCGTCTCGGCGAGCGCCATCGCCTCCTCGGCCGGACGATCCTGCCACGCATTCGGGCCGAGATGGTCGCCGCCCAGCTGGACGCGATCCTCGCTCAATCCCGCCTTGGCCGCGAGACCCAGCGCAAAGGCGCGGAAGTCCGCCGGAGTCATGCCGGTATAGCCGCCGAACTGGTTCACCTGATTCGACGTCGCCTCCACCAGCGTCACCGCCGAACCGCGCGCCTTGGCGTGGCGGAAGGTCGCTTCCAGCACCAGCGGGTGCGCGGAGCAGATCGACGGAAGGCCGACGGGCTCGCCCTGTCGATGGCGCGAAACGATGTCGAGGATGGGATGCATGCCGGCGAATGGTCCTGCGAACGGGTCGATGGTGCAGAGCTATCGAGCTACAAAACGAAACGCAAGAAAACAAAACATAGAGCGGGGAATTTTATGCTGGGAAAGGCGCCGCCTCCAGCCGGCAGATACTCAGCAACATGCTGATATCGCGACCATTATCGTACGGTTACTGGTCTACGGAGATCCACGACACGCCTTCGTCACATACGCCCCGTCAAGCCGTTTACTTTCATTTCGTTTCTTGTCAGACTAGCGCTTCGTACGTGAGGGGTGCCAAATGAAGCGTGTGTTTGCCGGAGCCGTCGCATCTGTCCTGCTGGCCGGCTGCGCCAGCACCGTTCCAACGGAGCGCGCCGCTGCCCCCGCGGCGAGCGAAGCAAGCTACGGCATGGCCGACTATGCCACCGTCCCCAAGTTCGACGCGCACGTCCACGCCAACGTCGCGAAGGGCGGGCTGCTCGACGCCGCCCGCCAGGCCAATTTCGAGATGCTGTCGATCAACGTCGACTATCCCGCCTTCCCGCCGGTGGCCGACCAGTTCCGCGTCGCCAAGCAATTGCGGCAGGACGATCCCGTGCGCTTCCATTTCGCCGGCACCTTCTCGATGCAGGGCTGGGGCACGCCGGCCTGGGCGCCGGCGATGACCGCCGATATCGATCGCGCCAAGGCCGCAGGCGCCGTCGCGATCAAGATCTGGAAGAATGTCGGCATGGTCGAGCGCGACGCCGCGGGCAAGCTGGTCGGCATCGACGATCCCGCCCTCGATCCGCTCGCCCGCCATCTCGAAGCGCGCGGCCTGCCGCTGATCATCCATCATGGCGAGCCGCACAATTGCTGGCTGCCGCTCGACCAGATGACCACCGACAACGACCGCGACTATTTCCGCGCGCATCCCGAATATCATATGTACCTGCATCCGGAGATGCCGTCCTACCAGTCGCTGATGGCGGCGCGCGACCGCTTCGTCGCGCGGCACCCCGGGCTCAAGACCGACGGCGCCCATCTGGCGAGCCTGGAATGGAGCATCGACGCGATGGCGGCCTATCTCGACGCGCATCCCGCCGCGGTGATCGATACCGCGGCGCGGATGTCGCAGCTCCAGGTCCAGTCGCTCGCCGATCGCGAAAAGGTCCGCGGCTTCTTCATCCGCTATGCCGATCGCATCCTCTACGCGACCGACCTGACCGAGAACCCCGACATCTCCGCCGCGGACATGCGCACGCAGGCCGATGCCGTGTGGAAGTCGGACTGGCGCTATCTCGCCACCGACGAGATCCAGCCGATCGCCGCGATCAAGCGCGACGTGCGCGGGCTGGCGCTGCCAAAGTCGGTGATCCAGCGCCTTTATTGGGCCAATGCCCGGCGGTTCTTCGCGCTGCGCTGAGCCGCGCGGCCGGGACCTAGAAGTCGGACGGCACCACTTCGACGCGAACTCCGGCCTGCCGGATCTTTTCGACCAGCGCGGCCGGCGCGCTCTCGTCGGTGATCAGCATCGACAATTCGGTCGCGTTGATGATCCGGTGCATGCACGTCCGGCCGAATTTCGATCCGTCGGTGACCGCGATCACTTCGCGCGCGCGTTTGACCATCCGGCGGTTGAGCATCGCCTCGGGCTCGTAATGGGTGGTGATCCCGTTCTCGAGATCGATGCCGTCCACGCCCAGGAACAACTTGTCGACCAGCAGCTCGTCCATCGCCGCTTCGGTCTGCGCGCCATAGAACGCCATGTTCTTGCGGCGCAGCGCCCCGCCCAGCATGACGATCTGGATCTGCTGCTTCTGCGCGACTTCGGTGAGCACCCCGGCATCGTTGGTGACGACGGTGATCTCGTCGTCGTCGCGCAGGTGGCGCGCCAGAAAGGCGGTGGTGGTGCCCGAATCGAGGACGATCGACTCGCCGGGCTTGACCAGGCTCGCGGCGAAGCGGCCGATCCTGTCCTTCTCCGCGGCGTGCAGCGTGCGCTTGGTCTCCACCGCGGGCTCGGTCACCGGCCCGCCGACGATCTGCGCCAGGATCGCGCCGCCATAGCAGCGCGTGGCGACGCCGCGGTCCTCCAGATATTGCAGGTCCTTGCGGATGGTCTGGCTCGACACCTTGAACTGCCCGGAAAGCGGCAGCACCTGCACGCTGCCCTGATCGTGCAGCATCGCCGTGATCCGCTGGCGTCGATCGCTGGTGTCGCGGGTGACGGTAACGCCGTCGACCATGTCCTGAGTTCCCCGTGGAGTATCGTGCGCCTAGCTGGCAGTACTTGAAGTCGCAACAAAACAACGCGTGTGCAACGGAAACAAAAACGCACTCAGCCCGGCAGTGCCAGGCGCATGAGGTGACAGTCCGGGCCGTAGGTGGAGCCGGCATCGCTCGCGACATAGGCGAAGCCCCGGCTCGACCAGAAACGATCGGCGCCGCCCACTGCCATCAGCGTGACGTCGCCAAGGCCGAGCGCGCGGGCCTGCTCGACGACGAGTGCCAGCGCCGCGCCGCCAGCGCCTGTCCCGCGCGCAGAATCGAGCAGCGCGATGTCATGGAGATAATAGGTGTCGGCATCGGCCGGGATCGCGCCGATCACCGCCCCGAGCGCGGGCGGCGGGTCGCGATGCCAGGGATGGCTGATCAGATAGCCGGTGACGGCGCCGTCCTGCACAAGCACCCGGCACCCGGCCGGATGGAGATCCAGCCGCTCGGCATAGATTGCTGCGGGCTCGGTATAGCGCCCGTGCACTGCGTCGGAGATCTCCGATACCGCGGCGAGGTCACCCGCATGCATCGGTCGCCATGTCGCGGGTGCTACCACGCCGCTAGTTCTTCAGCCGGTATCCGGTGCGGAAGATCGCGACGATCAGCCCGAGGCAGAGCAGCAGGAACAGCCCGGTGACGCCGAGGCTCCACCACACGCCGACATCGCCCTCCCCGAAGAAACTCCAGCGGAAGCCGCTGACGAGGTATACCACCGGGTTGAACAGGCTCACCGTGCGCCACGGCTCGGGCAGCATGTCGATCGAATAGAACGCGCCGCCGAGGAAGGTCAGCGGGGTGACCAGCAGCGCCGGCACGACGTTCAGTTGCTCGAAGCCCTTCGCCCAGATGCCGATGATGAAGCCGAACATGCTGAAGGTGACCGAGGTCAGCACGAGGAACGCCAGCATCGCCGCGGGGTGATCGATCCGCAGCGGCACGAAGAACGCCGATGTGACCAGGATGATCAGTCCGATCACGATCGACTTGGTCGCCGCCGCACCGACGAACCCGATCACCATCTCGACCGCCGAGATCGGCGCGGAGAGAAGCTCGAACACCGTGCCAGTGAACTTCGGGAAATAGATCCCGATCGATGCATTGGCGATGCTCTGGGTGAGCAGCGACAGCATGATCAGCCCGGGGACGAGGAAGCTGCCGTAATTGACGTTGCCGATCGCGTCGATCCGGCTGCCGATCGCGCCGCCGAACACGATGAAATAGAGCGACGTGGTGATCACCGGCGTCGCCACGCTCTGCCACAGCGTGCGCAAGGTGCGCGCCATCTCGAACTTGTAGATCGCCCAGATGCCGCGGAAATTGATGCCGGTCATGCCGCGGCTCCCTCGTTCGACGCTTCCTTGTGCTCGACCAGGTCGACGAAGATGTCCTCGAGGCTCGACTTGGAGGTATCGAGATCCTTGAAGGCGATGCCGAGGTCCGAAAGCTTGCGCAGCAGCGACGGGATGCCGGTGCGTTCGGCCTGCGCGTCGAACACATAGCGCAACCGGTGCCCCTCATCCTCGAGGGTAAGGTGCCATTCGTCGAGCTCGGCGGGGATCGCCGTCATCGGATCGACCAGCGCGATGTCCATCTCGCGCTTGCCGAGCTTCTTCATCAGTGCGGCCTTTTCCTCGACCAGCAGCAGCTGCCCCTTGTTGATCACGCCCACGCGGTCGGCCATTTCCTCGGCCTCCTCGATATAATGCGTGGTCAGGATGATCGTCGTGCCGCGCTCGCGCAGCTTGCCGATCATCTTCCACATGTCGCGGCGCAGCGACACGTCGACCCCCGCGGTGGGCTCGTCGAGGAACAGGATGTCGGGCTCGTGGCTGAGCGCCTTGGCGATCATCACCCGGCGCTTCATCCCGCCCGAGAGTTCCATGATCTTGGCGTCGCGCTTGTCCCACAGCGACAGGTCCTTGAGCACCTGATCGAGATGCGCCTGGTCGGGCTTCTTGCCGAACAGCCCGCGCGAGAAGCGCAGGGTCGAGCCGACGGTGGAGAACATGTCGACTGCGATCTCCTGCGGCACCAGCCCGATCCGCGAGCGCGCCTCGCGCGGGTGGCGGATCGCGTCATGGCCGTCGACCAGGATCGTCCCCGAACTGGGCGTGACGATCCCGCAGATGATGCTGATCAGCGTGGTCTTGCCCGCGCCATTGGGGCCGAGAAGCGCGAAGATCTCGCCGCGGCGGATCTCCAGATCGACATGGTCGAGCGCCTTATGGCCCGAGCCATAGGTCTTGCTGACCTGGGAAACCGACAGAATGGATTGCATGGGGGACCCCGGACCGGAACGGATCCGTTACGTAGGGTTGCCCCCCGCAGGCGGCAACCCGCGCACGATTATTTCGCTGCCCGCGCCTCGGCCACGGCCGCTGCCAGCCCGGCATAATCGCGCGCGCCCGAGAGCAGCTTGCCGCCGATTACCCATGCCGGCGTGCCGGTCATCGCCAGCGCCTCGCCCAGCTTGTGGTTGGACAGCAGCTCCGCCTCGACTGGCTTGGACTGGCTCGCCTTGGTTGCCAGCGCCTTGTCGAGACCGGCCTTTTCGGCGGCCGCCGCGATATTCTGCGCATTGGGCTGGCCCGCGGCATAGAGCGCGTCGTGGAAGGCGCGGAACTTGCCCTGTTCCGCCGCGGCCAGCGCCAGCCGCGCCGCGACGGCGCTTTCGGGGCCGAGCACCGGGAATTCGCGATAGACCACGCGGACGCCCGGATCCTTGGCGATCAATTCCTCGATGCCCGGCAGGCTCGCGCGGCAATAGCCGCAGGCATAATCCATGAACGCCACCACGGTGACGTCGCCATTGGGATTGCCCGCCCATGCACTCGCATAAGGCTTTTGCAGCTGGGCGAGATGCTGCGGCACCGCCTTTTGCGCACCCTGCTGGGCCTGCTGGTAGCGCGCATCCTCGCGCGCACGCAGGCGGTCCATCGCCTCGGGCAGCACTTCGGGATGTTCCAGCAGATAGCCGCGGATCGCGGGCCCGGCGATACCGGGCATCCAGCTCAGCACCAGCGCGAACAGCCCGGCGCCGAGCAGCGCCGACAACAGCATCGCGCCGGCAAGCGCCAGCGGACTGCGCAACACGCGTTCGGTCACCGGCGCTTCCGCTTCTGTTCTTCCATCGCAGTCTGCGACACCATTGCGATGTCCTGCGCGCGGACCCAGTCGGTCGATCCCTGCGGCAGGTTCGCCATCGCCGACCGCGCGCTGACCAGCGCGGTGCGGATATCGCCCATCAGATGCGCGCGCTCGGCCGTGGCGAGCGCCGTGCGCGGCTCGTCGCCCTTGCGCTCATAGACGGTGCCGAGCTGCATCCAGGCGAACGGGTTCTCCTTGTCGCGCGAGACCGCGGTGCGCAGCACCTGTTCGGCTTCGGCAAGGTTCGCCTTGTCTTCGGTGGCGAGCAGCGCATGGCCGAAGGTCGCGGCGATCAGCGGCTGGTTGTTCGATCGCCGCGTGGCTTCGCGCAGCGGCGCGATCGCTTCGGCCGGCCTGCCCGATTCGAGCAGGATCTGCCCTTCGAGCTCGAGGAAATAGGGATCGTCGGGCGCAGTCTTGACCAATGCCGAGGTCTCGGCCGCCGCCTGCTCGGGATAGCCCGATTTGTGATAGGCATAGGCCCGCGCATAATGCGCCGGCGCCGACTGGTCGCTCGCCGGATAGAGCCGCATCGTCTTTTCGGGCTCGCTGACATAGCCGCGCAGCTTGGCCTGCACCCGCTTGAAGCGCAGCTCGATCTTCGGATCGGACGGCTTGCCCCATGCCGGCGCCGCCTGCAGATCGGCCTTGAGCGTCTGGACGCGATCGGCGGACATCGGATGGGTCTGCGCGAACGGATCGACTTCGGGGTTGGTCGAATAAAAGCCGTAGCGGTGCATCTGTGCGGTCAGCTTGTCGAAGAAGCTGAGCATGCCCTTGCCCGAGATCCCGGCGCCATTGATGAAGCGCACCCCCGCGGCATCGGCCGAGGATTCCTGGATGCGGCTGAAGGCGAGATATTTTCCGAGCGCCGCGCGCTGGCCCATCATCAGGATGCCGGTGCCCGCCTCGCCCGCGCCCGCCGCCATCGCCGCGGCGCCCAGCAACAGGCTGAGGATCGAAATGTTGGTATAGCCGCCGTCGTTCTGGAACACCGCGTGCCCGCCGACGATATGGCCGATCTCGTGCGCGATCACGCCCTGGACTTCGTTGGCGCTGTCGGCGGCGTCGAGCAGCCCCGAATGGATGTAGACGATCTGCCCGCCCGCGACGAAGGCGTTGATCGACTGGTCGTTGACCAGCACCACGCGGACATTGGTGGGCGACAGCCCGGCCGCGATGATGATCTCGCGCGACATGTCGGCGAGCAGCGCTTCGGTCTCGGCGTCGCGCAGGATCGATTGCGCCATTGCCGGGCGCGCGGCGAACAGGCTCAGGCAAAGGAAGGCCAATATGGCCGCAGAACGCTTCATGCGCGGCATCATCGGGGCAAACTCCTCTGGCGGCAACGCTGTTGGGTATGCGCGATGAACATGTCGTGAAGCCGCCTCGGGAGCGTGCGGACGCAGGGCCCGCACGCTCCCTTTGGCATCAGGCGCCGAAGGTCCGCTGCCACCAGCCGCGGCGGGGCGAACCCGATTCGTCCGTACCATCGCCGTCCGATTCGCCGGACGCCAGGTCCTGCGCGACCGAATCGGCTTCGGCAGGTGCCTCGACCGAGGTGTCGGCGGGTGCCGGTGCCGCCTGCGCGGCAGCCTTGCGGCGCGTCCGCTTGGGCTTTTCGGCCGCGGCTTCGACGGCTTCAGCGATGACGGCCTCGGGCGCCGGCACCACCGCCGCTTCGACCGGCACGGCTTCGGCATCGGCCTTCTTCTTGCGGCTGCGCTTCGGCTTCTCGGCAGGCGCCTCGGCCACCGGCACGGCCTCGACCGTGTCGGCTTCGGCGGTCACGTCAGCCGGAGCATCGGCATCGGCCTTCTTGCGGCGCGAACGCTTGGGCTTGGCAGGTGCCTCGACCGGCTCGGGCGCGGCATCGGCCTCGCCGAGCGCTGCGACATCGCCGATCGGCTCCGCCGCATCGTCGGTTGCGCCGGCTGCCTCGGCCGTGCCTTCGTCCTGGCCGGAACCGCGACGACCGCCACGACGACCGCGCCGGCGGCGCTTGCGGCCGCCCTCGCCTTCGTCGCCGCCATCGGTGTCGGCACGCTCGGCGGTCTCGGCCTCTGCGCCGGTCTCGACGGGCGCATCGCCCTCGTCCTCGCGCTCGCCTTCGCCGGCTTCGTTTTCGCCGTTCTCACCGTTCTCGCCTTCGCCATTCTCGTGCTCGCGGCCGCGACGGCCACGACCACGACGGCGGCGACGGCGCTTGCCGCGGCCTTCGCCCTCGCCTTCGTCGCGCTCGCGCGCTTCGCGGGGCTGGCGGGCGCGGGGCGCTTCGGCCTCGGCTTCTTCCTGCTCGACTTCTTCCTCGTCGATCTCCTCGACATAGTCGTCATCGTCTTCGGGCTCTTCGATCAGCCGCTCGATCTTCGGCGCGTGCGCAGGCGGCGGGCCGCCGGCCTCGACCGACATGCGCGCACCCTCGACATCGCCGTCGGACACGACTTCGACCAGGACGCCATAGCGGTCCTCGATCTCGGCCAGTTCGGCGCGCTTGCGGTTGAGCAGATAGAATGCCGCTTCCTGGCTGGCGCGCAGCGTGATCTGCGAACCGCGGCCGCGGGCGGCCTCGTCCTCGATCAGGCGCAGTGCCGACAGGCCGGCCGACGACGCGGTGCGGACAAGGCCGGTGCCTTCGCAATGCGGGCACTGGCGAGTCGATGCTTCGAGAACGCCGGTGCGCAGGCGCTGGCGGCTCATCTCCATCAGGCCGAATGCCGAGATGCGGCCGACCTGGATGCGGGCGCGATCGTTCTTGAGCGCCTCCTTCATCGCCTTCTCGACCTTACGGACGTTCGATCCGTGATCCATGTCGATGAAGTCGATGACGACGAGGCCGGCCATGTCGCGCAGGCGCAGCTGGCGGGCGATCTCGTGCGCGGCCTCAAGGTTGGTCGCGGTCGCGGTCTGCTCGATATTGTGCTCGCGCGTCGAGCGGCCCGAGTTGATGTCGATCGAGACGAGCGCCTCGGTCGGGTTGATCACCAGATAGCCGCCGCTCTTGAGCTGGACGACCGGATTGTACATCGCCGAAAGCTGGTCCTCGACGCCGGCGCGCTGGAACAGCGGCACGGCATCGGCATATTGCTTCACCTTCTTGGCGTGGCTCGGCATCAGGAGCTTCATGAAGTCCTTGGCCTGGCGGTATCCGTCCTCGCCTTCGACGATCACTTCGTCGATGTCGCGATTATAGATGTCGCGGATCGCGCGCTTGAGCAGATCGCTGTCGCCATAGACGAGCGCCGGCGCCGACGATTGCAGCGTCGTCTCGCGGATCCCGTCCCACAGCCGGGCAAGATAGTCGAAGTCGCGCTTGATCTCGGTCTTGGTGCGCTGGAGCCCCGCGGTGCGGACGATGCAGCCCATCGACGGCGGCAGCTTGAGGTCCGACATGATCGTCTTGAGGCGCTTGCGATCGGCAGCCGAGCTGATCTTGCGCGAGATGCCGCCGCCATGCGCGGTGTTGGGCATCAGCACGCAGTAACGGCCGGCGAGCGACAGATAGGTGGTCAGCGCCGCGCCCTTGTTGCCGCGCTCTTCCTTGACGACCTGGACCAGCAGCACCTGGCGGCGGCGGATCACGTCCTGGATCTTGTAGCGGCGGCGCAGGTTCATGCGGCGCTGGCGCAGTGCCTCGGCCTCGTCTTCCTTGCCGCCACGTCCGCGGCGGCGGCCACGGCCGCGACCGCGCCCGTTTTCGCCTTCGCCGCCTTCTTCGCCCTCGGCGGTCTCGCCGTCGGACTCTTCCTCATGCTCGTCGTCGTCGTGCGGACGCTCGAGAACCTCTACGCCGTCCTCGCCTTCGAGATGATCGTCGTCGTCGCCGTCATCCTGCGCGCGCAGTGCGGCTTCCTCGGCGGCGTGCTCGGCCTCTTCGCGGAGCAGGGCTTCGCGATCTTCCTTGGGGATCTGGTAATAATCGGGATGGATTTCGCTGAAAGCGAGGAAGCCGTGGCGGTTGCCGCCGTAATCGACGAACGCCGCCTGCAGCGACGGTTCGACGCGAGTAACCTTGGCTAGATAGATATTGCCCTTGAGCTGCTTTCGCTCGGCAGACTCGAAGTCAAACTCCTCGATCCGGTTCCCTTTGACGACGGCAACCCGGGTTTCCTCCCGGTGCCGCGCGTCGATCAGCATACGCATGGTCATTTATTATTCTCCGGGCGCGCCGGCCTGGACCCCTGAAGGCTATGTTCCCGAAGGGATGAGGCGCGAGCGCGCGATACAAGATGCGGCCTTGGCCGGCGGAGCCGGCTGTGGTCTCGCAGGTTTCGAAAACTGCTGCTGCTCGCAAAACACGCCCGGACGCGTGGTCCGGAAGCTCCGCCATCGTCACGCGGCCGGCCGAAAGGGCCTGGCGGGTGGGACGATGGGGAAATTGCCTCATGCGAGCGTCAACCTGAACTGTCGCGGCAGATGTGGCCGCGAATATCGCCCGATCAAGGATCGGAGCACACGCTTGCTAGCACCCCCTGTGCCATGCGGCAACCACGCCACCGCGCAATAAACGCGCCTTCGCACCGGCAGATAATTGCCGGCAATCCGGCAAATTTATGCCGATTAACCAAGCTGTTTCACCTCGTCTTGGTCCGGCCTTCCTAAAAAGCATCCGTCAGGGAAGACGTGTCTCAGAGTTAGGTATCATGGATTTGGGCTGGACCCCTCAAGGCCCGGCGCGCCATATCGCGCGGGTGTTATTCCTGCTTGCCCTTCTCTCCGGCTGGTTGACCGGGGTGCCGAGTTGGGCGGGCGCCGTTCAGGACGTGCGCGTGCACGGCGATCGCATCGTCGTGACATTCGACGCGCCCGTCACGCAGGCGAGCGCCTTCCTCTTATCGGGCCCGCAGCGCATCGCGCTCGACATCGCCGGTGCCGAGCCCGGCCGCGCGGCCATTGCCGGTGGGGCAGTTTCCAAGATCCGCCAGGGCGCGCAGGGCGATGGCGCGCGCGTGGTCTTCGATCTCGCCCGCCCGGCAATCGTGTCGGAGGGCAAGTTCGGCAAGGATGGCCGCACGCTCACGCTCCAGCTCCGCACCGTCGACGACGAGCGTTTCGCCCGCGCCGCGGCCGAGCGCCGGATGAGCTTCCTGCCGCCCTTCACCTATCTCCAGCCCGCGCGCCGGCATCCGTACAGCGTGTCGATGGCGCTGCCCAAGCGCGTGTCGAGCGCCCGGCTGCCGCGCGTCTATGGCGATCCCAGCCGGCCGCTGGTGGTCATCGATGCCGGCCATGGCGGGCATGATCCCGGCGCGATCTCTTCGGACGGCGAGCTCCGCGAGAAGGAAGTCACCCTCGCGGTCGCCACTGCGATCAAGGATGCGCTGCTCGCCTCGGGCCGGGTCCGCGTCGCGCTCACCCGCGAGGACGATCGCTTCCTGATTCTCCAGGAGCGCTACGGCCTCGCGCGGCGATTGAAGGCCGATCTGTTCATTTCGGTCCATTGCGACAGCGCCGGAAACCCCGACGCCACCGGCGCCACCGTCTACACGCTTTCCGAAGTCGCTTCGGACAAGGAGGCCGCGCGCCTCGCCGCGCGCGAGAACAAGGCCGACATCCTCGCCGGAGTCGATCTCGGCGTCGCCAGTCCCGACATCTCGTCGATCCTGATCGATCTCACCCAGCGCGAGACGATGAACATGTCCGCCAATTTCGCCCGGCTGCTCGGCCGCGAGGCGCAGCCGCTCATCCCGATCAAGGCCAATTACCACCGCATGGCCTCGCTGATGGTGCTCAAGGCGCCCGACATGCCCTCGGTGCTGTTCGAGACCGGCTATATCTCGAACCTGAGCGACGCGGCGTTCCTCGCGTCGAGCGACGGGCAGCGCAAAGTGGCGCAAAGCGTTCGCAAGGCGGTGGAAATCCACTTCGCCACGCGCCTCGCAGCGCGCTGATCTCGTTTCCCTCATGCGCTCATTATAGAGGCGAAACGGACGAGTTGATTTCGCGGGCGTTTTGATCGGGTTTCATCGCCCAAGAAAGTTGCTACACCGCACCCCGCATGGCGGACGGCAGCATTTCCAGCGAAAAAGTGACCATCAAACGCGGGGCCGGGGGAGTCCGCGGCTGGTATGGCCGCGTCCACCGGCGCTGGTGGTTCCGGATCCTCGCCTGGCTAGCCTTGCTCGCCGGGCTGTTCTGGTTCCTGATCTGGCTGCTGATCGCGCGCAACCTGCCTTCGGTCGATACGCTGCGCGCCTATGAGCCGCCGCTGCCGACCAATGTCCGCTCGGCCGACGGCACCCCGATCCACAGCTATGCCCGCGAGCGCCGCGTCCAGCTGAGCTACGCCGAATATCCCAAGCAATTGGTCGAGGCGTTCCTCTCGGCCGAGGACAAGACCTTCTTCAGCCATCACGGCATCGACATCCCCGGTCTGGCACGCGCCGCGATCCAGGGAATCATGAGCGGATCGACCCCGCGCGGCACCTCGACGATCACCCAGCAGGTCGCCAAGAACCTGCTGATCGGCAACGAAGTCAGCTATCTGCGCAAGGGCAAGGAAGCGATCCTCGCCTACAAGATCGAGAATTCGCTCTCCAAGGAGCAGATCCTCGAACTCTACCTCAATTCGATCGAGCTCGGCCGCAATGCCGGCGGCGTCGAGGCGGCGAGCCAGGCCTATTTCGGCAAGGAGCTCGACCAGCTCACGCTGCCGCAAATGGCGTACCTCGCGATCCTGCCCAAGGGCCCGGCCAATTATTCGCCCGAACGCTATGAGGAACGCGCGCTGGAGCGGCGCAACTGGGTGCTCGGCCAAATGCATGAGAACGGCTTCATCAGCCTGGCCGATCGCGATGCCGCGCGCGCCGCGCCACTCGGCACCGTGCCGCGCCAGACGCCGAAATATGAGCGTGTCGGCGGCTATTTCGTCGAGGACGTCCGCCGCCAGCTGATCGACAAGTTCGGCGAGAAGGCCGAGGACGGCCCGCACAGCGTCTATGGCGGCGGGCTGTGGGTGCGCACGTCGCTCGACCCCCGGCTCCAGGAATATGCCCAGAAGGCATTGCGCGACGGCCTGCTCCGCTATGATCGCGGTCGCGGCTGGTCGGGTCCGATCAACCATATCGATGTCGACAATGGCTGGCTCCAGCCCTTCCTCAACACCAATATCGGCGTCGATTACGAGGATTGGCGCGCCGCAGTGGCGATCGATCGCACCGCCGGCGGCTGGGAAATCGGCTTCGACAACGGCCAGACCGGCACGCTGCCGCGCAGCCTCGCGACGATGCCCGTCCGCGGCAAGGGCGGCGAGGCGTTCGCGGCGATCAAGGCGGGCGACATCCTCGCCGTCGCCCCCGAAGGCAGTGCCTGGGCGCTCCGCTCGGTCCCCAAGGTTTCGGGCGGCATGGTGGTCGAGGATCCGCGCACCGGCCGTGTCCTGGCGATGCAGGGCGGCTTCGATTCGCGGCTCCACCCGTTCAACAACGCCACGCAGGCGCAGCGCCAGCCGGGCTCGACGATCAAGCCCCTGGTCTATGCCGCGGCGATGGAAGCCGGGCTCACTCCGGCGACGATCGTCAACGATGCGCCGTTCTGCGTCTGGCAGGGTGCGGGCCTCGGCAACAAATGCTTCCGGAATTTCGGCAACCAGCGCGGCGCGGGCCCCAAGACCCTGCGCTGGGGCGTCGAGCAGTCGCGCAATCTGATGACCGTCCAGGTCGCCAATCAGATCGGCATGGAAAAGGTCGTCGACCTGATCCAGCGCGTCGGCGTCTCCAAGCAGAAATTCCCCAATTATCTCAGCTATGCGCTGGGCGCGGGCGAGACCACCGTGCTGCGCATGGTCAATGCCTATTCGATCCTGGTGAACCATGGCCGCGCGCTCAATCCGACGCTGATCGACTTCGTCCAGAACCGCCGCGGCGAAGTGATCTTCCCCGAAAACTGGCGCGCCTGCGATCGCTGCAACGCCCGCGACTATGACGGCGGTGCGATGCCGCGCCCGATCACCCGCGCCCGCCAGGTGGTCGAGCCGATGAGCGCATATCAGATCGTCCACATCACCGAAGGCGTGATCCAGCGCGGCACCGCGACGATCCTGCGCGATCTCGGCCGCCCGATCATGGGCAAGACCGGCACCACTTCGGGCCCGACCGACGTGTGGTTCGTCGGCGGCACCCCGCAGATGATCGGCGGCCTCTATCTGGGCTATGACAACCCGACCAATCTCGGCGGCTATGCCCAGGGCGGCTCGATCGCCGCGCCGATCTTCAAGCAGTTCGCCGTCCCTGCGTTCAAGGACATGGAAGTCCTGCCATTCACCGCGCCTGCCGGCATCCGCATGGCGCGAATCGATCGCGGCAGCGGCCGCCGCGTGACCGGTGGCTGGCCGACCAGCGATCCACTCGCCTCGATCATCTGGGAAGCGTTCAAGCCCGAAGTCGAGCCGCAGCGCCGCCGCCGCGGGCAAGAGGAAGAGGCCGAGAAGAAGGCAGTCGAACGGAAGGCGGCACCGAAGACCCAGGCGCCCGGAGACAGCGATTTCTTGCAACGCGAGGGCGGAATCTACTAGCGCGCCCGCTTCGTTCCTATCTTGCACTTACACGGCCCGTTCACCGGCCGGCTGAATTTACGTTGGAGAATATCATGCGCGCCGAAGCGCAGGCTCATGTCGACAAGATCAAGGCGGCGCTGGCATTGCTGCGCCGTTTCCTCGATTGGGACCGCGCGCTGCGCCGGCTCGACGAACTCAACGCGCGCGTCGAGGATCCCACCCTGTGGAACGACGCTAAGGCCGCGCAGGACGTGATGCGCGAACGCCGCCGCCTCGACGAGGCGATCGGCGCCACCCGCGCGATCGAGACCGAACTCAACGACACCGCCGAGCTGATCGAGATGGCCGAGGCCGAAGGCGACGAGGAAATGGCCAGCGAAGGCACCGCCGCGCTCGCCGCGCTCGCCAGCCGCGCCGAAGTCGACAAGGTGAAAGCCCTGCTTTCGGGCGAGGCCGATCCCAACGACACCTATATCGAGATCAACTCGGGTGCCGGCGGCACCGAGAGCCAGGACTGGGCCGGCATGCTCCAGCGCATGTATACGCGCTGGGCCGAGCGCCATGGCCTCAAGGTCGAGCTGATCGACTATCACGCCGGCGAGCAGGCCGGGATCAAGTCGGCGACGTTGCTGGTCAAGGGCGAGAACGCCTATGGTTACGCCAAGACCGAAAGCGGCGTCCACCGTCTCGTCCGCATCTCGCCCTACGACAGCGCCGCGCGGCGCCACACCTCGTTCTCGAGCGTGTGGGTCTATCCGGTGATCGATGACGACATCAACGTCGAGTATAACGAGAGCGACCTGCGCATCGACACCTACCGCGCATCGGGCGCGGGTGGCCAGCACATCAACACCACCGATTCGGCGGTGCGCATCACGCATATTCCAACCGGGATCGTGGTGCAGTGCCAGAACCAGCGTTCGCAGCACAAGAACAAGGCCGAGGCCTATAACCAGCTCCGCGCCCGCCTCTACGAGCGCGAGCTGGCGATCCGCGAGCAGGCGGCGAACGCAGAGAACGCCACCAAGACCGATATCGGCTGGGGCCACCAGATCCGTTCCTATGTCCTCCAGCCGTACCAGCTGGTGAAGGACCTGCGCACCGGCACCACTTCGACTGCGCCGGCCGACGTGCTCGACGGGGACCTCGACGCGTTCATGGCGGCTGCGCTATCGCAGCGCGTGACCGGCGAGACGGTCGAAGTGGAGGATGTCGATTGAGGTCAGCCCTGGCTCTGGGGTCCGCACTGCTGCTGCTCGTCGGGTGCGACGGCGGCGCGCGCGGTTTGAAGGAGCCAAAGGCGCAGACCCATACCGGCTTCCCCGCCGCGGACCGCCCGGTGGCGACGATCGTCTCGGCGCGCTGGTCGACCGAAGAGGCTCGGGACCGGCTCAACGAAGGCGGCAAGGTGATGGGCCTTGCAGGCATCGAAAAGGGCATGACCGTCGCCGATATCGGCGCGGGCGAGGGCTATTACACGATACGCCTGGCGCAGCGCGTCGGCGAAGACGGCCGCGTCGTTGCCGAGGACATCGTCCCCGAGACGATCGAGGCGCTGGGCAAGCGCGTGCTGCAGGAGCGGCTCGACAATGTCAGCGTCCGGCTCGGCCTGCCCGCCGATCCGCGCCTCCCCGAGGCGAGCTTCCACCGCGTGCTCATGGTCCACATGTATCACGAGATCGAGAGCCCCTACGAGTTCCTGTGGCGGTTGCGCCCGTCGCTGACTCCGGACGGCCAGGTGATCGTCGTCGATGCCGATCGGCCCACCGAGCATCACGGCACCCCGCCCGATCTGCTCAAATGCGAATTTGCCGCGGTGGGCTATGCGCTCGTGTCGATGCGGCCGATGCCGTCGGCCGGGGGCTATATCGCAATGTTCAAGGCCAGCGGCGCCCGCCCCGAGCCCGGTGCGCTCAAGGCCTGCAAGAGCGGCGCACGCGCCACGCCTGCGGCGGTCCAGCAGGGCCAGGGCTCAGAGTAGCCCGAGATTGCGGAAGCTGGTGATCCCCTGGGTCGCCACGATCAGGTGGTCGACCAGCCGCATTTCCAGCGTCGCCAGCGCCCGTGCCAGCAGCCGCGTCGCCTCGCGATCGGCGACACTGGGTGTCGGGTCGCCGCTGGGATGATTATGCGCCATCACCACCGCCACTGCGCCGAACGCCAGCGCATCGGCGGCGATCTCGCGGATCGGCAGCACCAGCCGGTCGATCGAGCCCGAGCGGGCATGGCGCATCCCGAGCACGCGCTGCTCGGCATCGAGATACACGAACACCATCACTTCGGTGGCCTCGTCGGCAAGGCACGCGAACAGCGCGCCTGCCGCATTGGCGTCCGCGATCCTGCGCGGCGCTTCGAGAGCTTCGAGGGCCATCGCCGATAGCTGCCAGCCACGCCGTGGCCGCCGAAGCGCAGACCGCTCCGCTTTGGCGAAATCAATCCTCCCTCGCTGCGCGGGGGAGGTAAAATTTGAGCGCGTCGACACTTCTATTCCCCTCCCTGAAAGGGAGGGGTCAGGGGTGGGTTCAGAAGGGGTCGGGGCCCAATGCCCGGCCGCTTCTGTTCTGCGAGATGGGTAATGAGTCATTTGAGCGCGCAAGCGCGCGCACCCACCCTACCCCTCCCTGCAAGCAGGGAAAGGAGTTTAAGATAGCGCTTCAGTTTACCCCGTTGCCGCACACCCGTCCCTGCCGCTAGGCTCTCCCGATGCGTCAATATCTCGACCTGATGGAACGCGCGCTGACTCACGGCGCGGAGACGATGGATCGCACGGGCACGGGCACCCGCTCGGTGTTCGGCCACCAGATGCGGTTCGATCTCGCTACTGGCTTCCCGCTGCTCACCACCAAGAAGCTCCATATCCGATCGATCGTCATCGAGCTGCTGTGGTTCCTGCGCGGCGACACCAATGTCCGCTGGCTGCAGGACCGCAAGGTGAGCATCTGGAACGAATGGGCCGACGAGGCCGGCGATCTCGGACCGGTCTACGGCAAGCAGTGGCGCCGCTGGGAAACCGCCGACGGCAAGGAGATCGACCAGATCGCCGAGCTGCTCGACCAGATCCGCAACAATCCCGGCTCGCGCCGCCAGATCGTCTCGGCGTGGAATCCCGGCGAGCTCCACGCGATGGCGCTGGCGCCGTGCCACTGCCTGTTCCAGACCTATGTCGCGAACGGCAAATTGAGCCTCCAGCTCTACCAGCGCTCGGCCGACATCTTCCTCGGCGTGCCGTTCAACATCGCGAGCTATGCGTTGCTCACCCATCTGCTCGCGCAGCAGGCGGGGCTCGAGGTCGGCGAGTTCATCTGGACCGGCGGCGACTGCCATCTCTATTCGAACCATCTCGATCAGGCGCGCGAGCAACTGGCCCGCGAACCCGGCCCGCTTCCCCGGCTCGAGATCCTGCGCAAGGCGCCGTCGATCGACAGCTATGAGTATGAGGATTTCGTGATCCACGACTATCAAGCCCAGGCGCACATCAAGGCACCGGTGGCGGTCTGATGCGCAAGACGATCCTGATCGGGCTGCTCGCCCTCGCCGGCTGCGGCGACAAGGACACGATGCCGACGGTCCAGACTGTCGAGGTGGTGAAGACCTTTCCCCATGATTCGCAGGCCTTCACCCAGGGGCTCTACATCGACGGCGGCACGCTGTTCGAAAGCACCGGCGAGGAAGGCACGTCGGGCATCCGCAAGGTCAATCTCGACACCGGCGAAGTCACTGCGCAGGCGCCGCTGTCGCCGCCCTATTTCGGAGAGGGCATCATCGGCTGGAAGGACCGGATCTACCAGCTGACCTGGAAGGACCAGAAGGGCTTCATCTATAATAAGGCCGATCTGAGCCCGAAGGGCGAGTTTGCCTATACCGGCGAAGGCTGGGGCCTCACCCATAACGGCAAGTCGGTGATCATGAGCGACGGCACTGCCACGCTTCGCTTCCTCGATCCCGAGACGATGGCGCAGCAATCGACGATCGCCGTCACTGCCAATGGCTGCCCGGTCACCCAGCTCAACGAACTCGAATGGGTCGATGGCGAGGTCTGGGCCAACATCTGGCAGACCGACCTGATCGCGCGGATCGATCCGGGCAGCGGCAAGGTGAAGGGATTCGTCGACGTCGCCGCGCTCGGCCCGCCCAGCCCCAGCGTCGACGAAGTGCCCAACGGCATCGCCTATGACGCCGCCGCCAAGCGCATCTTCGTGACCGGAAAGATGTGGCCGCAGCTCTACGAAGTGAAATTGAGCGACGGCCCGCCCAATGGCGTGGCTCAGGACCAGGCCGCACGGCTGATGCAATGCCAGCCGGGCGGATGATAACCTTCCACCTCGCCCGCGCCGACAACGGGGTGATCGGCAAGGACGGCAAGCTCCCCTGGCACCTGCCCGCCGACCTCAAGCGCTTCAAGGCGCAGACCATGGGCAAGCCGATGGTGATGGGGCGCAAGACCTTCGAGAGCTTCTCCAGCCCGCTCCCCGGCCGCCGCCACATCGTGCTGACCCGCGACACGAACTGGTCGGCCGAAGGCGCTGAAGTCGCCCACACGCCCGAAGCTGCACTCGCGCTGGCCGGCGAGGAGGCCGCAGTGATCGGCGGCGCCGAGGTGTTCGCATTGTACCTAGACCGCGCCGACGCCATCGAGCTGACCGAAGTCCATATCGATGCCGAAGGCGACGCCACCGTCCCCGCCTTCACCGGCTGGCGCGAAACCGCGCGCGAGGACCATCCGGGCGACGCCGGCCGCCCCGCCTACAGCTTCGTCACGCTGGAGCGCGCGCCATGAAGAAATGGCTGTGGGCCCTCGCCGCGGTGCTGCTCCTCGCCGGCATCGGCTTCTTCGGCATCGCCCCGCCGATCGTCGAGGCAGGGATGAACAAGGTCGTCCCCGGCCCGCTCCCCACGATCACCGCGCAGACCCGCGCGCTCCACGCCTCGCTCCAGATCGCCGACATGCACGGCGACACCCTGCTCTGGCGCCGCAGCCTGCTCGACCGCGCCGAACGCGGCCAGGTCGATTTGCCGCGGCTGATCGAAGGCAATGTCGCGCTGCAGATCTTCTCGTCGGTGACCAAGACCCCCAAGGGACAGAATTACGATTCGAACGGCGCCGACACCGACGCGCTGACGCTGCTCACCGTCGCACAGCTTCAGCCGCCGCGGACCTGGACGTCGCTGCTCGAACGCTCGCTGTGGCACGCGCGCAAGCTCGATCGCGCCGCGGCGGGATCCGACGGCAAGCTCCGCGTGATCCACACCCCTGCCGAGCTCGACGCGCTGCTCGCCGATCGCGCCGCGGGCCGCAAGATCGTCGGCGGCATGCTCTCGGTCGAGGGCCTGCAGGACATCGAGGGCAAGCTCGCCAATCTCGACACGCTCCATTCCGCAGGCTTCCGCATGGCCGGGCTCGCGCATTTCTTCGACAACGACGTCGCCGGATCGATGCACGGCGTGAACAAGGGCGGCCTCACCCCGCTCGGGCGCCAGGTGGTCGCGCGGATGGAGAAGCTCGGCATGATCGTCGACATCGCCCATTCGAGCCACCAGACGGTCGCCGAAGTGCTGGCGATGGCCAGGCGCCCGGTGGTCTCCAGCCATGGCGGCGTCCAGGCGACCTGCAAGGTCAACCGTAACCTGACCGACGCCGAAATCCGCGGCGTGGCGAAGACCGGCGGCGTCATCGGCATCGGCTATTGGGACGCCGCGCTCTGCTCGACTGCGCCCGAGGCCATCGCCCGCGCGATCGCGCATGTCCGCGACCTGGTCGGGATCGACCATGTCGGGCTCGGCTCGGACTTCGACGGCGCCGTGACGACCAGCTTCGATACGGCGCAGCTGGCGGCGGTGACGCAGGCGCTGGTCGATCGCGGCTTCACCCCCGGCGATATCCGCAAGGTGATGGGCGGCAATGTCCTGCGCGTGCTCCGCGCGGGGATCGTGCCCGACTAGCTCCTTCTCCCCTTGTGGGAGAAGGAAGGGGCCGCTCGCGAAGCGAGGGGGAAGGATGAGGGGGACGGAGTCTCTCCCCCTCACCCTTCCGCCGATTTCATCGGCTCCAGTGCTGAGGTAAACAGCGCCCCGCGCTGTTTAGGCCATGCCGGGGGCATGGCCGGCCTCAGCACTCTCTCCCACAAGGGGAGAGGGCTTTCAGTCGGGCTTTCCCCCCCCTATAGCCCCCGCCATGGAGCGACTGGACAACGGCTCGCCGCTTCCGGCGCATCTTCGCGGCGGGATCGTCGCGCTCGGCAATTTCGATGGGTTTCACCTCGGCCACCAGGCAGTGGTCGGCGGCGCAGTCGAACGTGCGCGCGCGCAGGGCCGTCCGGCAATCGTCGCCACCTTCGATCCGCATCCCAAGCGCTATTTCCAGCCCCAGACCGAGCATTTCCGCCTCACCACGCTCGACCAGCGCGCACGCCTGCTCGCCGCCGCGGGCGTCGACGCGATGCTCGTCTTCACCTTCGACGCCGCACTGGCGGGGCTCAGCGCGCGCGGCTTCGCCCAAGCCCAGCTCGGCGCGATCCTCGGCGCGGGCGGGGTGGTCACCGGCAACGACTTCACTTTCGGCAAGGGCCGCGAAGGCGATGTGACGATGCTCGCCGCGCTGGGCGAAGAACTCGGCTATTCCGCGCAAGTCGTCGCCCCGGTGACGCTCGACGGCGAGACCGTCTCCTCCAGCCGCATCCGTCGCTATCTGCGCGACGGCGATCCGCGCGGCGCAGCCAAGCTGCTGACGCGCCCCTTCGCGATCGCCGGCGCGGTCCAGCACGGCGCCAAGCTCGGCCGCACGCTCGGCTATCCCACCGCCAACATGGACCTCGCCAATTATCTGCGCCCTGCCTACGGCATCTACGCCGTGCGCGGCCGGCTGGCCGACGGGCGCGTGCTGGACGGCGTCGCCAATCTCGGCATCCGCCCGAGCTTCGATCCGCCGATCGAACTGCTCGAAAGCTATTTCTTCGAATTCGAGGGCGACCTCTACGATCAGGTGATCGAAGTCGCGCTGATCGACTATCTCCGCCCCGAGGCGAAGTTCGATTCACTCGACGCGCTCAAGGTCCAGATGGACGCCGATGCCGCAAAGGCGCGCGCGGTGCTCGCGCTCTAGACTCCCCTCCTCTTGGGGAGGGGCGTGCGTCGTAGATGCGCCCCTTTCAATGTAGGATTTCGTCTGGTCTATTCTGAGCGATGAAATCGAGCCCTCGCCCGGACTGTCAAACTGTCGCTTCGCCGTCGCGTCGGCGCCCGAATGTGTCGCTTGCGTGGCGCTTCACCGTCGCGCGGGCGTCGCCGCACGGTCGCGCATATGTCGCGCCGGTGTCGCGTGCCCGTCGGCAAGGTGTCGCGTCGCCGTCCTGTGCCGACCGCGCCAGGAGGGGCCCCGCCGCAACAACCCGTTTTTCCGTCAACTTCGTCAACTGCGTGCCACCGGCGCGGCACCACGCGAGCAAAGCTGCTTCCCCGATCGCCTCACACCAGCTAATCCCCGCCGCCAAATGACCGACACCACCGAATCCCCGCGCGAC
Organism: Sphingomonas sp. LM7; assembly: GCF_002002925.1. Taxonomy (NCBI): domain Bacteria; kingdom Pseudomonadati; phylum Pseudomonadota; class Alphaproteobacteria; order Sphingomonadales; family Sphingomonadaceae; genus Sphingomonas; species Sphingomonas sp. LM7. The sequence goes on along the minus strand of NZ_CP019511.1, from coordinate 3,488,014 downwards.
TGGCGCGACACCGTCTTCCTGCCGAAGACCGATTTCCCGATGAAGGCCGGCCTCGCCGCCAAGGAGCCGGCGATCCTCGAACGCTGGGCGAAGATCGGGCTCTACCAGAAGCTGCGCGAGGCCCGCGCCGGCCGCGAGACCTTCCTGCTCCATGACGGCCCGCCTTATGCGAATGGCGACATTCACATGGGCCACGCGATGAACAAGATCCTCAAGGACATCGTCGTGCGAAGCCAGACCTTGCTCGGCAAGGACGCGCCCTATGTTCCCGGCTGGGACTGCCACGGCCTGCCGATCGAGTGGAAGGTCGAGGAGGCCTATCGCGCCAAGAAGCTCAACAAGGACGAAGTCGACCCCGTCGCCTTCCGCGCCGAATGCCGCGCCTATGCCGAGAAATGGGTGGCCGTGCAGCGCGGCCAGTTCGAGCGGCTCGGGGTGATGGGCGACTGGGGCACGCCGTACCTGACGATGAACTATCAGAGCGAGGCGATCATCGCCGGCGAATTGCTCAAGTTCGCCGAGAGCGGCCAGCTCTATCGCGGCGCCAAGCCGGTGATGTGGTCCCCGGTCGAGAAGACCGCGCTGGCCGAGGCCGAGGTCGAATATGAGGACGTCGTGTCGACGCAGATCGACGTGGCGTTCGAGATCGTCGAGGCGCCGAACGCGCCCGAGCTGGTCGGCGCGCATGCGGTGATCTGGACGACCACGCCGTGGACGATCCCGGTGAACCAGGCGCTCGCCTATGGGCCTGAGGTTGAGTACGTCGCAGTGCGCGGGCGGCAGTATATGCGCAAGCCGGGTGTCGGTTTGGTCACCTCTCCTGACCAATTAGATACCGTCTGGCAGGGTGTGGTGCTGATCGCGGGCCAACTGCTCGACGAGTTTCGTGCCCGGTCGAGCTTCCAGCTCGATAGCGTGTCGGACTTTGTCTGGCGCGGCAAAGGCTCAGACCTAGCCGGCGCCGTCGCACGCCACCCGATGCACCATCTCGGCGGCTTCTTCGCCAGGCCGCGCCCGTTCCTGCCCGGCGACTTCGTCACCACCGATGCCGGCACCGGCCTCGTCCATATGGCGCCCGATCATGGCGAGGACGACTTCCTGCTGTGCAAGGCGCACGGCATCGATCCGGTGTTCGCAGTCGACGGCGCGGGGATGTACCGCGCCGACTGGCTGTGGCTCGGCGGCCAGGGTTCGGTGATCAACAAGAAGTTCGTCGCGAGCGACGGCCCGATCTGCACCGACCTGCGCGAAGCCGGCGCGCTGCTCGCCGCGTCGGACGATTTCGCGCACAGCTATCCGCACAGCTGGCGGAGCAAGGCCAAGATCATCTTCCGGGCGACCCCGCAATGGTTCATCCCGATGGATACGCCAACTCCTTCTCCCCTTGTGGGAGAAGGAAGGGGCCCGCTCGCGTCAGCGAGTGGGAAGGATGAGGGGGACATGAGTCTCACTCCCCCTCACCCTTCCGCGGCTTCGCCGCTCCCTCCCTCTCCCACAAGGGGAGAGGGAGATAATGCCGCCACCCTCCGCGGCATCGCGCTCGATGCCATCGAGACCACCCGCTGGGTGCCCGAGCGCTCGATCAACCGCATCCGCTCGATGGTCGAAGGCCGCCCGGACTGGGTGATCAGCCGCCAGCGCGCGTGGGGCGTGCCGATCGCGCTCTACGTCAACCGCGCGACCGGCGACTATCTCCGCGACCCCGAGGTCAACGCGCGCATCCTGCAGGCCTTCACCAATGGCGGCGCCGATGCGTGGTTCCAGGCCGATCATCAGACGCTGCTCGGCGAGCGCTACACCCTCGCCGATTACGAGGTGATCACCGACATTCTCGACGTGTGGTTCGACTCCGGCTCGACCCACGCCTTCGTGGTCGAGGCGCGCTATGGCGAAGGCGTTCGCGCCGACCTCTATCTCGAAGGCTCGGACCAGCATCGCGGCTGGTTCCAGTCATCGTTGCTCGAATCGTGCGGCACCCGCGGTCGTGCGCCTTATGGCGCCGTCCTCACCCACGGCTTCGCGCTCGCCGCCGATGGCACCAAGATGTCCAAAGCCAAGGGCAACGGCGTCGATCCACTCAAGGTCATCACCGAGAGCGGCGCGGACATCCTCCGTTTGTGGGTCGCGCAGACCGATTATTTCGAGGACGTCCGCATCGGCAAGGAAGTGCTCGCCGGCACCGGCGACACCTATCGCAAGCTGCGCAACACCTTCCGCTATCTGCTCGGCGCGCTCGAAGGCTTCGAAGAGTCCGAAAGGCTCCCCGTCGCCGAGATGCCCGAGCTCGAACGCTATATCCTCGCCAGGCTCGCCGAGCTCGATGCCGAGCTCAAGGCGGCCGCGAACGATTTCGAGTTCAACCGCTACAGCCGCGCGCTCACCGATTTCGCCAATGAAGACCTCTCGGCCTTCTTCTTCGATATTCGCAAGGACTCGCTGTATTGCGATGCCGCCACGGATCCGAAGCGCCGCGCCTACCGCACCGTGCTCGACACGCTGTTCCATGCGCTGGTCCGCTATGCCGCGCCGATCCTCAGCTTCACCGCCGAGGAAGTGTGGCAGGCGCGCTTCCCGAGCGAGGACGGTTCGGTCCACCTGCTCGACTGGCCGGTGCTGCCCGAAGGCGCGGCGACGACTGCCGACTGGTCGGCGATCCGGGCGCTGCGCGTGCAAGTGACCGAGGCGATCGAGCCCTATCGCCGCGAAAAGGCAATCCGCTCCAGCCTCGAGGCCGAAGTGACTGCGCGGGACTTGCCGGCGTCGGGCGACGATCTTGCCGAGCTGTTCATCGTATCGAAAGTCACGCCCGGCGACAGCGTCACGGTTACGCCCACGCAGCGCCATAAATGCGGCCGATGCTGGCGGCATCTTCCCGAAGTTGCGCATGACGGTTTGCTGTGCGACCGCTGCGCCAAGGTGGTTGATTGATGAAGATTCGCTGGATCGGGCTGCTCGTCGCGGCCTTTGTGTTCCTGATCGACCAGGGCACCAAATATTACGTCACCGGGCCGCTGGGGCTCAACGTGCAGGACGCGTCGCTGACCGTGCTGCCGATCTTCGACCTGCGCTTCGTCAAGAATGTCGGCGTGTCGCTGGGGCTGCTTCCGGCGACGGGCACGACGATGCGCTGGCTGCTGGTCGCGCTGACCGGGGCGATCGCCGCGGGCGTCTTGTGGTGGATGCTGCGCGAGCAGAAGAAGCCCGATGTCGCCGCGCTCGGCCTCGTGCTCGGCGGCGCGCTCGGGAATATCCTCGATCGGACGCGTCTCGGCTATGTCGTCGATTTCGCCGATCTGCATTTCGGGACCTGGCGCCCGTTTTTGGTCTTCAATGTCGCCGATGCGGCGATTACCGTCGGCGTGCTGATCCTGTTGATCCGCGCCCTGTTCGTGCGCGATAAGCAAGTCGAGGCCCCGGCCAACGGACCGGCCCCTGTGGAGAATGAAGTCAATGCGTAAGTTGATCACCGTCGCTGCGGGCATCGCGCTCGCCGGCTCGCTCTCCGCCTGCGGCAAGAACGGCTATGACCGCGCGCGTCCCGATGAATTCGCCGTCGCGCGCGCCGCGCCGCTGGTGATTCCGCCCGATTTCGCGCTGGTGCCGCCGCGTCCGGGCGCCCCCCGCCCGCAGGACACCACGCCGTCGAACCAGGCGCTCGACGCGCTGTTCGGCGGGTCGCAGGCTCGCAGCGCGTCGGAGAACGCGACGCTCGACGCCGCCGGCCGTACCGCCGCGGAGCCGGGTGCGCGCAGCACTGCCGGCAGCCCGACGACCAACGTCGTCGACAAGGGCTCGACCACGCGCGACATCATCGCCGCCCCCGAAGGCGACGGCCAGACCGCGCGGGCCACGACGCCGCAATAAGCACGCATGAAAAGGCCGGCCTGCTCGGGCGAGCAGGCCGGCCTTTGCTGTCGGACGATCAGAAGCTGAGCGTCAGATAGAAGAGCACCTTCGGATCGGCGCCGATCGCATCGGCATAGCCCGCGTCGTTGGTGATGTCGGTGTCGACATATTGGACGCCGAGCTTGACGAACTGCTGGGCGATTTCGGCGCCGAGCGACCAGTCGGTGTATTTGGCGTCGGGCGCGAGGATGCCGAGCTGTCCGTCGGTGTGGCCGATATGGCCGAGCACGCTCACCGGGGTGTTGGGGATGCCGACGGTAAGGTCGCCGCGGAGATACAGGCTGTCCTGGTCGGCCAGGCCCGATTGGCCGCTCCAGGCATAGTTGGCGCCGACCTTCGCGGTCACCGGCCCCATCGTGTACATCACCGAGGCGTACGGCTCGAAGAAATCGGTAGCCAGGCCCTTCGCGCCGCCCGGATAATAGTAATAGAGCATGCCGCCGTCGAACCCGATGCCGCTGTCGAGCGTCTTGGTATAGCCGGCATAGAGATCGATTTCGGCATCGCCATAGCCGGGCAGCGAAACCGTGTCGTCGAGCGTCGACGCCCAGGTGCCGACATAGAAGCCCGACTCATGGTTGATGTTGACGGTGCCCTGGAGCGCGACCTTCTTGTCGGTCTGGGTGAGGCCGCGGAAGCGGTAGTCCGTCGTCCCCGTCACCGCACCGGTGACCGTGATCGCCGGCGCCGGCTCGGCTTCGTCCTGCGCAAGGGCAGGTGTGGCCGCCGCAAGCATGAGCCCGGCGAGAGTGATCTTCGAAAACTGCATGGAAATCCCTTTCTGATTCTCAAAGGGTCCCCACCTGCTGCCGATCGTCGCCTGCGTCTCCAGCTCGAAAAGCCATGCGCGTGCTTGCGATCAGCGCGAGATCACTGCCGGATCGCGCTGCGCCGCACAACATTATTTGCCGCTTTGTTGCTCGATCGTGAGGAACTGTTGCTGAGCCGCAACAGAGCGGTCAGCTGCGGATCGCTACCACCGCATCGACTTCGACCACTGCGCCGAGCGGCAGCACGGGCACGCCCACGGCGCTGCGGGCATGCAGCCCGGCGTCGCCGAACAGCGCCTGCATCAGCTCAGAGGCGCCGTTGGCGACCTTGGGCTGGTCGGTGAAGCCGGCAGCGGAATTGACGAACACGCCGAGCTTGACGATGCGCTCGACTCGGCTCAGATCGCCGCCGAGCGCCTTCTTGATCTGCGCGACCAGCATCAGCCCGCAGCGCTGTGCGGCTTCCTGGCCGAATTCCAGCTCGCGATCCTCGCCGAGCCGGCCGGTCATCAGCGCGCCGTCCTTGAACGGCAGCTGCCCCGAGACATGGAGCAGGCCGCCTGCCTCGACGGCAGGGACATAGGCCGCGACCGGAGCCGCTGCTTCGGGGAGGGACAGGCCGAGCTCGGCCAGCTTCGCGTCGATTGCTTGGGTCATGCGCCGTGCTCAACCATTCGCGGCATCGGCGGTCAAGCCCGCGGCAAAGCGCGCCTCGATCCAGCCTAGCGCCTCGCTCCAATCGTCGATCCGCGCATTTGCGTGCGGCGCGGGCGGGACGCTGGGCGCCAGGCTGGGCTCGGCGATCATGTGCAGACGATGGACATGCGGGGCGTGCTTCGCGACCGATTCGTGGTGGACCGCGAGATCATCTACGAACACGGCGACCGGCGCGCCCATCTCTGCGACCAGCTTCGCCACCGGCGGTCCCTTGGGACCCTGATTGCATTCGACTCGGTGGGCGATGCCGTGCGTGGCGAGCTGGGCGATGCGATGGTCGCGGCAATGATCGCCCAGATTGGTCAGCACGATGATCTCGGCATGCTCGGCAAGCGCCGCCAAAGCCTCGCGGGCATGCGGGACCAGCGTCTGGCGGTCCATCTGCTCGGGAAAGAAGCCGTCGAGCAGCGCCCACATCTGCTCGCGCTCGACCAAGGCTTGATCCGCGCGGCGCCGCATCGACGTGGCGAAATCGCCGCCGTTGGGAAGGAAATCAATGTCGTGCGCCTCGTCCAGCCAGCTGCCGAAATGGCGGACCATGTGAAGCAGGACTTCGTCGCAATCGGTGATCAACAGAGGTTTCATGCGCGCTCCAGCTTGCTTCGTGCGGCGACGAGATCGGTCGGCGCAACGCCCAGCGCGTCGGCGCAGGCAACCAGATCCGGCTCGTACGACTCGAGGAAACCCAGCGTCGCGGCGAGCAATGCAGGCTCGCCGGCGCGCTCGCGAAGCTCGCCTGGATCGAGGCCGGTAAGGTCCAGCAATCGCGAGGCGCGTGCCGGATCGCCGAGCGTCCAGACCAAAGCTTGGAGCGCAATCGCCTCTGCGTTTGTTTCCGCCATCGGCATCGCCTAAACCGTCTCCAACTTGAACGAGGTCAGCGCGTGGCAAAAAGGGTTCTCGTTGTCGAGGACAACGAACTCAATCTGAAGCTCTTCTGCGATCTGCTGCGCGCGCACGATTTTGCCGCGGAGCCGGTGGTCGACGGGCGCGAGGCCGTGGCCAAGGCGCATGAGTTCGCACCCGACCTGATCGTGATGGACATCCAGATGCCGCACGTCACCGGCTTCGATTTGATCCGCGAGATGAAGCTCGACGCGGGACTCCGCGCGATTCCGATCATGGCAGTCACCGCCTATGCCGGCCGCGAGGACGAGGACCGCATCCGCGCGGCGGGCGCCAACGCCTATGTTTCCAAGCCGATCTCGCTGGTGCGCTTCATGGAAGAAGTCCGCGCGCTGATTCCGCCCGACTCGGAGCCCGAGCCCGAACCCGAAATTGCCGACGAGCCCCAGCCCGCCGAGGTCCCGCCTTCGGAAGAGACGCCTGAAACCTGAGCCTCAGAAGGCTCCGGGCACTTCGCGCTGGGCGGTACTCGGCCGCGCCGGCGTGAGCAGTTCGCGCGGGGCAGCGTTACGTAGTGCCAGCGTGGACTGTCCGCCCGCCGAGATCGCGGTGCAGCTGCGCCCCGCGAGGAAATCGAGCGCCGCCCTGGTCGAAGCTTCGCGCGCATCGCCCAGCGGATAGGCGATGTCGTCGCCCGCGCGGCAGCTCGCCTCGACGGTGCCGGCGAGGCCGCTGAAATAATTGCCTTGGCGCGCGGCATTCTGAGTCGCGAAGGCGATCACCCGCAGGCGATCGTCGCACGCTGCCCGGTCGATCGCGATCTGCCCGACCGGCTTGCCATAGGTGTTGGTGCCGATCAGCGCCGCATTGGCATGGAGATACGGAATGAAGGCGTTGACGACGAGCTCGCTCGCCGAGGCAGTGCCGCCGGTGCCGATAAAGGCCAGGCGAGTCGGCGCGATCGATTCGGTCTTGGGCTGGAAGAAGCGGGTGTCGTTCTGCGCCGATTTCTCGGGCCGGAAGCTGGTGTAGCTGAACACATCGCTGGTCGCGCGATTGGCGCCCATCAGGTCGCCCATAAGCTCGGCGATCGAGACGAGCCCGCCGCCATTGTAGCGCAGGTCGACGATCACTTCGGTAACGCCCGCCGCCTTGAACTGCGCGAAGGCCGCACGCAGCGCCGGATCGGCAGTCGAGATGAAGGTGCGCAGGTTGAGATAACCGACCTTGCGCCCGCCATCGTCGAGAATCTTGGCGCCGTAACGCGACGATACCGGCGTCAGCACATAATCGGCCTTGGCGACGGTGACCTCGCGGGTGCCCGCGGCATCGCTCACCCGCAGCACGCGCGTCGTGCCGGCAGTGGTGGGCCCGAGCGCTTCGGTCACGCCCGCGGCGCCCTGGCTCGCCATGATCGCGCTGACGGTGCGGAGATCGGCGGCGCCGGTGCCGATCGCGACGATCTCGGTGCCTCGATCGATTCCTGCGTTCAGCGCCGGCGTGCCCTCGAATGCCTCGGCGACGAACACGCGGTTGGCCGCCGAATCATAAGAGAGACGGAAGCCGAAGCCCGCGCTGGAGCCGGAGGCATAATAGGCATTCTCCTCGGCAATCGAGGTGACATAAGTGAAATAACGGTCGCGCCCCTGCGCCCGTGCGGTGGCGGTGAGCGCGTCGACATAATCGCCGACATTGGCATAGGGCGCGGGGCTGAGGCTGGCGGGCAGCGTCTCGGGGAACAGATACCATTCGTTCAGCTGCGCCGCCGCCCAATCCTGCCGCGCGCGCAGCGAGCAGGTGGCGGTCGTCGGGCTCGGCGTGGGCGTCGCCCCGGTCACCGGCGGCGTCATGATCGAGCCGGCACTGCCGCCGCCTCCGCCGCCGCACGCCGAAAGGATCATCGCCAGGCTCAGCACGGCAGAAACGGGCACCCGCATCGTCAAATCTTTCCTAGATTGCGCAGATACTTAGCAGAGTTTTCGTGCCGTGCCAGCCCGGGGATTAACGGCGGGTGACCACAGTCACAGATCGGGCAGCGCCCAATCGATCGGCTTCTGGCCGTGGCTGGCCAGAAATTCGTTCGCCTTCGAGAAATGCCGGCTGCCGAAGAACCCCGAATGCGCGGAAAGCGGCGAGGGATGCGGCGCCTTGAGCACCAGATGCCGGCCGCCCTTGTCGATCGAATCGACGAACGCCGCCTTTTTCTGCGCGTGGCTACCCCAGAGCAGAAACACCACCGGCTCGGGCTTGGCATTGACCAGCCGGATCACGGCGTCGGTGAACCGCTCCCAGCCGCGCCCCTGATGCGACGCGGCCATGCTCATCTGCACGGTTAGCACGGCGTTGAGCAGCAGCACGCCCTGTTCCGCCCAATGTTCGAGAAAGCCGTGCCGCGCGCGCGGGATGCCGAGATCGGCCTCCATCTCCTTGTAGATATTCACCAAGCTCGGCGGCGTCCGGACGCCGGGCTTGACCGAGAAGCACAGCCCGTGCGCCTGCCCCTCGCCATGATAGGGGTCCTGGCCGAGGATGACGACGCGTACCTGTTCGAGCGGCGTCAGGTCGAGCGCGCGGAACCACTCGCCACCCGCGGGGAAGATGCGCTTGCCCGCAGCCTTCTCGGCGACGAGGAACGCCTTGAGCGTCTCCATATACGGGTCGGCGAACTCGCCCTTCAGCGGTTCGCGCCAGCTTGGATGTAGTTTGACCTCGCCCATCGCCTTCGTGTCGGAAAGCCGGGCCATGCTGTCAACAATGCGCGCGGCAATCGGCGCGAAGCGGGCAGCGTTCGCATGCGGGCGCGTCGAAACGGCAGAGCGTCTGGCCGAGCTTCTTGGTGGCGATGTGGAAGTCGAGAAAGTCACGGCCCTGCCATTCGGGCATCGCCGCGGTCACCGCTTCGCTGGCCGCACGAGCCTCGGCGTGCCGGTGCACGAAGCCCAGCCGCTGGAGCACGCGCAGGACATGGCTGTCGACGATCAATACCGGGCGATCGAGCGTGCTGCCGTTGAGCGTCGCGGCGGCGACCTTGCGACCGACTCCGGGTAGCCGCTCGAGCCAGGCGAGCGCCTCGCCGACCGGCGGCACGCCGAGGAAGGACAAGTCGAAGCTCCTGCGCTCCGCCGCGATCCGGCCAAGCGAGTCGACGACATAGCCGGCTTTGTCCTCGGCATGGGTGACTGCGCCGATGCAGCGCAACACTTCGTCGCGGCCCGCCGCCAGCACCCGCCCGGGCGTCCCGAACGCGCCGACCAGGCAGTCATAGGCCGCGAGCGAGACGGCATCCCGCGTCCGTCCACTGATCATCGACTTGATCAACGCCCCGATCGGCGAACGGCGCGGCAACGGGCCGGCCACCGCACCCACCGGGGCCAGCAACGCATGCCAGTGGGCGAGATCGTCGTGTCCATTGAACCCGAAACCCGTTTGCATGAGAAGCAATTTAGAACATACGAAGAACATTCGCAATGGCGCAGCCGACGGATCATGCTGCGCGCAGGGACGTTTACCGACCAGGGAGAGATGAGATGCCGTTCACCGGAAGCTGCCATTGCGGCGCGATCGCCTATACGGTGGATGAGGATCCGCCCGCCACGGCGCTGGCGTGCAATTGCTCGATCTGCCGGCGCAAGGCCTCGCTCCACCATTTTACCACGCCCGACAAATTCACGCTGAACGGCACGCGCGACGACGTCGCCACGTACAAGTTCAACAAGCATGTGATCGGGCATCACTTCTGCAAGACGTGCGGCGCGGCGCCGTTTGCCGAGGGCGTCGGCCCCGACGGCAAGCCGATGGTCGAAATCAACCTGCGCTGCGCCGATGGCATCGACCTCGATACGCTCGAGGTCACGCATTATGACGGGGCGAGCAGCTGAGCCCCGACGACATCGAGCCCATGGAGGCCAGGCTCGTCGAGGTGCTCCCCGACGACGATGGCTGGCAGTTCGAGCCCAAATGGGACGGGTTTCGCTGTCTGGTGTTCAAGCAGGGCGAGGATGTCGCGCTGATCTCCAAATCGGGCAAGCCACTGGCGCGCTACTTCCCCGAAGTGGCGGCGGCAATCGCTGCGCTGCCCGTCGAGCGCATCGTGCTCGACGGCGAATTGCTGATCCCGGTCGGCACCAGCCTGTCGTTCGGCGCGCTGCAGATGCGGCTGCATCCCGCCGAGAGCCGCATCCGCAAGCTCTCCGCCGAGACTCCGGCGCGGCTGATGCTGTTCGATTGCCTGTGGTCGGAGCAAGGCGCGCTCGACGGCCGCTCGCTGGCAGAACGCCGCGCGGCGCTGGAGGCATTTCATGCGCGACATCGCTCGGCCACGCTGCGCCTGTCGCCATTGACCCAAGACCGTATGGTCGCCCAGCGCTGGCTCGACGCCTCGGGCGGTGCGCTCGACGGCGTGATCGCCAAGCGCCGCGACGACGTCTACCGGGCAGGCGAGCGGGCGATGCTCAAGGTCAAGCGGCTGCGCACCGCCGACTGCGTGGTCGGCGGCTTTCGCTATGCGGCCAAAAAGCGCGAAGTCGGCTCGCTGCTCCTCGGGCTCTACGACGATGCCGGGCTGCTCCATCATGTCGGCTTCACGTCGGCGATCGCCGCCGCCGATCGACCCGTACTGACCGGGCAACTGGAAGCGCTGGTCGAAGCGCCCGGCTTCACTGGCGATGCGCCGGGCGGACCGAGCCGCTGGTCGACCGAGCGCTCCGCCGAATGGCAACCGCTTCGCCCCGAACTCGTCGCCGAGGTGCGCTACGACCATGTCACCAACCGCCGCTTTCGTCACGGCACCGGCTTCCTGCGCTGGCGTCCCGACAAGGCACCACGTCAATGCACGATGGAGCAACTGGGCGAGGAGGCCCGGCCGGAGATCGTCGAGGCAGCCTTGGCGGAGGCAGGGCCGGCGCGATAAGGGCGCGGCATGCACGTGAATCACGACCCTTCCGCCCTGCCCGCCGATACGATCGGCTTCGACCAGTTCCTCGCCGTCGACATCCGCGTCGGCACGATCGTCGAGGCGCTGCCGTTTCCCGAGGCGCGCAAGCCCGCCTACAAGCTGCTGATCGATTTCGGGCCGGTGATCGGCCGCAAGCGGTCCTCGGCGCAGATCACCGAGCATTACCGCCTCGACGAGCTGCCCGGGATGCAGGTGGCGGCGGTGGTCAACTTCCCCCCACGGCAGATCGGGCCGGTGATGTCCGAAGTGCTGACGCTCGGTTTTCCCGATGCCGAGGGCAAGGTCGTTCTCTTCCGGCCGACCACCGCGGTGCCGAATGGCGGCAGGCTCTTTTAAATCCAGGTTAGCGCCAACCGTTTTGCCGTTGACGGCGGCCGCGCACCGCATAGTCTCTCCTTCAAATATAAGGAGGGGGAATCATGAACTTGCGGATCGCAATCGCGCTGGGGGCGGCGCTGCCTGCGCTGTTCGCCGTGCCGGGTATCGCACAGGACGCGCAATCGAGCGAGGACGCGCTCGCCGAGAAGGTGGTCACCAACCCCAATCCCGCGAGCTTCCAGGCCTATGGCGTTACGCCCCCGCCCAAGGTGGTGAGCGACAAGAACGTCCAGGGCGGCAAGGCGCTGCGCGTCCCGGTGACCGGCGGCGGCGATCCGTGGAGCGTCGGCGTCAACGTGCCGCTGATCAAGCCGGTCAAGACGGGCGACAAGCTGGTCGTCGTCTTCTACGCCCGGCTTAGCAAAGGCGACGCGCCCGCCGCGAAGATCAACGCCCAGCTCCAGCTTTCGAGCGCGCCTTACACCGCGCTGTTCGGCAAGCCGTTCGACGTCACCCCCGAATGGAAGCTCCTCCAATTCTCGGGCAAGGTCGACAAGGACTATGGCGTCGGCGCGATCGGCGCCGCGCTCCATCTCAACACCGGCAGGCAGGTGATCGATATTGGCCCCGTCGCAGTGCTCGACATGGGGCAATAGCGGTCAGGCGCGGCGTGCAGTGACCAGATAGTCGAGGCTGGTATCGTCGCTGAGCACGAAGCCGCGCGCCGGGGAGAAGCCCAGGCCGCGCAGGTCGCCGACTTGTAGCCCTGCCGCTTCGAGCAGTGCCGTGAGTTCGTCGGGGGTGAGGAATTGCTGCCAGTCGTGCGTGCCCCTGGGGATCGCGCCACTGCCCTCGCCCAGGGTGATCATTGCGAGGCGTGACAGTGCAGTGCGGTTGGGCGTGGAGAGGATCATCAGCCCGCCGGGCGCCAGCGCCTCGGCCAGCCCGGCGACGAAGGCGGCGGGGTTCGAGACATGCTCGATCACTTCCATCGACGTGACGAGATCGAAGGTGCGGCCGGGCAAGTCCTCGATCCCGCCGGCAACATAGTTGATGTCGAGGCCGACCGCGGCGGCGTGGGCGCGCGCGGCGCCGATATTCTCGGGCGCGGCATCGAGACCGGTGACCTTGGCCCCCATTCGGGCGAGCGGCTCGGCGAGCAGCCCGGCGCCGCAGCCGACGTCGAGCGCGGTCTTGCCCGCCAGCGGCGCGAACGACATGCCGTCGCCGTCGAAATGCGCATCCACGACGTCGCGGACATAGGCCAGCCGCGCCGGGTTCAACCGGTGGAGCATCGCCGACGAACCCTTGGGATTCCACCAGTCGGCGGCGAGCCTGCCGAAATGCTCAGCTTCACTCGGGTCAATAGTTGCTTTGGTTGCGTTCGCCATGGCCGCCTCCTATCAGGCCGCCTCATCCTTCCCAAGGCCCGGAAAACAAGCACCCGACATGGCACGCATCGTGATGAAGTTCGGCGGCACCTCGATGGCCGGCATCGAGCGGATCCGCAGTGTGGCCGCGCGCATCAAACGCGAATGGGATGCAGGCAATCAGATCGCGGTGGTCGTCTCGGCGATGGCCGGCGACACCGACCGGCTGGTCAATTTCTGCCGCGAGGCGAGCTCGCTCTACGATCCGCGCGAATATGACGTGGTCGTCTCCAGCGGCGAGCAGGTCACCAGCGGGCTGCTCGCCGTCGCGCTCCAGGCGATCGGCGTGCCGGCGCGCTCGTGGCTCGGTTCGCAGGTGGCAATCCACACCGATGCCGCACACGCCAAGGCGCGCATCCAGTCGATCGATTTCGCCGGTCTCGAAGAAGGCTGGTCGCGCGGCGAAGTCGCGGTGATCCCGGGCTTCCAGGGCGTGACCGACGACGGAAGCAACAGGATCACCACGCTGGGCCGCGGCGGCTCCGACACCTCGGCAGTGGCAGTAGCGGCCGCAGTGAAGGCCGATCGTTGCGACATCTACACCGATGTCGACGGGGTCTACACCACCGACCCGCGCATCGTGCCGCGCGCCCGCAAGCTCAAGAAAGTCACCTACGAAGAGATGCTGGAGCTCGCCAGCGTCGGAGCCAAGGTGCTCCAGACGCGATCGGTGGGGCTGGCGATGAAGGAACAGGTCCGCGTCCAGGTGCTGTCGTCGTTCACCGGCGACACCGCGCCGATGGCGGACACATTGCCCGGAACGATGATCGTGGGCGAAGAGGAGATTCAGGACGTGGAAAGCCAGCTCATCACGGGCATCGCGCACGACAAGAACGAAGCCAAGATCACGCTGGTCGCGGTGCCCGACAAGCCCGGCGCGGTCGCCTCGATCTTCACGCCGCTGGCCGAAGCCAACATCAACGTCGACATGATCATTCAGAACATCGCGCACCAGAGCGCGGGTTCGGCGAGTGCGACCGACGTGACCTTCACCGTGCCCGCGGCGGACCTCGCCCGCTCGATCGAGACGCTCAACCAGTCCAAAAGCGAGATCGGCTTTGCCGAACTGCTACAGGACACCCGCGTTGCCAAGATCTCGGTGGTCGGCGTCGGCATGCGCAGCCATGCCGGCGTCGCCGCGACGATGTTCAACACGCTCGGCGCGCGCGGGATCAACATCCAGGCGATCACCACCAGCGAGATCAAGGTCTCGGTGCTGATCAACGAGGACGAGACCGAGCTGGCGGTGCGCGTGCTGCACACTGCGTACGGGCTCGACGCGGAAGACGAAGCCGCCTGAGCTGACATTTTTCCGCCGCATGCCCAAGGCATCGATCGCGGTGCCTTGCCCGTAACCGAATCCCCCGCATCGCGCCCGAGCGCTTCCGAACGGCTGCGCGCGTCGCTGGGAGAGCGAGGCGTGGCGTTCGTCCTGGCGCTCGTCGTAGAGCTGGGGCTGGCACTGCTGCTGTGGTTCATGGCGCCAGCGCTGGTCGATAAGAAGCCGCCACCGACTACGACGGTATTCGGCGTCGATACTGTTCCGGGCGAGACCGAACAGCCGCAGCGCACCGAGCAGAAAAAGGCGGCGGCAAAGAGCGACGGCAGGGAAAAGGCGCGCGAAGTCCAACCCAAGCCGATCGAGACTCCACCCGAACCGCCCGCCGCGCCGGTTCCCGAGACGTTCATCCGCATGACCCGGCGTGACTATGCCGCAGCCGATATCAAGGGAATGAAGCCCGGCCCGCCGTCCGCAGCGGACGCGGGCGAAGGCGAGGCGACAGGTGGAAGCCGCACCGGCGATACCGCAATCGTGGGCAAGGCACCCAATGGCGAACCGCTCTATGCAGCCGAATGGTATCGCCGGCCGCCGACCGACGCCGAACTACGGCCCTATATTTCTAGCCGTGCGCTCAATCGGCCCGGCTGGGGCTATATCGCCTGCCGGGTCATCTCCAATCACCAGGTGGAAGATTGCCAGGAGCTCGGCGAAGCGCCGCGGGGCTCGGGCTATGCCGGGTCGGTGCGGCAGGCGGCCTTCCAGTTCCGCGTGCGCGCGCCGCGCGTCGGCGGCAAGGAGATGATCGGCACCTGGGTCGGGATCCGGATCACCTACACCATCACCGAGCGTCGCGCCCCCGGCGCCGGGAACCCCGGCAACGAATGAACTGCGTTCCGGCTTGCCCGGATACCGCCTGCGAGGCTAGTCGCTGACAATGAACACGAACAGCAGCATCGGCGCCGAGCGCCTGGCCCGCCGCATGGCGCGCGGACGCGAATTTCTGGGCAGCGATGTCGCGATCATGTGCGGCGCGATGTCGTGGGTGAGCGAGCGCAATCTCGTCGCAGCGATGTCCAATGCCGGCGGCTTCGGGCTGATCGCGTGCGGCGCGATGAACCCCGAGCAACTCGACGCGGAGATCGCCGGGACCAGGGCGCTCACCGACAAGCCCTTCGGCGTCAATCTGATCACGATGCACCCGATGCTGCTCGACCTGATCGCCGTCTGCAAGAAGCACGATGTCACGCATGTCGTGCTCGCGGGCGGACTGCCGCCGGCGGGCAGCCTGGAGGCGATCAAGGAATTCGGCGCCAAGCTGATCTGCTTCGCGCCGGCGCTCAGCCTCGCCAAGAAGCTGATCCGCAGCGGCGTCGATGCGCTGGTGGTCGAGGGGATGGAAGCGGGCGGGCATATCGGCCCGGTCTCGACCAGCGTGCTGGCGCAGGAGATCCTTCCCGAAGTCAGCGAGCAGGTCCCCGTATTCGTCGCCGGCGGGATCGGCCGCGGCGAGGCGATCGCCGGCTATCTCGACCAGGGCGCGGCGGGCGTCCAGCTCGGCACGCGCTTCGTCTGCGCGACCGAAAGCATCGCGCATGCGAACTTCAAGAAGGCATTCATCCGCGCTTCGGCCCGCGACGCCACTGCCAGCGTCCAGATCGACCCTCGCTTGCCCGTGATCCCCGTCCGCGCGCTCAAGAATGCGGCGGGCGAGCTGTTCACCGCCAAGCAGCGCGAAGTCGCCCAGCTGCTCGACGAGGGCAAGGTCGAGATGATGGAAGCCCAGCTCCAGATCGAGCATTATTGGGCCGGTGCGCTGCGCCGCGCAGTGATTGACGGCGATGTCGAGCATGGCAGCGTGATGGCCGGCCAGTCGGTCGGCATGGTCAAGAAGGAAGAGCCGGTCGCCGAGATCATCGCGACGCTGATGGCCGAAGCGGCGCATGCACTGGAAAAGCGCGCAGGTTAGGGCGTAAAATTGCGGCCCTACGCCGCTGCCGCGGCGCGATTGCCACGAGCGAGCTTCCACAGCTCGCCCAGCGCCTGCACCGCCATGATCACCATCATTGTGATCAGGGTCATGCGGACCGCGAGGTTCAGGCTTTCGTTCAGCCCGGCGACGTCGCCAGTCGCGCCGGTGGGGACGACGGTTACCCAGGTGCCGACCGTATAGAGCCCTGCGGCGATCGCAATCGTCACCACCGACGCGGCGATCGAGAGCAGCGCCTGGATGCGCCACAATCGCGGCAGCAACCATTTCACCAGGCTGACCGCGAGCTGGGCCGAGGCGAGCAGCAGGATCGGCAGGTAATATTGGTCCCAGATCGCCGCGGGCTCGATGCGGAATTCGCTGGTCGCCGCGATTCTGGGGAAAACGATCGCGCCGGTCCACCACAGCAGGAAGGCGATGCTGATGCCGACTTCGAACGCGGCCTCCCACTGCCCCTTGCGCCGGGCGAGCGGCGCCGGGAGATGCTCGGGCACCCATTGATAGAGCTGGTCGACTTGGCCCCCGAACCGTTCGAATAGCGCGAAGCCGAGCGTCACCACCGCAAGCGCGCCGAAGAAGAAGCCCCACAGATCACCGAAGATGCCGAGGAACATCTGGACGAGGTTGCGGTCGCCCAGCAGCGCGGAGATCACCCCGATCGCGACCAGCAGGATCGCGCCGATCGTCAGCACCACGCGCAGCGCGAACAGGTAGAAAGGAAAGATGTCGGGCCCGATCAGATATTGGTGCGGGCGATAGCGGGCGGCGATCACCAGCGGATGGCCGAATTCCCTGAGCAGTGCATAGAGCTCGTCGCGGCGCAGCGGACGGCCGAGCCGCTCTTCGCGGATCTCCTGCCGCGTCGCCAGATCGTCGTGCAGTTCGGCAAGGATGTCGTCGGCCTTTTCGGCGGGCAGATGCTGCCGGACGGCCGCGAGATAACGTTCGATGAGGTCCATCACTTGTCCTTTCCGGTGAGTCGCAGGATCGATTCCGAGATAGCGTTCCATTCGCCGAGCAGCTGGGCGAGCACTTCGACGCCAGCGGGAGAGAGTTGGTAGAAACGCTTGTTGCGCTTGGCCTCCTCGCGCCATTCGCTGGTCAGCAGCCCCTGCGCCTCGAGCCGGCGGAGCAGCGGATACAGCGCGCCTTCGTCGATCGGCAGCCCGGCATCCTCCAGGCTGGTGCGCAGCGTGTAGCCATAGCGCTCCTCGCGCAGCGCCCCGAGCACCGCCAGCACCAGCGAACCGCGCCGAAGCTCGACGCGCAGTTTTTCGAACATGTCGTCTTCTATCGGCACTGCAGTGTCTCACATGGTATGTGTCACACACTGTATGACGTATAGTATGTATAAATGCAATGCCCGGAATCGTTCACTTCAACCCTTTGGTAAGCACCTGAATTTGCAGCACTCTCTATAATGAGAGGCCGGTGCGCGTGACTCTCCACGTCGATCGGCGGGGTGGTTTCCATGCAGCTTCTCGCACGAGTCCTTTTGTCCCTTGCCGGCCTGACGGCGATCGCGGCGCCGGCCGCGGCGCAGCGCTGGGACGCGCCACCGGCACCGCCTGCGGGCGCCGCGCCGAACCAGGCGATCCCGGCGCACGACGCCGAGGGCGAATATCTGACCCCCAACCGCAAGCTGAGCCGCGACGAGACCAGCTGGCACGTCCGCGCCGCGCTCAACGTCGCGGCGCTCGGCTGCCGCGACGCCGCCGAGACGCAGACCGTCGCCGCCTATAATCGCCTGCTCGGCCGGCAGCGCGACACGCTCGCCGCCGCGGATGCAGGCGTGAAGGACCAGTATCGCGCGCGCCACGGCGCGGCCTGGGAAAGCGAGCATGATCGCCAGATGACGCGCGTGTACAATTTCTTCGCCCAGCCGCCCGCGCATGACGGCTTCTGCTCGGCCGCGCGCGAAGTGCTCGCCCGCGCCGAGACCGTCGAGACCCAGCAATTCGCCGATTTCGCCAGCGAGGCGCTGCCCCGGCTCGAGGCTCCGTTCACGGCCTTTTACCGCGAGTACGAGGCGTATCGCGTGGCGCATGCCGCCTGGCGGCAGGGCGGTCGCGCGCCGGTCGAGATGGCGTCGAATCCCGCTCCGGCGGGGCTGCGCACGCTCGTTCCCTAAGGGCCCGATCCGGTTCCAAGCGGCAATGGCGTGCGCCGACGCAATCTGTTAGCGCGAGGGCATGGCCCTCACCGCCGCTGCCTCCGCCCGCGAAATCCTGACGCGCCTTCACGACGTGATGGCGAAACGGCTGCCTGCGCAGTCGAAGCTCAATGCCGTCGTCGAAGTGATCGGCACCGTCCTCGATAGCGAGGTCTGCTCGATCTACCTGCTGCGCGAAGGCGTGCTCGAACTGTTCGCCACGCGCGGGCTGGCGCAGGAAGCGGTGCACGTCACCAAGCTGGCGCTCGGCGAGGGGCTGGTCGGCACGATCGCCGCCAATGTCGAGACGCTCAATCTCGACGAGGCGGCGAGCCACCCGGACTTCGCCTATCGCCCCGAGACCGGCGAGGACCGCTTCCACAGCTTTGCCGGGGTGCCGATCATCCGCCGCGAGCGCTCGGTGGGCGTGCTCGCGGTCCAGCATGCCGATCCGCGCCGCTATGCCGATGTCGAGATCGAAGCGCTGCAGACGGTGGCGATGGTGCTCTCCGAACTGATCGCCAATGCCGATCTGGTCGATCAGACCGGCGGCGCGACGACGCGCCCGCAATCGACCGCCGCATCGCGCGCGGCCGGGTTCAAGCTGGTCGACGGGATGGCCGCGGGCGTCGCGGTGTTCCACCAGCCGCGCATCACCATCGAACACACCGTCGCCGAGGATGTCGAAGTCGAGCGCCACCGCGTCTATGCCGCGTTCGACAAGATGCGCGACCAGATCGAGCGCATGGCCAGCCAGGCCGAATTCGGCGGCGGCGGCGAACATGACGAGGTCCTCGCGACCTACAAGATGTTCGCGTATGACGAAGGCTGGAGCCGGCGGATCAACGAAGCGATCGACTCCGGCCTCACTGCCGAGGCGGCGATCGAGCGCGTCCAGCAGCGTACGCGGATGCGGATGCGCGAGATCGACGACGCGCTGTTGCGCGACCGGATGCACGATCTGGAGGATCTCTCCAACCGGCTGCTGCGCATCGTCTCGGGCCAGCTCGGCACCGCGGCGCAGATGGGCCTGCGGCAGGATTCGATCCTCATCGCGCGCAATCTCGGCCCGGCCGAACTGCTCGAATATGACCGCCGGCGCCTCAAGGGCGTGGTGCTCGAGGAAGGTTCGCTCACTGCGCATGTTACCATCGTCGCGCGCGCGATGGGCGTGCCCGTGCTCGGCCGCGTCCGCGACGTGCGCCGGCTGATCGCCGAGGGCGACATGCTGCTGCTCGACACTGCCGAGGAGAGCCTGTTCATCCGGCCGACCAGCGCGATGCAGGAGGCGTTCGAAGCCAAGCTGGTGCTCAGCCAGAAGCGCCGCGCCGCCTTTGCCCAGTTGCGCGGCGAAGTGCCGATCACGGCCGATGGACACCGCATCACCGTGATGGTCAATGCCGGGCTGCGCGACGATCTCGCCGCGCTCGACCTGACCGGGGCCGACGGGATCGGGCTGTTCCGCACCGAATTCCAGTTCCTCGTCTCGGCGACCTTGCCCCAGCGCGAGGCCCAGCGGCGGCTGTACAAGGACGTGCTCGAAGCCGCCGGCGAGCGCCCGGTGACCTTCCGCACGGTCGATATCGGCGGTGACAAGGCGCTGCCCTATCTCAACCATGACGAGGACGGCGAGGAAGAGAATCCGGCGATGGGCTGGCGCGCGCTTCGCCTCGCGCTCGATCGCGATGGCCTGATGAAGGCGCAGGCGCGCGCGCTGATCGAGGCGGGCGCGGGCAAGACGCTCAACATCATGTTCCCGATGGTCTCCGAGCCCTGGGAATTCGACCAGGCACGCGAGCTGTTCGAGGCGCAGCGTGGCTGGCTGGCCGCGCGGGGCAAGAAGATGCCCACCGAGATCCGCTATGGCGCGATGCTCGAAGTGCCGGCGCTCGCCGAAGTGCTCGATATCCTGCTGCCCAAGATCGATTTCCTCTCGATCGGCACCAACGACCTCACCCAGTTCCTGTTCGCCGCCGATCGCGCGCATCCCAAGCTGGCGCTGCGCTATGACTGGCTGAGCCCGTCGATCCTGCGCTTCCTCAAGCGTGTCACCGACGCGTGCCATGCCGCGAACGTGCCGGTGGCGGTATGCGGCGAGATGGGTGGACGGCCTTTGGAGGCGATGGCGCTGATCGGGCTCGGCATCGACCGGCTTTCGATCACGCCGGCGGCAGTGGGGCCGATCAAGGCGATGGTCCGCTCGCTCGATCGCGCGACCTTGATCGAGGTTATGACCACGCTGCTTGCCGAGCCGCGCGGATCGTTGCGCGATTCGCTGGTCGCATGGGCGGCCGAAACTTCGGTCGAACTGGCCTGATCTTTCGGCGGATTTGCCGGCGGCGGCGTTGACAGGGGCGGCGCCCTGAGGGACACCCGCCCGAAAGGCGGGAGCAATCAGGGCCGCAACCCTTCCGCCGGAGGTCTTGAATGGAAGGCGAAAACGCCGACAACCCGACGCTGTTTCCCGCTACCGTGGGCGAGAAGCTGCGTGCGGCGCGCGAGGCGCAGAAGCTCGAACTGAGCGAGATCGCCAGCCGTACCCGCATCCCGCAGCGTCATCTCGAAGCGATCGAACAGTCCAACTTCGCCGGCCTGCCCTCGATCACCTATTCGATGGGGTTCGCCAAATCCTATGCGCGCGCCGTCGGCGTCGACGAAGTCGCGATCGGCCGCGAGCTGCGCCTCGAGATCGGCGACCGGCCCGAGCGCCCGGCGCCGCCGCCCGCCTATGATTTCGACGAACGTTCGCGCGTACCGTCCAGCGGCATCGCCTGGACGGGCGCGGTCGTCGCGCTGCTCGTGCTGATCGGCGTCGGGCTGTGGTACGGCACCGACTGGTTCCGCGGCGGCGCGCCTTCCGAGAGCGCAGTCGCGACCGAGAATGCGGCGGCCGCCGAGTCCAACACGATCGCAGTGCCGACCGCCGCGCCGGTCGCGGGCGGGCAGGTCACGCTGGTCGCAGTCGATACGGTCTGGCTGCGCGTCACCGATGCCAGCGGCAAGCGGCTGTTCGAGAAGGAAATGGCCGCCGGCGAGCGCTATGACGTTCCCGCCGACGCCGATCGCCCGCGCGTCCGCACCGGGCGTCCCGATCGCCTGCAGGTGCTGCTCAACGGCTCGACCGTCGCGCCGCTCGGCACCGGCGTGGAAACCGTCGAAGCCGAAGTGAGCGCCGCGGCGCTGCAGGCGCGCGGCCAGCCCGGCGCGGCATCGCCGCCCGCCGGCCGGCCGAGCCCGCAACCCGCCGCGTCGTCACCGCCGCCTGCCGCACCCGGCGACGCCCCGGCTGGCAACACCACCGCGATACCTTAAGGCTGGCGACAGCCGTGCGGCGTCCGCTATACCGGCGCGATGTTCCTTTTCCCGAAATCCTGCACCGGGGGGTGTGACGAATGCGTACTCTGATGGCCGCCGCGGCTCTGTCCGCCCTTATCGCCGGAACCGGCGTCGCCCATGCCCAGTCCAGCGCGGTCGAGGGCCGCGTCGACCGGCTCGAGCGCGAAATGCGCGCCGTGCAGCGCAAGGTCTTCCCCGGCGGCGCCGGCCAGACGATCGAGCCGCAGATCGTGCCCGAGACCAACACCAACATTCCCGGCACGCCTTCCGGCAGCGCGATCGCCGATGTCACGCAGCGCGTCGCCGCGCTGGAAAACCAGGTCACGTCGATGACCGGTCAGGTCGAGCAGGATCAGTATCGCCTCCGCCAGCTCGAAGACGCGTTCAACGCCTATAAGCGCTCGACTGACGCGCGCCTCAAGGCACTCGAGGAAGGCGCATCGAGCGTCGGCGGCAGCACTCCGGTGATAGCCCCCGTCGATCTCGGCGAGACACGCCCGACCCGGCCGACTCGCCCGCCCGTCGAGGAAGTGGTCGCCCCCAAGCCGACCGGCACGCGCGCACAACAGGTGGCCGCCGTTGCCAAGCCGAGCAGCGGTGACCCGGCCGAGGACGGCTACACCTATGGCTACCGCCTGTGGCAGGCCAAGCTCTATCCCGAAGCGCGCCGCGAGCTGGAAGGCGTCGTCACCAAATATCCGACGCATCGCCGCGCCAGCTTCTCGCAAAATCTGCTCGGTCGCGCCTATCTCGACGCAGGGGCGCCGAGCCTCGCCGCGGTCGCCTTCTACGAGAATTACAAGAAGAACCCGAACGGCGAGCGCGCGCCGGACAGCCTCTATTACCTCGCCCAGGCGCTCACCAAGCTGAAGAAGCCCGCGGGCGAAGTCTGCAAGGTCTATACCGAGCTCGACCAGCTCTATGGCGCGCGGCTTTCGGCGGAGATGAAGGCCGGCGTTGCCGAGGGACGTGTCGCGCAAAAGTGCAAATGAGCTGACGCCGCCGGCGGAGCAGATCGCGCGCTTCCGGCGCGATTTCGAGGCGGTCGCCGGACGCGCGCCCGATGCCGGACATAAGTTTGGAGTGGCGGTATCCGGCGGGGCGGACAGCCTCGCCCTGCTGTTGCTCGCCGCCGCAACCTTTCCCGGGCTGGTGATCGCCGCCACGGTCGATCACGGATTGCGCCCCGAAGCGGCAGGCGAAGCACGGCGAGTCGGCCAAATCTGCGCCGAACTCGGGGTTCCGCACGCTATCCTCACTGGCGCGATCCCCGCGGGCAATCTCCAGGAAGGTGCGCGCACCCTGCGCTATGCCCTGCTGGCCGAATGGGCGGGCGATGCATGGGTAGCGACCGCGCACCAGCGCGACGACGTCGCCGAGACCTTCCTCATGCGCGCGCGCCGCGGTGCCGGCGTGGGCGGGCTGGCGGCAATGCGGGCGGCGCGGCCCTTGGGAAGCGCGACGCTGATCCGTCCGCTGCTGGGCTGGTCGCGCGCCGAACTCGAAGCGATCGTTACCGCCGCCGGCGTCGTCCCGGTGCAGGACCCTTCGAATCGCGACCCACGCTTCGATCGCGCCCGCATCCGCAGGCTGCTCGCCGAATCGCCCGAGCTGCCCGCCGATCGGCTGGCGTTCGCCGCGGCAAATCTGCGCCATGCCGAGGACGCGCTGGTCTGGGCGGCGGAGCGCGAGTGGCAGGCGCGCAGCCGAATCACGGCGGAGGTCGTGCATCTAGATCCGGCGGGCCTGCCCTATGAACTGCTACGACGACTGGTGGAGCGGTCGGTCAAGCAACGGTGCTTCTTCGCCTCCGAGCCCCCTCCCCTACGCGGCGAAAGCCTCGACCATCTCCTCGCCACGCTGCTTTCGGGCGGCACCGGTACGATTGCGGGGGTGAAAGCCTCCGCGAAACATGCTGAATGGCGTTTCAGCCAGGCTCCGGCGCGCCGATCACACTGATCGACCCAAAGAGCCTTGTTGTTCCATTGCCATTAACCTGGGCATGCCTATCTAGGATGGGCGAAAGGTATCGAGCTCGATGAACGATAACAACAAGCCGCAGGGTCCCGAAAATGGCGGCGGCGGCAATCCCTGGATGAAGAGCCTCCTGATCTGGGTGGGCATCCTTGCCGCGCTGGCGCTGTTCGTGACGATGTTCGATCGCCCGAGCGGCCAGGCCGCGGGCGACGCGATGTCCTACTCGGCATTCCTCGACAAGGTTCAGGCCGGCGAAGTCAAATCGGTCAACATCGCCGCGGGCTCGGCAGGCACGAGCACCGTCTCGGGCACGCTTTCCAGCGATGCGCGCTTCCGCACCAATGCGCCCAACGATCCCCAGCTGATCTCGACGCTGCGCGAGAAGGGCGTCGCGATCAACGCGCGTCCCGAGGAGCAGCCGTCGGTCTGGTTCTACATTCTCTATCAGTCGCTCCCCTTCCTGCTCTTCCTCGGCATCGCCTTCTTCGTGCTGCGCCAGATGCAGAAGAATTCGGGCAGCGGCGCGATGGGCTTCGGCAAGAGCCGCGCCAAGCTGCTGACGCAGAAGGAAGGCAAGGTCACCTTCGACGACGTCGCCGGCATCGACGAAGCGCGCGAAGAGCTGCAGGAGATCGTCGAGTTCCTCCGCGATCCCACCAAGTTCGCCCGCCTGGGCGGCAAGATCCCCAAGGGCGCGCTGCTCGTCGGCTCGCCCGGCACCGGCAAGACGCTGCTCGCCCGCGCGATCGCGGGTGAGGCTGGCGTGCCGTTCTTCACCATCTCGGGTTCGGACTTCGTCGAGATGTTCGTCGGCGTGGGCGCGAGCCGCGTGCGCGACATGTTCGAACAGGCCAAGAAGTCGGCGCCGTGCATCGTCTTCATCGACGAAATCGATGCCGTCGGCCGTTCGCGCGGCGCGGGCCTGGGCAACCAGAATGACGAGCGCGAGCAGACGCTCAACCAGCTGCTCGTCGAGATGGACGGCTTCGAGGCCAATGAAGGCATCATCATCATCGCGGCGACCAATCGCCCCGACGTGCTCGATCCCGCGCTGCTGCGTCCGGGCCGCTTCGATCGCCAGGTCGTGGTGCCGCGTCCGGACATCGAAGGCCGCGTGAAGATTCTTTCGGTCCATATGAAGAAGGTGCCGCTGGCACCCGACGTCGATCCCCGCGTCATCGCGCGCGGCACGCCGGGCTTCTCGGGCGCCGATCTGGCGAACCTCGTCAACGAAGCAGCCCTGCTCGCGGCGCGCCGCGGCAAGCGCCTCGTCGCGATGAGCGAGTTCGAGGACGCCAAGGACAAGGTCATGATGGGCGCCGAGCGCAAGTCGATGCTGATGACCGAGGACGAGAAGCGGATGACCGCCTATCACGAGGCCGGTCACGCCATCGTCGCGATGCACGAGCCCGCATCGGACCCGATCCACAAGGCGACGATCATCCCGCGCGGCCGCGCGCTGGGCATGGTGATGCGCCTGCCCGAGCGCGACCAGAACTCGATGCACCGCGATCAGATGTATGCGCATCTCTCGATCGCGATGGGCGGCCGTGTCGCCGAGGAGCTGATCTTCGGGTACGATCGCGTATCCTCGGGTGCCTCGTCGGACATCCAGTCCGCTACGCGTCTGGCGCGCTCGATGGTGACCAAATGGGGCATGTCCGAAGCGGTCGGCCCGCTCGAATATGCCGAGGATGAGCAGAGCTATCTGGGGTATGGCGGCAGCCGTGCGGCGCCGATGTCGAACGAGACGGCGCAGCTGATCGACGGCGAGATCAAGAAGCTGGTCGAAGGCGGGCTCAACCGCGCCAAGCAGGTGCTGACCGATCATATCGATCAGCTCCACAACCTGGCGCAGGCGCTGCTAGAGTTCGAGACGCTGACCGGCGAGGAGATCAAGCGGCTGATCGCAGGCGAGAATCTCGACCGCGAGGATCCCGGTGCCAAGGCGAGCCCGGTCGCCGCGGCGGGCACGTCGATCCCCAAGATCCGCAAGCCCAAGGGTCCGTTTGGAAATCCCACCCCGCAAGGTGCGTAAGTTCAGTTGACGTTAAACGCGTCGCGTCTAGCCCTCCCCCGAGCAATCGCGGGAGGGTTTTTCGTATGCGGCGACTAATGACTGTGCTGACGGCCCTGGCGCTCGTTGCGCCGAGCGCGGCGCAGGCGATGAGCGTCGCGCAGTTCCTCGCCAAGGCCAAGGCGCTGCAGGCGCAGGGCGCGCTGGCGGTGCTGTCGCCCGATGCCGAGCTGCTCAAGCGCGAAGTCGCCGCGATCCGCGCGGCCTATACCGCCGATCTGCGCGCGGCGCGCGCCGCAGGCAAGCCCCCCCACAGCTGCCCGCCCGAAACCGGCAAGCCCAGGCTCAGCCCGCGCCAGATGCTCGCCGAGCTCGAGAAGATCCCGCCGGCCAAGCGCGGCATGAGCATGAAGGCGGCGGTCTACGCCTATATGAAGCGCACCTATCCTTGCCGGTAGCAATGTAGGATTTGGTCTGCTTGTGTTCGGGAATGACGCAGCGATCGAACCCCAGCTTTGCTCGCGAAACTGACTATCGCCCTCGCGCGCGACGGATAAGTCAATTTCGTCAACTTCGGCTGTCCGCCGGAGCTTCCCGACACGCCGGATTTCAGCCGGTCATCCCCATCGCCAGCAGGATGAGCAGGAACATCGTCACCACGACCGAGATGAAGTGGGTCAGCACGAACGCGCGCAGCACCGCCGACCACCAGCGCAGCCGATAGGCCTGCTTGAGCTGGCGGGTGATATGGACGAACGGGATCAGCAGCGCCGCCGCGGTCAGCCAGCCTGCCGAGACGCCCAGCGCCGCCGCCACCGTGATCGCGATGAACAACAGCGACATGAACGCGATCGAATAGGTGATGAAAATCGCGTGGTCGTAGAGCTTGTATTCGCGCTTCCAGAAGAACAGCAGCCATACGAAGGGCAACGACAGCGGGATCAGCAGCCACGAGAATTTGTAGACGCTCGACTGGAGCTTGTAGAGCATCAGCGACGGATTCTTCTTCCACTTCTCGATGCCGTGATCGAGCAGCGGCCAGCCGCTGATCCGTGTGGCGGCGCGGAAGCCTTCGTCCTCCGCCGCCTTGGTGTCGTGCTCGAAGGTCGGGATCTGTTTGAGCGTCCCCTCGATCTCCGACAGCCGCGACTGCAATCGGGCATGGTCGGCGTCGCCGGCCGGATGCTTGCGAAGCTTTTGGAGCGTGTCGTCGCGGCGCTCGATCAGTTCCTTGCGCGCCGCCTCGATCTGCGCCTGGGGCCCGCCCGAGCGCAGGTCGGTGGGCGGCGACAGCCCTGCCCAGGAAAAGACCGCGAACATTGCGAAGATCGAGAACAGGAAGATCGCCATCGGCGAAACGAAGCGCGCGCGCTCGCCCGCGATGTAGCGCCGCGTGAGGTCCCCCGGCCGCCAGGCGAGCAGCGGCAAGGTGCGCCAGAACTTGCCTTCGAAATGGAACACGCCGTGGACGATCTCGTGCCCGATCGCATGGAGCGAGCGGTGGACGTGCCCTGCCTGCCCGCATTGATGGCAATGCGAGCCGATCAGCGCTGTCCCGCAATTGAGGCACATCGCCTCGTGGCCGTGGCCCTCGCCCGCCCGCGGCTCGACCGCGCGGCCAAGCAATCCCCCGGTGACGAGCTCGCCGGCTGCTTCGAATTCCCCCATGCGCCGACGATCTATCAGCTTGCTGCGCGGCGTGCTAGCGGGTGCAGCATGGCCGACGCCGAAACCTTCGCATTGATCGCAGATATGGCCGCGCGCGCCCGCGTCGCCGCTCGCCGCCTCGCCGGGATGACCAGCGCCGACAAAAGCCGCGCACTGCTCTTCGCCGCGCAGGCGATTCGCGATGCGAGCGACGCGATTGTCGCCGCCAATGCGCAGGACATGGCCGCCGCAGAAGCTTCGGGGATGTCGGGCGCGCTGCTCGACCGGCTTCGGCTCGATGCGGGCCGCGTGGAAGCCACTGCCGCCGGCGTGGAAGCCGTCGCCCGGCTCGAGGATCCGGTGGGTAAGGTGATCGAGCGCGTTGACCGTCCCAACGGGCTGGTGCTCACCCGCGTCCGGATCCCGATCGGCGTGATTGGCATCATCTACGAGAGCCGCCCCAACGTCACCGCTGATGCCGGCGCGCTCTGTGCGATGTCGGGCAATGCCGCGATCCTGCGTGGTGGCTCCGAAGCGATACGCAGCAACCGCGCGATCCATGCCGCGCTGGCGAACGGGCTGGAGGCGGGCGGCATGCCCGCCGACGCGATCCAGCTCGTTCCCGTCACCGATCGTGCCGCGGTCGGCGCGATGCTCACCGCCGAGGGCGCGATCGACATGATCGTTCCGCGGGGCGGCAAGAGCCTCGTCGCCCGCGTCCAGGCCGAGGCGCGCGTACCCGTGCTCGCGCATCTCGACGGGCTCAACCACACCTATATCGATCGCGCCGCCGATCCGGCGATGGCACGCGATTTGGCACTGAACGCCAAGATGCGCCGTACCGGCATCTGCGGCGCCACCGAAACCTTACTGATCAACCGCAGTTTCGCCGATCCCGCGCCGGTGCTCGCGGCGCTCGCCGAGGCCGGCTGCGAGCTGCGCGGCGACGCCGAAGTCCGCGCGATCGACTCGCGCGTCGCGCAAGCCGCCGCCGAGGATTGGGACACCGAATATCTCGACGCGATTCTCTCGGTAAAGCTGGTCGATGGCGTGGACGAGGCGATGGCGCACATCGCCGCACACGGATCGCGCCACACCGATGCGATCGTAACCGAAGACGCCGCGACGGCCGAACGCTTCCTGGCGGAAGTCGACAGCGCGATCGTGATGTGGAACGCCTCGACTCAGTTCGCCGATGGTGGCGAGTTCGGCCTCGGCGCCGAGATCGGTATCTCCACCGGCCGCCTCCACGCCCGCGGCCCTGTCGCGCTCGAAGGGCTGACGACGTATAAATGGGTAGTCCGCGGAACCGGCCAGGCGCGGCCTTGATTGCCTTGCAACGGATGTATACATTCGTTGCATGACCAAATCTGCAGTCATAACGGCGCGTCTCGATACTGACGCCTTGGCGAAACTGGACCAGCTTTCGACGATGCTCGATCGATCGCGTGCGTGGATCGTCGCCAAGGCAGTGCAGCGTTATGTCGATGAGGAGTTGGAGTTTCGCGCTTTTGTCCAGCAGGGCGTGGATGCGGCGGATCGCGGTGAGCTGATCAGCCAGGAGGATATGGAAGCCTGGTTCGAAGCGCGGCACAGGCAAGCCGCTTCGGAATGAATCGCGCACGGTGGACGCCAGCAGCGCAGGACGACTTTTCGGCGCTGGATAACGAATTTTCCCAGCTGAGACCCGACTATGCATATCGTGTTGGGCGTGCGGCGCTCGCCGCGGCGCGCTTTCTGACAGAGAACCCCGGCGCTGGGCCCGTCCTCGACGGCGCAGTCCGAAAGTGGCGCGTGCATCAGACGGACTATGTCCTGCTGTATCGGATCACCAAAACAGGGGTCGACATCGTCAGGCTCATCCACGCCACCCGCAATTGGCGGCCGCGCGGGCGATGAAACGCATCGGTCTCCTCGGCGGTTCGTTTAATCCGGCGCATCGCGGGCACCGGAAGCTCTCCCTCCATGCGATCCGCGCGCTGGGACTCGACGAAGTATGGTGGCTGGTTTCGCCGGGCAACCCGCTCAAGCCCGACAAGGGCATGGCGTCTTACGCCGCCCGGCTCGCTTCCGCCCGAAAGATGGCCCGTCACGCACCGATTCGGGTTAGCGACATCGAGGCGCGGCTACGCACCCGTTACACTGCCGACACGCTCGCCAGGCTTCCCCGTCTCTACCCCAAACACCGCTTCATTTGGCTGATGGGCGCGGACAATCTTGCGCAGTTCGACCAGTGGCACGCGTGGCGGACGATCGCCCGGCAGGTTCCGATTGCGGTGATTGCCCGTCCGGGCTATGATGCCCGGGCTCACGCAAGTCCTGCGATGAGTTGGCTGCGGCGCGCTGTGCGGCCCGCAGGCCAGGCGAAGAAATGGACGTGTTGGAGATTGCCGGCCCTCGTGCTGCTGCGCTTTCGCCCCGATCCGACTTCGGCGACTCGCATCCGCGCCGCCGACCCTGCCTGGCACCGGCGCTATTCGAGCGCGCGTCCGATATCCGTATCGGTGCCGCCGGGGCCGTCTCCACCATCGCGCACAGACTTGTTGCAACCCTGAGGAACTGACTTGGTAACTTCCCCCAATGTGCTGCGCGGACCCGGCGCCGATGGCGTCGAGGCACTGCACGCACTCGTGATGGCTTCGCTCGACGACGATCAGGCGGTGGAAACCGTCTCGATCCCGCTCGCCGGCAAGAGCAGCATCGCCGATTACATGGTCGTGGCCTCGGGCCGCTCGACTCGCCAGGTCGCCTCGATGGCGACCAAGCTCGCCGAGAAGATCAAGGCCGAGTTCGGCCGGTCGCCCCGCATCGAGGGTCTGCCCACTGCCGATTGGGTGCTGATCGATGCCGGCGACGTCATCGTCCACCTGTTCCGGCCCGAAGTGCGCACCTTCTACAATCTCGAGCGCATGTGGTCGTTCGGGGAAAATGCGGGCCAGGCCTGAGCGGCTGAGGGCAGCCCATGCTGCTCCATATCGTGGCGCGCGGGCGCATCGGCCGCGGGCCCGAGGCGGAGCTGGTCGAACGCTATCTGAAGCGCGTCGCGTGGCCGACGCGAATCACCGAGCTTCCCGATGCCGGCGGCAAGCTTCCCGAGCGTAGCGGCGCCACGCGTCTCGTCATGCTCGACGAGACGGGGGAGAATTTGCCCTCGCGCGTGCTGGCCGAGCGGCTCGGCAAATGGCGCGACGACGGCATTCGCGAAACGCGATTCCTGATCGGCGCCGCGGACGGCTTCGACGACGCTCAGCGCGCCGAGGCCGACTTGCTGATTTCCTTCGGCCGCGCGACCTGGCCGCATCTGATGGCGCGCGCGATGCTCGCCGAGCAATTGTGGCGCGCCACCTCGATCCTTGCCAACCATCCCTATCACCGCGAGGGCTGAGCCATGGGACCCGTGCGGAGCATCATCACTGCTGCCACGCTGCTGGCGATGCTCGCCGCGGGCGGGATGGCCGGCGCGCAGGAGATGCGCGAGCAGCAGGCCCGGCTAAAATCCGCCACCGCCGCCTCCAACGCCGCCGAAGCCCGTGCCCGTGCGCTGGAGGCGGCCGCGACCAACGAGCGCGACCGTGCGGCACAGGCCCGCGCGCAGGAGGCCGCCGCCGCCGAACGGATCAAAATGGCTGAAGCCGATATTCTCGCTGCCGAGGCGCGGATCGCCATCGTCGATCGACTCCTCGCGGCACAGCGCACCGAAGTCGCCGAGCGGCAGGGCCCGATCGTCCGGCTGATCGCGGCGCTGCAATCGATGGCGCGTCGCCCGCCGGTGCTCGGGCTCGTCCAGCCCGGCTCGACCGAGGACATGGTCCATGTCCGCGCCGTGCTCGGCACCACGCTGCCGATCGTCGAGCGGCGCACCAACGCCGTCCGCGCCGAACTGGCCCGCGTGCAGCAACTGCGCGCCAATGCCGGCAGCGCCGTGGCCAGCCTGCGCGAGAGCCGTGCCCGGCTGGAGAGCGAGCGCATCGCGCTGGTCCAGCTGGAGGCGACGCACCGCGCACGCTCGCAGGCGCTAGGCCGCAGCGCGCTGGTTGAATCGGACCGCGCGCTCGCGCTCGGCGAACGCGCCCGCGACATCGTCGACCAGATGCAGTCGCAAGGCGAAGCCAGCCAGGTCCAGCGCGAGTTGCTCGCCTTGCCCGGCCCGCTGCCGCGCCCGGACACCGAATCGCCCGCCGCACCTGCGCACTTGCCCGCCTACCGCCTGCCGGTCGCCGGCCAGATCGTCACCGGGCTCGGCGAGCTTTCCGCCACCGGCGTCCGCGCGCGCGGGCTCACCCTGGCGACGGGCATCAATGCGCGCGTCGTCGCGCCTGCCGCGGGGCGCATCGTCTATGCAGGGCCATTCCGCGGCTATGGCGGCGTCGTCATCGTCGATCATGGCGAGGGCTGGACCTCGCTCGTTGCCGGGCTGGGCGGGCTGGCGGTGCGCGTCGGCGATCCGGTGGCGCAGGGCCAGGTCATCGGCCGCGCCTGGGCCGGCGGCGAGCCGCGAGTCACGATCGAGCTGCGCCGCCGGGGCCAGCCGATGGACCTCGCACAAATGCTCAACTGACAGGCCGTGTAAAAGCCGTTATCCTGCATTAAATCAGTATGCTTGCTCCCGTCGAAAGTCGCATGATGCTTCGTCCGCTTCTCCAGGTCACCGCCGCCGTCAGCGCGCTCGCGCTCGTCCCTGTCGCCTCCGGCGCGATGGCGGGTGTCGATACGAACAGCTATCGCGAGCTGGACACCTTCATGGAAGTCTACAACCAGGTGAAGGCGAACTATGTCGACAAGGTCGACGACAAGACGCTGATGAAGGGCGCGATCCAGGGCATGCTCGCCGCGCTCGATCCGCATTCCAGCTTCGCCGACGGGCTCGACTTCGACAACCTCAAGATCCAGACCGAGGGCAATTACGGCGGCCTGGGTCTCACCGTGACGCAGGAAAACGGCGCAGTGAAGGTGATCGCGCCGACCGAGGATACGCCTGCGGCCCGCGCCGGCATCAAGTCGGGCGACTTCATCACCCATATCGACGGCAAGTTCATCGTCGGCGGCAGCCTGGACGAGGCGATCGAGCAGATGCGCGGCCAGCCGGGCACCAAGATCAACCTGACGATCGTCCGCCCCGGCGCGGACAAGCCGCTGCAGATCGGCATGGTGCGCGAGATCATCGTGCAGAAGCCGGTGAAGTGGGAAGTCAAGGACGGCGTCGGCTATATCAACATCAACACCTTCACTGCGCAGACCGGCGCCGACACGATCAAGGCGATCCAGGGGATCGACAAGCAGCTGGGCCACAAGCCGCTCGGCTATGTCGTCGATCTTCGCGAAAACGGCGGCGGGCTGCTGAGCGAGGCGATCGCAGTCTCCGACGTGTTCCTCGGCCATGGCGAGATCGTCTCGCAGCGCGGCCGCGAGAAGGGCGATATCGAGCGCTATTATGCCGAATCGATGGTGCCGGGCGATCTCGCCCGTGGCCTGCCGGTGATCGTGCTGGTCGATTCGGGTACGGCTTCGGCTTCGGAGATCGTTGCAGGGGCGATCCAGGATCATCATCGCGGGCTGGTGATGGGCGTGCGCAGCTTCGGCAAGGGTTCGGTCCAGACGATCCTGCCGATGGGCGCGCGCGCGGCATTGCGCCTCACCACTGCGCGCTATTTCACCCCCTCGGGCCATTCGGTGCAGGAAGGCGGGATCAAGCCCGACCTGCTCGTCCCGCAGATCTCCGATCCCGATTACAAGGACCGCACGGTGATCCGCGAGGCGGACCTGCGCAAGCATCTGATCAACGCCGAGAAGGTCGACGACGCGACGCTCGAGGACGATGCGCGCACCGATCCGCGCTTCGCCGCGACGCCCGAGGAGCTCAAGAAGAAGGGCATCGAGGACTTCCAGCTCCATTATGCGCTGCAGACCATCGTCCGGTCGGGCGGCAAGCCCCAGGTCGCGACCAAGGGTCGCTGATCGATGCGCAGCGACGGGCTCCGCACCGCGCGTTGGATCGCGCTCCTGCTCCCCGCGGCGCTGCTCGCCGGGGCATGGGGCTCGCAGCTGTTCGGGCTGGTGCCGTGCGAGATGTGCCATTGGCAGCGCTGGCCGCATTATGCCGCGATTCCGATAGCCTTGCTCGCCTTCGCGCCGGTGTCGCGGCCGGTGAAGATGCTGTTCGTGCTGTTCGCCGCGATCCTCATCGCGGTCAGCGGGACGATCGGGGTGTTCCACGCCGGCGTCGAATATCATTGGTGGCAGGGGATTACGGCCTGCACCGCGCCCGTCGGTCATGGCGATGCGATGGACTTGCTCACCCAGGCACTTCGCCGCCCGATCGTGCGTTGTGACGTACCGCAATGGACGCTCTTCGGAATCAGCCTCGCGGGCTTCAACGCGATCCTCTCGCTGGGCGGGGCAGTGGCGATCTTCGCGCTGGCGCCGCGCAAGGCCCGTCGATGAGCTGGAAGCCCGGCGACCGCCGCGAGGGCATGCACGCGATGATCCGCGTCGATCAGGCCGGTGAATATGGCGCGACGCGCATCTATGCCGGCCAGCTCGCGGTGATGGGGGATCGCACCCCCGCGGCGCGGACGATCAACGGCATGGCCAACCAGGAAGAGCGCCACCGCGCCTTTTTCGACGGCATGATCGCGCGCCGCGGCGTCCGCCCGACCGCGCTCCAGCCCTTCTGGGACGTCGCCGGCTTTGCGCTGGGCGCCGCCACCGCCGCGATCGGCCCGGCAGCGGCAATGGCGTGCACCGCTGCGGTCGAGACCGAGATCGACTTGCATTACCAGCGCCAGCTCGCCGAGCTGGGCGAGAGCGACACCGAACTCAGCCACGCCGTCGCCGAGTTTCGCGAGGAGGAACTCGAGCATCGCGACACTGCGCTGGCACATGGCGCGGAGAGCGCCGTCGGCTATCCGCTACTGTCCGGATTGATCCGGCTGGGCTGCCGTGCCGCCATTGCGATCTCGAAACGGATATGACAGGCCGGGTCGAGCGTTGAGACGCCAGGACTATCGCGAGGAGAAGGCAAGATGCTCAAGCGGATCGTGATCGTGGCGGGACTCGCCGCCGCCCCCTTGCTGATGCCAGTCGCGGCGCAGGCGCAGAATGCCGCGCAGAACGGCGTGCTGCTCATTTATGGCAACGACAAATGCCCGACCAACGACAATGGCGAGGAAATCGTCGTCTGCCAGCGGCTCGACGAAGCCGAACGCTTCCGGATCCCGCAGACGCTGCGTGACCAGACCGGCCGCCCGCAGGCGACCGAGAGCTGGGCTGTCCGTTCCGAGGACGCGCTCGACGCGGGCCGGATGGGCACCGGCAGTTGCTCGACGGTCGGCGCCAGCGGCTCGACCGGCTGCTTCGTCCGCAACGCCACCCGCGCCCGCGCCGAATCCAACGCCCGCCGCGACGAACAGACCGACCTGCCGCTGCCCTGAACCCTCCCTTTTCCCCTCCCTGCAAGGGAGGGGTTAGGGGTGGTTCAGTGCCGGAGCAGGGCTGGATGCCCTGACCGGCGCTTCGATGCTTGGCGGCGAGTCTTTTGAGCGCGCAGACGCGCACCACCCCCGCCCCTCCCTTTCAGATAGGGAAGTTTATAGCGAAGCGGCCTTACGCTGCACCAGCCATTCCGGCGGCCTGCGCAGCACGCATTCCCCGATGATCCACAGCATTGTCGCGGCGCGCACGCCCGCGGCGAGTGCGATATGCGTAGGGGTCGCCGCCGGCCACCCGCCTTCCATGCCGGCGAACCACCAGAATTCGGCGAAGAACGCGGCGATGTCGCCCAACACGAACAGCGCCACCGGCCATAGCCGCGGCGCAGTCATCAGCAGCAGCGGATAGAGCCACAGGTCGAATTGCGGCGAATAGACCTTGTTGGTGAGCATGAACCAGGCAAGCACCGGGGTGAGCAGCACCCACAGGTGCGTTCGGTGCCGGCGCCAGCCGAACCCGACGATCAGCGCAAAGCCGAGGACGAAGGCGATCGCGGCATAGCGGTTGCGCTCGTCGATCCAGGTAAACCACCAGCCCATGTTCGCCAGCACGTCCCAAGTCGCACCGGCAGTCCCCTGCCGCTCCTGCGAAAAACGGTAGAATTCGCTCCAATTCTCCGATGCGAACAGCGCCACCGGCAGATTTACCAGCGCCCATGCCCCGATCGCGGCCGCCGACAGGGCAATCGCGCGCAGCAGTCGCTCGCGCCACGGCCGGGCGTCGCCGAACAGCGCACTCAGTCCGATCAGGGGCAGCGCGAGCACCGGGAACAGCTTGGCCGCCGTGCCGAGCCCCGCCGCGGCGGCGGCGGGCACCAGCCTGCCCTCCCGCGCCAGCAGCATCGCGCCCACCGCCAGCGCCGTCGCGCCAAGATCCCAATTATGCCCGAGATACAGCACCAAGGGCGGCGCCAGCGCCCAGCCCCACAGCCGCCGCTCGTCCATGCCCGCGTGCAGGAACAGCTTGAGGATCAGCGCGGCGAGCAGCGCATTGGCGATCACCACCACGCCCAGGAAATGAAAGTCGCGCGCGCGATGCCCGAACAACAGCCGCGTCACCCCGCCTTCGGCCCAGATCTGCGCGCCCGTCAGCACCGGATATTCCATCCGCGTCTGGAAGTACGGCACCTTGCCGTCGGCCACTTCGCGTCCATGCCAGAAAGGCATCACATCATTGTAGCAGCCGGTGGTATATTGCTCGGCATTGGTCCAGCCGCCGGGCACGCAATGGCCCTTGAACAGCCAGCCCGCACTGCAGGTGGCGGCCAGCGCCAGCCAGAGCGCGGCGATGCGCCAGTTCACGTCCCGCGGAAAAGCCCAGCCCATGCCGCGCTGCTTATCGCGCGCGGGCGACCGGGTCCACATGCCGCTGGACTCAGCCATTACAAGAACATAGTATGAACACATGGCACAATTGGACCTGCGCGCGAAGCTGGCGATCCTTGCAGATGCAGCGAAGTACGATGCGTCCTGCGCCTCGTCCGGTTCGGTCAAGCGCAACTCGACCGGCGGCAAGGGAATGGGATCCACCGATGGCGGCATGGGCATCTGCCACGCCTATGCCCCCGACGGCCGCTGCATCAGCCTGCTCAAGATCCTGCTGACCAACAGCTGCATCTTCGACTGCCATTATTGCATCAACCGCAAGAGCTCGAACGTCCGGCGCGCGCGCTTCACGCCCGAGGAAGTCGTCGATCTCACGCTGAGCTTCTACAAGCGCAACTATATCGAGGGGCTGTTCCTCTCCTCGGGGATCATCGCCTCGTCCAACTATACGATGGAGCAGATCGTCCGAGTTGCGCAGCTGCTGCGCGAGGAGCATAATTTCCGCGGCTATATCCACCTCAAGACGATTCCCGATGCCGATCCCGAGCTGGTCCACCAGGCCGGACTCTATGCCGATCGAGTCTCGATCAATGTCGAGCTGCCCACCGTCGCCGGACTGACGCGGCTGGCGCCCGAGAAATCAGCGACTCGTATCGAAGGGGCGATGCGCGACGTTCGTGGTGCGATCGACGATACCGTCGATGCCAGCAAGCGCTTCAAGTCCGCGCCGAAGTTCGCGCCCGCAGGTCAATCGACTCAGATGATCGTCGGTGCCGATGCCGCAACTGATGGCGACATCATCACGCGGGCCGCCGGGCTCTACGACCGCTTCGCGCTGCGCCGCGTCTATTATTCGGCGTTCAGTCCGATCCCCGATGCCAGCGCGGTGCTGCCGCTCCAGCGCCCGCCGCTGATGCGCGAGCACCGGCTCTACCAGTCGGACTGGCTGATGCGTTTCTACGACTACCAACCAAAGGAAGTTGCCGACGCCGCCGACGCCGCCACCGGCATGCTTCCGCTCGACATCGATCCCAAGCTCGCCTGGGCGCTCAAGTTCCGCGATCGCTTCCCGGTCGATGTCAATCGGGCCCCGCGTGAGGCGCTGCTGCGCGTGCCGGGGCTCGGGGTGAAGGCAGTCGACGCGATCCTCGCCACGCGGCGCTGGCGCCGGCTGCGGCTCGCCGATGTCGCGCGGCTGACGGCCTCGATCAAGAAAGTCCGCCCGTTCCTTGTCGCCGAGGATTGGCGCCCGGTGACGCTGGCCGATCGCGCCGATCTGCGCCCATTCGTCGCGCCGAAGCGCGAGCAGCTCGAACTGTTCGCGGCATGAGAATGATTCGCGGGTGAAACCGCGCCCTGCCGCCGCCGTTGGGGCGAGCAAGGAGACATTCCATGGCCGACGCTCGCATCTTCGAAGACCTCAAGGCCGATCACGACCGGCAGCGCGTGCTGCTCAAGCAGGTCGGCGAGGACAAGGGCGCCGGCGAACCGCGCCGCGGCGCGTTCGAGACGCTGCGCCTCGAGCTCCAGGCGCATGCCGCCGCCGAGGAGGAATCGCTCTACGCCAAGATGCTCGCCGATCCCGAGCTCCGCGAGGATGCCCGCCATTCGGTGTCCGAGCACAAGGAAGTCGATGACTTCCTCGGCGAATTGCTGGAGCTCGAATTCGGCTCGCCCGAATGGGACGAGAAGTTCGAAGAGATGCGCCACCGCTACGAGCATCATATCGACGAGGAAGAGGAAGACATGTTCCCCGCCGCTTCCAAGCGCCTGTCGGATGCCGAGGAGGAAAAGCTCGGCGAAGTGTTCGAGGAGCGCAAGCCCAAGGAACTGGAGCGCGCCGAGGCGCATCCGCCGGGCGACGAGCGCGAATAGGCTCAGTCGGCCGGATCGACTGGTACGAACAGGCTGCGCTTGCCGACGCCGAGCGCCACATTGGTGGTGAAGCGGCGGACATTGGGATTGTCCACCATCAGCCGGCTCATCAGCGTATCGTACGCACCGACATCGGGCGCGACGACGACGAGGATGAAGTCGGCCGTGCCCGTCACGTAATAGACCTGCTGGATCCATTCCTCGGCCGCCAGCCATTGGCGCAGGCGCGCGATCATCTCGGGCCGTTCGCGTTCGATCTCGAGCGCGGCGAGGAAGAAATTGGGCTTTCCGGCCTTCCGCGGATCGACCACCGCGATGGTGGCAAGGATCACGCCGTCGTCGCGCAGCCGCTTGAGCCGCCGGAGCACCGCGGACGGCGACAGCCCGACTTCCTCGGCCAGCGAATCCGCGGTGCGGCTCGCGTCGTGCTGGACGAGCGTGAGCAGCCTGCGGTCGAACGCGTCTAGATCGGATTTGGCCATCGCCGTCACTCTAGCGCGGATATGCGCCGGAATCCGGCATTTCGATGCGCCATTGCGCCGAAATCCTGCGGGATGGCGCCGCTATCTCTTCGGCCGACACCCGAGGAGACCTGCATGATCGACCATATCGAAATCGGCACTGCGCACATGGCCGCGTGTTTGCGCTTCTATTCCAGGGCGCTCGCGCCGCTCGGCTATGTCCAGAAGGTCGATGGCGTCGCGAAAGGCTTTGGAAACGACGCCGCACTCGATCTTTTCCTGGTCGAAGGCGAGCCGTCAAATCTACACCTCGCCTTCACCGCCCCCGACCGCGCGACGGTCGATCGGATCTTCGCCGCGGCCCGCGGCGCGCGCCTGACGCTCGATCGCCCGCCCGGACTCGCCCCGCATATTCACCCCGATTATTATGCCGGTTATCTGCGCGACCCCGACGGGCGGCTGATCGAATTTGTCTGCCACAAGCCCGAGACGCGCTAACCAACATCGCGCCGGCGCGTTACGTCCCGGCATCGCGGCAGGCGCCGGGACGATGGAAGGAGATTGCGTGCGCGTCGTTGCCCTGACGGACGAGGATGATTTCGAAGGCTGGCGCGATGCGGCGCGGTCGCTCGCCCAGGCGGGGGTGCTGGCGTCGGAGGTCGTTTGGCAGGTCGGCGATGCACCCGCCGACCTGTTCGGCGACGAGGCGATCACTCCACCCGTCGCGCCCCGCACGCTCAAGGTGCCACGCGCCTTTCTCGATCTCGCCCAGTCGGTCGTTCTCCATGCCGACCCCGAGCGCTTCGCCCTGCTCTACGCGCTGCTGGCAAGCGATTCGCGGCGTACCGACGATCAGGCCGATCCGCTGGTCCGCCGGCTGGAGGGAATGGCTCGGGAGGTGCGGCGTGACATCCACAAGATGCGGGCCTTCGTCCGGTTCCGCGAGGTGGAGGACGACGTCGGCGCGCGCTATGTCGCGTGGTTTGAGCCCGAACATCACATCGTTCGCGCCAATGCGCGCTTCTTCGTCGAGCGTTTCGCCAACATGCGCTGGTCGATCCTGACCCCCGAACGCTCGCTGCATTGGGACGGCGAGACGCTCGCCGAGGGACCGGGGGCGAGCAAGGCGGACGCGCCGGGGGCCGATCCGGTCGAGGATGTCTGGAAGACCTATTACGCCTCGACCTTCAATCCCGCGCGGCTGAAGACCGGCATGATGCTCAAGGAGATGCCGCGCAAATATTGGAAAAACATGCCCGAAACCGCGTTGGTCAGGGAGCTGGTCGCGACGGCGCGCCAGCGGGAGACGGCGATGGTAGCAAAGGCGCGGACCGAGATCGGCGGCAATATCGAAGGCGCCTGGGAAGCGCTGCGCGACGAAGCGGCGGGATGCACGCGCTGCCACCTCTACAAGCACGCGACGCAGACCGTGTTCGGCGAAGGCCCGGTCGATGCGCGGATGATGTTCGTCGGCGAGCAGCCGGGCGACCAGGAGGACCTGGCCGGGCGACCGTTCGTCGGACCCGCCGGGCAGATGTTCGACAGAGCGATCGGTGAGGCGGGAATCGACCGCGACACCGTCTACGTCACCAACGCGGTCAAGCATTTCAAGTTTGAGCCGCGCGGCAAGCGCCGCATCCATTCCAAGCCCGATGGCGGCGAGATCCAGGCGTGCCGCTGGTGGTACGAACAGGAACGGCTGCTGGTGAAGCCCCAGATGACCGTGGCGCTGGGCGCTACCGCGGCGCGCCAGATGCTCGGCAAGGTGGTGACGATCAGCGGCACCCGGGGCCGCGCGATCGAGCTGGCCGAGGGCGGACGCGGCTGGGTGACGATCCACCCGAGCTTCCTGCTGCGCATGCCCGACAAGAGCCGCGTCGAGGACGAGTTTGCGGCGTTCGTCGAGGATCTGAAGGGCGCGGCCAAGGCGCTGGGATAGTCCTCGCGAATTGTCCCCCGTTCGAGCTACGCCCGTCGGAACCCGCGGCTAGAGCTTGTCCGGGTCCGGACCCAGTCGCCCGCCGGCATCGTCGAGTGCATCGATCGCCGCGATGTCCGTTGCTTCCAGCTGCACCCCGCCCGCGGCGAGGTTGGACGCCAGCCGCTCGCGCGCGGACGCCTTGGGGATCACTGCGAGGCCGTGGTGC
The DNA here is from genome assembly GCF_002002925.1 of Sphingomonas sp. LM7. Classification (NCBI taxonomy): domain Bacteria; kingdom Pseudomonadati; phylum Pseudomonadota; class Alphaproteobacteria; order Sphingomonadales; family Sphingomonadaceae; genus Sphingomonas; species Sphingomonas sp. LM7. The sequence continues at coordinate 3,447,379 of NZ_CP019511.1, read as the reverse complement.
AGATGCCAGGCGAGGATTGCTTGCGCAGGCGAACAGCCGCGGGCCTCGGCGATGGCAACGATCGCCGGATGGGTGAGCATCGTCCCCTGCCCGAGCGGTGCCCAGCTTTGGGTGAGGATGCCGTGTTCGGCATGGAACGCGCGCAAATCGCGCTGCTGGAAGCCCGGATGGAGCTCGACCTGGTTCACTGCAGGGACAATTCCGGTCGCGTCGATGATCGCACGCAAGTGGTCCGCGCCGAAGTTCGACACGCCGATCGACTTGGCGCGTCCCTCTTCGCGCAGCCGGACCAGCGCTTTCCACGTCTCGACATATTTGTCGCCGAGCGATGGCATCGGCCAATGGATCAGATAGAGATCGACGCTGTCCCGCCCGAGCTTGCCGAGGCTGATGTCGAATTCGCGCAGCGCCGACTCATAGCCCAGGTTTTCGCGCCACAGCTTGGTGGTGACGAAGATATCGTCGCGCCCGCCAAGCCCGTCGGCGACACCGGTCTCGTTGCCGTAGAATGCCGCGGTATCGACCAGCGCATAGCCGATCTCCAGCGCCTCGCGCGTGATCCGGGCGGCATCGTCATTGGGAACCAGATAGGTGCCGAAGCCGATCGCGGGGATCGCGTGACCATCGTTCATCGCTAGCGTGGCAGTCGCGGGCATCGGCTACTCCTGTTGGACGCGCCACGCCTAGCCGCCCGGACCGCGCTCCGCCAGCCGCTCGGCGATCGCGCGCACCTTGTCTGCCCGGCCCGGCGCGAATTTCTCGACCATCGCCCGGTATCGCGCGAGCGTGGCGGGATCGGCGCGCTCGGGCGAGCCGCTGTCGAACGGCGGCGCGGGATCATATTCGAGGCTCAGCTGGACGAATCGGGCATGGTCCTCGCCGCGGATCGCTGCCGTAAGCGCCAGCGCGAAATCGATTCCCGCAGTGACGCCGCCGCCGGTAACGCGATTGCGATCGAACACCACGCGCTCGGCCACCGGTTCAGCACCGAACCAGGCAAGCTGCTCTCGCGATGCCCAGTGGCACGCCGCACGGTAGCCGGTAAGCAGGCCGGCTGCGGCGAGGACCAACGAGCCGGTACACACGCTGGTCGCCCATGTCGCGGTGCCGGCGACTTGGCGGACCCAGGTGAGCGTCTCGTCATCCTCCATCGCCGCGACGGTGCCGAAGCCGCCGGGAACGCAGAGAATGTCGGTGCGGGGCACATCTGCGAAGGTTGCAGTGGGCAACAGCGCAAATTGCGCATCGGTCGGCACCGGATCGCGCGTCTTCGCGACCAGATCGAGCTTCACGTTGCCGAGGCGCGACAGCACCTGCGCAGGCCCGGTGAGGTCGAGCTGGGTGACATCGGGAAAGAGCAGGAAGGCGATATGGAGCGGCGCGGCGTCGGGCATGGTTCCTCCAAGATGCGAGGGGTGCCCAGGCGATGCGGCAGTTCAGCCCTGCGCTTCCCGATGGTACTCCATCCTGTCGCCAGTCACGCGGGTGCGGCGAGGATAGGCCTCACCCGCGCGGCAGGCAAGCTCAGACCCCCAGCGCCTGCCGCGTCTTCGCGCCGACAATACCGTCCGCAGTGAGGCCATGCTGTTGCTGGAACGCGATCACCGCCGCCTTGGTGTTCGGACCGAAATCGCCGTCGGCGGTAAGGCCGAGCTTTTCCTGCAGCCGTTCGACATCCTCGCCGTCGTCGCCCATCTTGAGCGTGCGCTCGATGACGTCCGCCCGCGCCGACGACATCGCGTGCAGCGTATACGCCGCCGCCATCTTGGTGTCGTAGCGGTTCTTGAGATAGGCCGGGCCATTATAGCCGCGGGCGAACCCTGCCCAGTCGCGGCGGCGCAGCTCGTCGTCGAGCCGGTTGAGCTTCACGAAGCGGACGAACGCGTCGAGGTGATCGTCCTCCGAATTGCACATGCCGCGGCAGAAATCCTCGACATCGGGCTTGCCCAGCGCTTCGTGGTGATAGCCCATGATCTGGAACGCGCCCCAGCTCGCCGATTGGAGCGCGGCCCTGCGGTCCAGCGCGATCGCCCGCGCGAGCCGATCGAATTCGGCGGCGCCGCCCTTGTAGCCGCCCGGCTTGGTCGACGAGATGTCGGGGTTCGACTGGTCGAACCTGCCGCCGGTGCGCTTGCTGAACACATGGCGCTCGAACAGGATCTTGGGGCGGGTATCGGACAGGAAGCCGCCGCGGCTCTCGACATCGATCACCGCCTTCACGGCGGCGACGTCGCAGCCGATCTCGTCGGCCGCCTTCTGGATGGCATCCTGGCTGAAACGCGTGGCAGGTCCGGTGAATTCGGTCATCGCTCAATCCTCGTGGAAGCAAGACAGCTACTGCCCGGCAGTTTCCGGAAGGATGCGATTCCCTGCAGGAATTCTACGCTCGCCCCGCCCGCATGGCAATCAAAACGGACGGCAGCGAAACGTTATTCGGCGATGAGCCCGGCAAAGGGCGGCAGCACGTCGAGCGTGGCGCCGTTGACGGCCTGGACGACGCGACGATCGCGGAAGTCCGCCGGCAGCGGCACCGCCTGTTCGCCCAGGTTGAATGCGCAAAACAGCGCCTGCCCCGCCTTGCGCTCGAAGACCAGCAGCGCATCGCCGGCCTCGCGGATCGCGATCGTGCCGGTGATCAGAGCCGGATGGGCGTGGCGGAGTGCAATCAATTGCCGCGTGAGGTTGAGCAGCGACTGCGGGTCGGCCTCCTGCCGATCGACCGCGAGCGCGGCGTGGTCGCCGCCGACCGGGAGCCAGGGCCTGCCGCTGGTGAAGCCGAGCGCAGGCGCGGCGGCCCGCCACGGCAGCGGCGTGCGCACCCCGTCGCGGCTCAAGGTCAGCGGCCAGTTGGCGATCGCCTCAGGGTCCTGGAGGTCGGCGAAGCCGATCTCGACCTGGGTCAGCCCCAGTTCCTCGCCCTGAAACAGGATCGCATTGCCACGCAGCGACAGCAGCAGCAGCATCTTCACCCGGGCGAAAGCGGCTCGGTGTGCCTCGCCCACCCATCGCGACAGCGCGCGCGGCGCATCGTGGTTCTCGAACGCCCAGCTTGGCCAGCCCATGCCCGGCTCGGCTGGCCAGCCGGCAGCCGCATCGCGCACCAAAGCGGGGGTCAGCCGGTCGGCATAGAGGAAGGCGAAGCTGTACGCGGAATTGAGCCGTGCCTCGCCCGCAGTGAAGGCGTGCATCTCGCCCTCGGGGTTCGGGCCGCCCACTTCGGCGACGGTGAAGCGGCCGCCATAGCTGTCGGTGAGTTTGCGGATCCGCTCGAGGAAGGCCGGGATGTCGGCGTGGCTTTGATTGTAGAGATGCTGCTGGAAATCGAAGCTGCGCGTGCGGGGCTTGCCGGTGTCGGGCGCGGGCGGGTTATCGCGCAGTTCCGGATCGTGCATCGAGAAGTTAAGCGCATCGAGCCGAAAGCCATCGACGCCGCGATCGAGCCAGAATTTGGCCGTCGCCAGCGTCGCGTCCTGGACTTGCGGGTTGTGGAAATTGAGGTCGGGCTGCTCGCGCAGGAAATTGTGCAGATAATATTGGCCGCGGCGTGCGTCCCACGTCCAGGCCGGGCCGCCGAACACCGACTGCCAGTTGGTCGGCGGCGAACCGTCCGCCTTGGGATCGGCCCAGACATACCAATCGGCCTTGGGATTGGTCCGCGACGCGCGGCTCTCCTTGAACCAGAGATGCTGGTCCGAGCTGTGCGAATAGACCTGGTCGATCAGCACCTTGAGCCCGAGCGCATGCGCGCGGGCGACCAAGGCGTCGAAATCGGCGAGCGTGCCGAAGATCGGATCGACGTCGCAGAAATCGGCGATGTCGTAGCCGAAATCGCGCATCGGCGACGTGAAGAACGGCGACAGCCAGATCGCATCGACACCGAGCGACGCGACATGATCGAGATGCGCGGTGATCCCGGCAAGGTCGCCGACCCCGTCGCCGTTCGAATCGGCGAAGCTGCGCGGATAGATCTGGTAGATCACCGCGCCGCGCCACCAGTCGTGCGTGTCGGTATCGAGCTTGTGGGCGAGCAGTTCGTTCATTTCGGCTTTCCGGCGGCGCAGACGGCATAGCCGAACGCGGGTATCGTGAGAGTGAGGCTGCCGGGCGCGGCAGGCGTGGTGGGGCAGACGCCGGCGAGCGCTTCGAACGCCGCCGATCCGGGATCGACTTCGACGTTGCCCGACCAGGGCGTGGCGCTTGAATTAAAGGCGATCAGGATTTCGCCGCCCGTGACCGGGTCGAAGCGCGAGACCGCGAACAGCCCGGACTTGTCACTCGCGAAGCGCAGGATCTGTCGGCCGCGCGTGAGCGCGGGATGGGCGCGGCGGAGCTTCGAAAGCGTGGCGATTTCGCGGAACAGCGGGTGATCGGCGTTAAAATTGGCGACGGCGTTGGTGCGATCGGTGCCGAGCAACTGGTTGTCGTTGTAGACTGCGGTCTTGCTGGCGAACATGTCCTCGCGCGCATTCTGGTCGTCGCCGTCGCCGACGAAGCCCTGCTCGTCGCCCGAATAGATCGTCGGCACGCCGCGCAGCAGGAGCAGCATCGCATGCGCCAGCCGGGTGCGCGCGAGCAGTTCGGACGGGCTCGCCCCAGGCAGCGCCTTGCGGATGAAGTACGCAGCGCGGCCCTGATCGTGGTTGCCGATGAAGGTCGGCAGCCTGCGCGCGGTCGCCTCGCCGCCTTCGTAGAGCGGATCGGCGGCGAACACCGCGGCGAGCTTGTCGGTCCCGGCCTCGCCCGCGCTCACCGCGTTGACCGCGCGCGCGAAGGCGAAGTCGAGCACCGTCGGCAGCTTGTCGATGCGGGTGTGGCGGGCGAGCGCGGCCGGGTCCGGATCGGCGACTTCGCCGAAAATGTGGAAATTGGGGATGCCCTTGGCCTTGGCGCGGGCTTCCATCGCCGGGACGAAGGCGGTCCAAAATTCGGGGTTCACATGCCGCGCGGTATCGATGCGGAAGCCGTCGATGCCGAAGCGATCGATCCAGCTGCCGAAGATCTCGATCATCCCTTCGATCACCCGCGGATGCTCGGTCGCGACATCGTCGAGCCCGACGAAATCGCCCATCGTCGAGCTCTCGCCGGCGAAGGTCGAGTTGCCGCGATTGTGATAATAGATCGGATCGTTGAGCCAGGCGGGGACCTTCACGTCCTTTTCCGCCGCGGGCACGAACGGCGTGTAGGCGTAATCAGGCCGCGTCAGCTTGGCGAAATTCTCGGGCGTCTGGACCCCGTCGCCGGCGAAGCCGTCGTTGATCGCCTCACCGGCGACGCCGCCTTTGCGGCCGTACGGATAGTCGGCGCGGCTGCGGTACGCACAGTCGCCGCATTCGCGATACTGGATCACGTCGGCGGTGTGATTGACGATGATGTCCATATAGACCTTGATCCCGCGGGCATGCGCCGCATCGACCAGGGCCTTGAAGTCCGCATTGCTGCCGAGATGCGGATCGACGCGCGTGAAATCGGTCACCCAATAGCCGTGATAGCCCGCGGACTCCTGGCCCTTGGGACCCTGCACCGGCTTGTTCCTGAAGATCGGCCCGACCCAGATCGCCGTCGCGCCGAGCGCCTCGACATAGTCGAGCCGCTTGAGCAGGCCCTTCAAGTCGCCGCCGTGATAGAAGCCCTTGTGCGTGGGGTCGAAGCCGGTGACCAGCCGATCGCCCTTGAGCCCGCCGCGATCATTGGCGGTGTCGCCATTCTCGAACCGGTCGGGCAGCAGGAAATAGAGGATCTCGTCCTCGGGCAGGCGATCGCGATAGCTTTGCGCGGCAGCGGGGGCTGCGGCGAGCAGGGCGAGTAGGAAGGCGGCGAGCTTCATGCGGCAATATCCTCGCGCGCGGCGCAGTGCTGGCGGATGAAGGCGGCGTGGTCGGGCATCTGCGCGACTTCGCGCGCGGTGAGCTTGGCGAGCAGATCGAGATATTCGGCGATCTGGCCAGACGCGGGCTGGTCGGCGAGCGGATGATACCCCTCCGCCGCGATCCCTTGCCCCGCAAGCACCTGCAGCCAGGCGACTTCGCTGAACAGATCGGCATCCTCGCGGACGATCTGTCCGCAAGCGCGCCACAGCTCGATCTTGTGCGCCAGCCCCTCGGGCAGCGGCGTCTCGCGGCGCGCGTGCCAGAACGGCTCGTCGCGATCGTTGGCCCAATAATGGAGGATCAGGAAGTCGCGGATGCGATCGAGTTCGAGGTTGGTCTGGCGGTCATATTCGGCGCGTTGCGCATCGCTGATCCGGCGCCCCGGGAGCAGCTTGAGGATACGCTCGATCGCCGACTGGATCAGGTGGATGCTGGTCGATTCGAGCGGTTCGAGAAAGCCGCTCGCCAGTCCCACGGCGATGACGTTCGCCTGCCAGAAGGCTTTGCGCTTGCCCGCGGTGAAGCGTAGCGCGCGCGGCTCGGCGAGCGCGGGTTCGTCGAGATTGGCGAGGAGGCGCGACGCCGCTTCGTCGTCGGATAGGTGCGCACTCGAATAGACGATGCCGTTGCCGGTGCGGTGCTGGAGCGGGATGCGCCATTGCCAGCCGGCGCTGTGCGCAGTGGCGCGGGTGTACGGCGTGAAGTCGCGTGCGCGGGCGCTCGGCACCGCGAGCGCACGATCGCAGGGCAGCCAGTGCGACCAGTCCTCGAACTCGACGCCGAGCGTTTCGGCGATCAGCAGCCCGCGAAACCCGGTGCAATCGATAAACAGATCGCCTTCGATGCTGCGATCGCCGTCGAGACGAAGCGCCGTGACGTCGCCGCTCTCGCCGCCACGCAGCACCTCGACGATCTTGCCTTCGTGCCGGGTGACGCCCCGCGCCTCGGCATAATTCCGCAGGAAGCGCGCATAGAGGCCGGCGTCGAAGTGAAACGCGTAGGGCATTTCGGGCAGCATCTGCGCGGTTCGCGCCGGGCCGCGCTGCATCCGGTTGGAGAGTGCCGCCGCGTTGTTGAGCGAATAGGCGGCCAGCGGCTCGGCCACGCCTTCAGCTAGTCCGCGCAGCCAGCTGTGCTGGAACGCGACGCCGCCATTGTCACGGCCGACGTCGCCGAACGCGTGCATGTAGCGCCCGCCCTTCGTCCAGCCGACGAATTCGATGCCCAGTTTGAAGCTCGCCTGGGTGGCGGCGATGAACGCATTCTCGTCGATCCCCAGCCCGGCGTTGAACAGCCGGATCTGGGGGATCGTCGCCTCGCCCACTCCGACCGTGCCGATCGCCTCGGACTCGACCAGCACGATGCTGAAGCCGGGACCGAGGAAGCGGACCAGCGCCGCGGCGGTCATCCACCCCGCGGTGCCGCCGCCGGCAACGACGATGCGATAGGGTTGCTCGAACGCCACGCTACTTTCCTCCGAAAGCCGCGGCCCGGCCTTCGCCCTGCGAAGACCGGGCCACGCACATGCCTCAGAACTTGTAGGTGAGGCCGAGATAGTAATCGCGGCCATAGCGCTGATACTCGCGCGCCAGCCGCTGGTCGCCCGCCTCGCTGGTCACGAACGGCGCGTCGGTGAGGTTCTTCGCCTGGGCGAGGATCGACAGGCCGGTGAGCGGGCCGCTCTGGAACTCATACCCGATCTGGGCATCGAGCACGCCCTCCGCCTTGCCCGTGCGGTACTCCGGATTGGCCGAGAGACCCGCCAGTTCGGCAAGGAATTCGTCACGCCAGCGATAGGTGGCGCGCGCCTGGAAGCCGCTCTTCTCGAAATAGGCGGTGCCCGAGCCGATCCACTTCGACTGTCCGGGCAGCGTCACCGGCGCGTTGTTGGCATAGACGATCTTGCTGTCGACATAAGAGCCGCTGGCGAAGATGCCGAAGCCGTCGAGCGCGCTGCTGAACACGCCGAACGGCAGCGATGCAGTCGCCTCGACGCCAAGGATCTCGCCGCGGCCGGTGTTCGCCGGCTGCCGGACCAGGCCGAACTGCGCGTTCTGCGCCACCACGATCGCGCGCTGCGCCGGCGGCAGCACCGAGAGCAATGCCGAGAAATCATAGAGCACGCTGTCGTTGGGATCGACGAAGTCGGTGAGGTGCTTGAAGAAGCCGGTCAGCGCGACATAGCCGCCCCCGCCGAAATACTTCTCGAACGACACGTCGATGTTGGTCGACTGATAGGGCTTCAGCGCGAAATTGCCGCCGGTCGAGCTGAACGGGCTGTTCTGCGGCTGGCTGCCGGTCCCGATCTTCGAGAAATCGATGCTGACTGCCTGGGTGATACGCTCCTGATCGAGGCGCGGACGGATCATCGTCTGCGCGGCACCGAGCTTGATGAAGAAGCCGTCCTCCAGCTCGACGCTGAACGTCGCCGAGGGCAGGAAGTTGGTGTAGCTCGTCTCGTCCTCGACCGGCGAGGTGGTGACGACACCGGCCTGGAGTGCGGCGATCGCGCCCGACGATCCCTGCTTGGTGTGGATCACCTGCAGGCCGAGCGAGCCCTTCAATGCCTTGCCGCCGACGGTGCCGTCGATTGCCAGCTTGGCATAGCCGGTCAGCACCTTCTCGGTGATCGTGTTGTCGCGGACCAGCGAGTCCGGACGATTGTCGAACACCTGGTTGAGCAGGCCATAGACCTTCATTGGGTCATAGGTCAGCATCGCGGGAACGCCGAGATAGTCGAGCGAGACCTGCTCATCGAGCAGCACGTCGCTGGGCACCGCGAAGCTGGTCGGCGTGCCGCTGGCGACGGTGCAGCCGGTGCCGCCGCCCGGCGGACAGAGGAAGTACGACTTGTAGCGGCTCTGCTTCTCGCGGCGGCTGTAATTCCCGCCGATTTCCCAGCGGTTGAAGATGCTGCCGCCGATTTCACCGTTGAAGCTGGCGCGCAGCGACTTGAGATCGTCGGTGAAGTCCGGGCGGTTGAGGAAGCCCGCCTGCACCACGGTCTGGGTGCCGTTGAAGCCCCAGCCGCGCGGATCGGTCAGGCTGATGATGCCGGTATTGGTGTAATCGAGCGTCGGCACGATGTCGTAGGTGCCGTCGTCATTGTGCGAGATGCGGATCGTGTCCTTGGCGCCCGACGAGTTGTAGCCGGTGCCCGAATAGGTCTCGAGCAGGAAATCGGTGCGCGTCGCGCGGCTCCAGCTGGCATCGACCACGAAGTTGATCGTGTCGCTGAGGCGCAGCTCGTTGTTCCAGCCGAGCGACAGGTTCTTGGCGGTGCGCTTGTTATAGTCGTTGCGCTGGACCGCGACGACATTGGTCAGCGTCGCTTCGGTGACCAGCCCGTCCTCGACGGTATAACCCGGCTGGATGATCGCGTTCGAACCCCAGGTCGGTGCGATCGGGAATTCGATGCCGCGCAGCCGCTGCGTCTCCTCGAAGTTCGAATAGAGCGCGTCGAAGGTCGAGTGGAAATTCTCGCTTGGCGCCCATTCGACGGTCGCGACGCCGCCATAGCGCTTGAGCACGTTCGACTGGACGTAGGGCTTGGCGCCGCCGAGGAACAGATTTCCGCCCGCACCGGGCTCGGGCGGGAAGCCCCAGGCGGCGTAGCGCTCGATCTGGGTGGGCGTACTCTGTGCGGACAGGCCGATCGCAATGCCGAGCGTGTCGTTGGCGAATTTGTCGACAAAGGTCGCCGACGCGCGATAGCCGTAGCGCGAGCCATCGGGATTGAGCTTGTCCTGCTCGTTCATCTGGCCGCGGGCCGAGACGACGAAGGCGCGCTTCGAATCGAGTGGGCGCAGCATGCGCAGATCGACGGTGCCGGCGATGCCCGCGGCGACCAGCGAGGCGTCCGCCGACTTGTAGACATTGACCGTCTTGAAGAATTCCGACGGATATTGATCATACTCGACGCCGCGATTGTCGCCGACGGTGACCTGCTCGCGGCCATTGAGCAGCGTGGTCGAGAAGTCCGGGCCGAGGCCGCGGATCGACAGGCGCTGGTCGCGGCCTTCGAGGCGCTGCGCGGTCACGCCGGGCAGACGGGCCAGCGAATCCGCGATCGATACGTCGGGCAGCTTGCCGATATCCTCCGACGAGATCGAATCGACGATCATCGCCTGGTCGCGCTTGATCGCCGCCGACGAGGCGAGCGAGGCGCGGATGCCGGTGACGACGATGTCGCCTGCCTGGGCCTCTTCCTCCTGGGTCGCATCGGCCGGCGCATCCTGCGCCAGTGCCGGCGCCGCGAATGCCGCAAGTGCCAGCGCTGCCGCAAGTGCCTGGCCGCTTACCCCAAGAGCCATGCGAGTGGCCGATGCGCCACGCGAGTATCTGATCAAAGTCCGTCTCCCCTAAACGCGCTCGCTTCCGGCTCTTCCGGCCGGTCGTTTCGTATTGCGCAACATGTTGCGGGCCATGGACTGCCCGCCGTCGATCCGCACTTCTTCCGAAACAGGGGTGCTCGACCAGCGAACCACATACGTATTCAATGCCGATCCCTGCCCCGCGTGGCCCGTTTACCGCACCCGCGCCGTTGACGCGGCGGGCGATCTGGGCTGTCTGCATATTATGCGGAGCGGCGACTACAGCCGTACGCGGGGAAGGAGCCGCCGGGCATGCAACGCAAGCCGACCTCATTCGACATCGCGCAACTCGCAGGGGTTTCGCAGCCCACCGTATCGCGCGCGCTGCGCGGCGAGCTGGGAGTCAATCCGGCGACGCGGCTGCGGATCGAATCGATCGCCAAGCAGCTCAACTACCGCGTCGACAAGGCGGCATCGAACCTGCGCACGCGGCATTCGCAGACGCTGGCACTGCTGTTCTTCGAGGATCCGACCGCCGACGATTCGCTGATCAATCCGTTCTTCCATTCGATGCTCGGCTCGATCATCCGCGCCTGCGCCGAGCATGACCATGACCTGCTGATCAGCTTCCAGCAGCTCTCCAGCGACTGGCACAATGACTATGAGGATTCGCGCAAGGCCGACGGGATCATCCTGCTCGGCTATGGCGATTACGAGCTGTATCGCTCGCGGCTGCAGGCGCTGGAGGATGCGGGGACGCATTTCGTGCGCTGGGGCTCGGTCCAGTCCGAAGCCTCGGGGCTGACCGTGGGCTGCGACAATCATGGCGGGGGCAAGGAGGCGACGCGCCACTTGCTCGAACTGGGGCGGCGCAACATCGCGTTTCTGGGCAGTGCTTCCAGCCATTATCCCGAGTTCCACGATCGCTATCGCGGTCATGTCGCCGCGCTCAAGAAGGGCGGGGTGATCCCGCGTCCGGGGCTGCAGTTCGACGCGATCACCACCGAGGAATCGGGTGCTGCCGCCGCCAATGCACTGCTCGCCAGCGGCGAGAAGTTCGACGCGATCCTCGCGGCGAGCGACCTGATCGCGATCGGCGCGATGCGCACGCTGCAGGCTGCCGGCAAGTCGATCCCCGACGATGTCGCGGTGGTCGGCTTCGACGACATCCCTGCCGCGAGCAGCGCCGCGCCGCCGCTCACCACGGTGATGCAGGATCCGCGGCTCGCCGGGCGCAAGTTGGTCGAGACGCTGATCGGCCGCATCCGCGAGCAGCCGGTGGGATCGGCGCTGCTGCCGACCAAGCTGATCGTGCGGCGGTCGTGCGGGTCGGCAGGCTAGGCCGACCCTTGCTGTTCACTCCGTTTTGTCACCCCGCCCTTGTGCCGGGGTCCACCACGCCTGGCGAGACGCCGGAGCCGAGGGTCAATTTGCGAGGCGCCCGATGACCGAGAAACCGCGCCAGTCCTTTGCCGGCCTGTGGAACATCTCGTTCGGCTTCTTCGGCATCCAGATCGGATTCGCGCTGCAGAACGCGAATATGAGCCGGATCTTCCAGACCTTCGGCGCCAATATCGACGACTTGCCGTGGCTGTGGGTTGCCGCCCCGCTCACCGGGCTGCTCGTCCAGCCGGTGATCGGGCATCTGAGCGACCGCACCTGGCTCGGCCGGCTGGGCCGCCGCCGGCCCTATTTCTTCGCCGGCGCACTGCTCGCGGCGCTGTCGCTGTTCGCGATGCCGCTGGCGCCGGCGCTGTTGTTCGCCGCAGTGATGCTGTGGGTGCTCGACGCCTCGATCAACGTCTCGATGGAGCCGTTCCGCGCCTTTGTCGGCGACATGCTGCGCAAGGACCAGCACGCCGCGGGCTATGCGCTGCAGACGGCGTTCATCGGCGCGGGCGCGGTGGTCGGCTCGATCTTCCCCTGGGCGCTCGAGCATTTCGGCGTGTCCAACACGGTGGTCGACGGCCGCATCCCCGACACGGTGCGCTACGCCTTCTGGTTCGGCGGTGCCGCGCTGTTCCTCTCGGTGCTGTGGACGGTCGTCACCACTCGCGAATACGCGCCCGACGCCATGGCGGCATTCGACGCACCCGCCGAAACGCAAGACCCCGCGCGCCCGCTCGCGACGCGCAGCTATGCCGCCAGCGCCGCGTGGCTCGCCGCCGGCGCTCTGGTCGTCTGGGCGGTCGGCCAGTTCGGGCTCGAAAAGGAAGTCTATCTGCTCGGCGCGCTGCTGCTCGGCTATGGCCTGGCCAGCGCCGTCGCGATCGCGCTGGCCAGCGCCGGATCCGCGACCAACATGCTGAGCAGCATCGTCGGCGATTTCTCCGGCATGCCGCTGCTGATGAAGCGGCTTGCGGTCGCACAGTTCTTCAGCTGGTCTGCCTTGTTCATCATGTGGATCAACACTACGCCGATCGTGACCCAGGTCTTCTATGGCGCCGCCAACGCCACCGACGCGCGCTATCAGCAAGGCGCGAGCTGGGTCGACGTGCTGTTCGCCACCTATAACGGCGTCGCCGCGATTGCGGCGCTGACGCTGCTCCCCTTCCTGGCCGCGCGCATCGGCCAGGCCCGCACTCATATCGTCGGGCTACTGTGCGGCGCGGCGGGCTATGCCAGCTTCTTCCTGATGCCCGACCGGCACTGGCTGCTGCTCAGCGAAGTGGGCATCGGCATCGCCTGGGCGTCGATCCTCGCAATGCCCTATGCGATCCTCGCCTCCAGCCTGCCGCAGAAGAAGCTCGGCATCTATATGGGGTTGTTCAACGTCTTCGTGGTGATGCCGCAATTGCTGGTCGCCACGGCGATGGGATCGATCATGAAGCGCTTCTTCCCCGGCGAGCCGATCTGGACGATGGCGTTCGCGGCCGGAACGCTGGTGCTCGCCGCGCTGGCGATGACGCGCGTCGATCGGCTGACGCGCAATTTGCGCTAGGACAATTCGTCCACTGTTGCGCGGCCTGGGCACTACCCAAATGACAGGCTGCGGTTGATCCGTCTCGCCGCACCCCCATTTCGCAAGGCGAAGAGGACATCGCATGTCTACCGATCACAGCAAGGCCTGGAGCGAATTCCGCCGGATGATGGTGTGGATCGCATTTGCCGGCGTATTGATGGTGATCGGCGCGCTCTGGTATCTCTCGATCCACGACGCGCTTTATCCTTCGGCGATCGTCGCGACGATCGGCGGCGTCTTCCTCTCGACCTTGCTCGGCTGCGGATTGTTCGCCGCGGCGTTTTTCAGCGACAAGAGCGGGCATGACGACGATGTCAGCAACGCCGCGCATCACGAGCCGCGCGACGGCGACTGACTTGCCGGCGCGAAACCTTTCGTTTCCCGGTGTTGGCTTGATCCGCACCCGCACAAGCGCCACATGCCAGCCATGCTGATCGAGACCGAAGCCACGCCCAACCCGGCCACGCTCAAATTCCTTCCCGGACGCACGGTGATGGACGCGGGCACCCGCGACTTCGCCAGCCCGGAGGATGCCGAGGCATCGCCGCTGGCCAGCGCGCTGTTCTCCTTCGGCGACGTGACCGGGGTGTTCTTCGGCCGCGACTTCATTTCTGTCACTGCGGGCCCGGGCGTCGAATGGCGCGATCTCAAGCCCGACGTGCTGGCGATCCTGCTCGATCATTTCTCGGCCAACATGCCGCTGTTCAATGCCGGCACCGCCGCGGGCATCTCGGTCCCGCCCGAATCGGCCGATTTCGGCGACCATCCCGAAGATGCCGAGATCGTCGCGCAGATCCGCGAACTGATCGAGACGCGCATTCGCCCCGCGGTCGCCAATGACGGCGGCGACATCGTCTATCGCGGCTTCGACGCGGGCAAGGTCTATCTCCAGATGCAGGGCGCCTGCGCCGGCTGCCCGTCTTCGAGCGCGACGCTCAAGAACGGGATCGAGCAATTGCTCAAATACTATGTTCCCGAAGTCACCGAAGTCCGCGCCATCTAGTCGCGCGTTCCCGCTGAAAGGATATTGAATATGGGCCGTCCCCTCGATGATGCGGGGCTGGATACGATCTTTCGTACCGCGCGCAGCTATAACGGTTTCGACGACACGCCGGTGACCGACGCCGACATCCGCCGCATCTACGATCTGGTGAAGATGGGCCCGACCTCCGCCAACCAGCAGGCGGCGCGCTTCGTCTGGGTGACCAGCCAGGAAGGCAAGGACAAGCTCGCCGAGCTGTCGAGCGGCACCAATGGCGACAAGATCCGCAAGGCGCCGGTCACCGTTATCATCGCGATGGACCTCGCGTTCAACGAACAGCTGCCCTGGCTCTTCCCGCACGCGCCGACCGCCAAGGACTGGTTCGCCGACGACACCGCGCGCTACACCCACGCCTTCCGCAATTCGTCGCTGCAGGGCGCCTATTTCCTCATCGCGGCACGCGCGCTCGGCTTCGATACCGGTCCCATGTCGGGATTCGACAACGCCAAGGTTGACGCAGCGTTCTTCAGCGACCAGCCCAATCTGAAATCCAACTTCATCTCAACGCTGGGCCATGGCGACCCCTCCACCATCTTCGAACGGCTTCCCCGTCCCGAATTCGATCAGTTCAACCGCGTCGTCTGACGCATTGGCGACGCTCGTCATCGAGACTGCGACTGCCGCCTGTTCGGTAGCATTGCTGCAGGACGGCGAAGTCATCGCCAGCGGACACGAAGTGGTCGGACGCGGCCATGCCGAGCGCCTGGTGCCGATGATCGGCGCGCTGCCCGGGCAGGGCCGCGCGCCGCGCATCCTCGTCGATGTCGGTCCCGGCAGCTTCACCGGCGTGCGTGTCGGGCTCGCCGCGGCGCTGGGCCTGGCGATCGGCTGGAAAGCGGAAGTAACGGGCTATTCGTCGCTCTCGCTGGTCGCCGCGGCCGGCTTCGCGGCGCATCCGGAATGGCCCGCACTTGCCGTGATTCTCGAAGGCGGGCACGGTGAGGTCTTCATGCAATCGTTCACGGCATCGCCGCTCGCGCCCGACGGCCCCTTGCAGTCGCTGCTTCCCGCCGCAGCACTGGCGGCGCTCGGCGGCCGGCCCGCGATCGGCAACGGCGTCCGCCATCTGTCCGCGCTGGCACCCGACGCCCTGCTGATCGAGTCGCTGCCCGACGCCAGCGACGCCCGCCTGCTTCCCGCCGCGCTGGCTGCGCTTCCCGCGCGCCCGATCTATGGCCGCGCACCCGACGCGAAGACGCTGGCCGAGCGCGGGCTGGCATGAGCGGCACGCTCAATCTGACCGAGCTGCGCGAAGGCGGCTCGCAGGACCTGATCGAAGTCAGCCGCATCATGGCAGATGCGTTCGATCCGCGCTTCGGCGAGGCGTGGACCAGCGCGCAGTGCCTTGGCATGCTCTCGCTCCCCGGCGTGTGGCTGGTGATCGCCAGCCTCGATGGCGGCGATGCAGGCTTCGCGCTCGCACGCACGACCGCCGAGGAAGCCGAGCTCCTGCTGCTCGCGACTCGCCCTGCCGCGCGACGGCGCGGAGTCGCCGGGGCACTATTGCGTGCAGTGATCGCCGAAGCCCGGACGCGTGGAGTCGAGCAACTTCATCTGGAGGTACGCTCGGGAAACGATGCCGTCCGGCTATACCGTCGCGAAGGTTTCGAGAAGGTCGGCGAGCGAAAGAACTATTACAGAGGCAAGATGGGACAAGCGTTTGACGCCCACACCTATGCGCGCGAGCTTCGCTGATTTTTTCCGTAACTGAAGGTTAACGACTTGCCTTTGGTTTGGGATGGTCCGATAGGGTCGCCGTAGGCGACACCTATAGTCGCCATTAAATCGGGTCGAAGGAAATAAGATGGACGGTTCAGCTGAGATTCAGGAAACACTAATCACGCTTACTGCGGATATTGTTGCAGCACATGTGAGCAACAATAGCGTTGCTGTTTCCGATCTTCCGGTGCTTATTCAGAACGTACATGGCGCATTGACTGGCCTTGGCAATGCCGCCGCAGAGCCGGAAGTGAAGCAGGAGCCTGCGGTTTCGATCCGTTCTTCGGTGAAGCCGGACTTCATTGTCTGCCTCGAAGACGGCAAGAAGCTCAAGATGCTTAAGCGTCACTTGATGACGCACTATCAGATGACTCCGGAACAGTATCGCGCGAAGTGGAACCTTCCTGCTGACTATCCGATGGTCGCTCCCAACTATGCCGAGCAGCGCCGCACGCTCGCAAAGAAGATCGGTCTGGGCACCAAGCGCCGCAAGCGCTGAATATTCGCCCTCGCGAACGCGATCTTGCGCCGGCCGGAGCACACGCTTCGGCCGGCGTTTTGCTGCCCTCTTCCCCCTCGCGCGCAATGCCGTTACATCGGCGCCATGCCGCGCAAAATTGATCTCGAACAACTCTGCCACGATAAGGGGCTGCGCATCACCGAGCAGCGCAAGGTGATCGCCCGCGTCCTTTCCGATGCCGAGGATCATCCCGACGTCGAAAAAGTCTATGAACGCGCCTCCGCGATCGATCCCGGCATCTCGATCGCCACGGTCTATCGCACCGTGCGGCTGTTCGAAGAGGCCGGCATCCTCGACCGCCACGATTTCGGCGACGGCCGCGCGCGCTACGAGCCCGCGCCCGAAGCGCATCACGACCATCTGATCGACGTCGAATCGGGCAAGGTGATCGAATTCGTCGATCCCGAGCTTGAGCTGCTCCAGAAGCAGATCGCCGAGCGGCTGGGTTTCCGCCTCGTCGATCATCGGATGGAACTCTACGGCGTCGCGCTCGACCGCAAGGCGTAAGCCCACCGACCGTTCGCACGGAGCTTGTCGAAGTGCGCCTTGCCACAAGGGACGAACGCCGTGGATAGCCGCCCTTCGACAAGCTTAGGGCGAACCGATACCGGCGGCGATCGCCGCGCCGAAGCTGCGGACGGCATTCCGACCAGGCTGACTTTCGCCGAGCAGGTGCGGATGTGGGGCCGCGTCGCATTGCTGCTGCTCGCAGTGCTCAGTCATGTTCCGATGCACTATCTGTGGCGGCTGCTGCGGCTGTCCTCGCCCTGGCCGCGCTGGTTCCTTGGCCGCGCCGCCTGGATCGCCGGGGCGCGAGTCGTCCGGGTCGGCGTGCCGCTACGCCGCGACGTCTTCTACGTCTCTAACCATTTGAGCTGGATCGACATCCTCGCGCTGGGCGGGGCGAGCGGCACTGCGTTCGTCGCCAAGGCCGAGATCGGCGCCGCGCCGGTGATCGGATGGCTCGCCGGGCTCAATCGTACCGTCTACGTCAAGCGCGAGAACCGGCTGGGCGTCGCCGAGCAGATCAACCAGCTGCGCGACGCATTGGCAGAGAATTGGGCGATCACCGTCTTCCCCGAAGGCACCACCACCGACGGCAAGTCGCTGCTCCCGTTCAAGACGCCGATGCTGCGCGTGCTCGAGCCGCCGCCCCCCGGCGTGATGGTCCAGCCGGTGCTGCTCGATTATGGCGACGCGAGCGAGGAGATCGGCTGGATCGGCCAGGAGCGCGGTCTCAACAATGCCAGGCGCATCCTGGCGCGCAAGGGCGGTTTCGCCCTCAAGGTCCATTTCCTCGAGCCGTTCTTCCCCGCCGACTTCCCCGGCCGCAAGGCGATTGCCGCCGAGAGCCGCCGCCGCATCGAGGACGCGCTGGTGGGGGCGCTAGGCCTTCCGCTGCGCCCGTTCCGGTTTGCCGAGGAGGCGATCGGGTACAAGCCATCGCCGCAACCCTAGTCGCCACCCCGGGGTGACGGATTGTGCCATGCAAGCTATAGCCGCCCCCAAATGAAACCGATCCCGAAAACCTTCCACGTCAAGTCGTTCGGCTGCCAGATGAACGTCTATGACGGCGAGCGCATGGGCGAGCTGATGGCCGCGCAGGGCATGACGCCGATCGACGACGCCGGTGCCGCCGACCTCGTCGTGCTCAACACCTGCCACATTCGCGAAAAGGCTACCGACAAGGTCTATTCGGACATTGGCCGCCTGCGGAAACACGGCAAGGACCCGATGATCGCGGTCGCCGGCTGCGTCGCGCAGGCCGAGGGCGATGTGATCATCGCGCGCGCCAAGGTCGATGTCGTCGTCGGCCCGCAGGCCTATCACAATCTGCCCGCCTTGGTCGCGCAGGCCGCCGCGGGCACCGCCGCGCTCGACACCGACATGCCGACCACCGCCAAGTTCGGCGCGTTGCCCGCGCGGCGGAAGGTCAGCCCCTCGGCGTTCCTCACCGTGCAGGAAGGCTGCGACAAATTCTGCACCTATTGCGTGGTGCCCTATACCCGCGGCGCCGAGATCAGCCGGCCGTTCGACGCGATCGTCGACGAGGCGAAGGCGCTGGTCGATGCCGGCGCGCGCGAGATCACGCTGCTCGGCCAGAACGTGAATGCGTGGGACGATGCCGGGGGCCGCGGCTTGCACGGGCTGATCCGCGCGCTCGACCGGATCTCGGGGCTGCACCGCATCCGCTACACCACCAGCCATCCCAACGACATGCGCGAAGGCCTGATTCGCGCGCATTCCGAGGTCGAGAAGCTGATGCCGTACCTACACCTCCCCGTACAAGCCGGCAGCGACCGCATCCTCAAGGCGATGAACCGGTCGCACACCCGCGACTCCTACCTCAAGCTGCTCGATCGCGTCCGCGCCGCACGGCCCGACATCGCGCTGTCGGGCGACTTCATCGTCGGCTTCCCCGGCGAGACCGAAGAAGACTTCGCCGAGACGCTGAGCCTGATCGATCAGGTCGGCTATGCCGCGAGCTTCAGCTTCAAATACAGCCCCCGCCCCGGCACCCCCGCCGCCGAGATGACCGATGGCTTCGTGCCTGAGGAAGTAATGGTCGAGCGGCTCGCGCGGCTCCAGGCATCGATCGCCCGCGACCAAGCCGCGTTCAACGCCGCGACTTTCGGCAAGCGCTGCACCGTGCTGATCGACCGCAAGGGCAAGCTGCCGGGCCAGATGCTCGGCAAGTCGCCCTGGCTGCAGTCGGTCCATCTGATGACGGATGCGAAGATCGGCGATCTGATCGAAGTGGACATCGTGCGCGCCGATCCCAATTCGCTGGCGGGCGTCGAGCTACGGCGGGCGGCGGCCTAGTCCCGGTCCCCGTCGTGGATCGTCGACGCGATCATGATCGTTCCCGAATAATCCGGAGCGGCCCTCTGCCGTTCGGCCTCGGCGCGCACCCGGCCCTTTCGCCCTTCGCGCGATAAGGCGGCCCGCTTCGCGTGCGCGACGACTTCGCCGAGCGGCATGTCGGGCGACTTCGTCCAGCCGCCGACGCGCTCCACGTCATGCGCCAGCGAGCTGACGATGACTTCGGCGGCGCGTTCGTCAACGCGCTCGACGACCTTGAGCGCGTGCACTGCCTTGCGGCGCGATTTGCGGTTTTCGCCGGCCTTTCGCGCCGGGATCGCCTTGCGCGACGCCTTGTCGCTCTCGCCATAGGCGTTCCGCCGGTCCTTGGCCAAACTCAGCGCCTTCTTGTCCTGCGGCGTTCGCGTGATGGGGGGACGGCCCTTCATGTGACTTTCATCGCACAGTCGGCGATTTCCGGGAAGCGGCGAAGATTAAACGCTGTCCTTGCGAGGCGCGCTCTGCCAGTCTCGCAGTTGCACATGCACCACGGAACAACCTGCTTCGCTTCCGGTTTCGCCTCTTCAGGCGACTTGTGCGTCTCGCTTCACATCCCTGTCACGCGCGCATGGTCGAACCCGTGCTTTCTCCCGCCCGAAAGGACCGCATGAGCCGCAAGCCTGTCCAAGCCCAGTCCGGGGAACGCTCGCGCACCGAGGTCAATTTCGACAAGCCCCAGCTCCTGCCGCAGCTTTTCGGCGAGTATGACAGCAACATCCTCGCGCTCGAGGAGCGGCTGGGCGTGTACATTCACGCCCGCGGCCAGCGCGTCGTCATCGAAGGCTCGGCCGAGGCGGTTGCGCATGCCCGCGAAGTGCTCCAGGAGCTGCACAGCCGGGTGATCCGCGGCGAGGACATCG
This sequence comes from Sphingomonas sp. LM7, assembly GCF_002002925.1. NCBI lineage: Bacteria > Pseudomonadati > Pseudomonadota > Alphaproteobacteria > Sphingomonadales > Sphingomonadaceae > Sphingomonas > Sphingomonas sp. LM7. The sequence continues at coordinate 3,427,234 of NZ_CP019511.1, read as the reverse complement.
ACACCGGGCTGATCGAGGCTGTGATCGCGATGTCGAGCGAGCCGCCGCTCACCGGCATCCTGCGCTCCGACATCCCCGAGGGCACCGGCGGCGGCGCGCCGCCGATCATGATCCGCACGCGCAAGAAGACGATCGTGCCGCGCTCGGTCGCGCAGACGCATTACATGCGCGAGCTGATGTCGAACGACATGATCTTCGCCCTGGGGCCCGCGGGCACCGGCAAGACCTATCTCGCCGTCGCGCAGGCCGTCGCGCAGCTGATCACCGGCAGCGTACAACGGCTGATCCTGTCTCGCCCCGCGGTCGAGGCGGGCGAGCGGCTGGGCTTCCTGCCCGGCGACATGAAGGAGAAGGTCGATCCCTATCTCCGCCCGATCTACGACGCGCTGTATGATTGTCTTCCCGCCGAACAGGTCGAGCGGAGGATCGCCAGCGGCGAGATCGAGATCGCGCCAATCGCGTTCATGCGCGGCCGTACGCTCGCCGACGCCTTCGTGATCCTCGACGAAGCGCAGAACACCACGCCCGCGCAGATGAAGATGTTCCTCACCCGCTTCGGCGCGAACAGCCGGATGGTGATCTGCGGCGACCCCAACCAGGTCGACTTGCCCGGCGGCCCCGCCGCCTCGGGCCTCAACGACGCCGTGCGCCGGCTCGAAGGCGTCGAAGGCATCTCGTTTTCGTGGTTCACCGCGGCCGACGTCGTCCGCCACCCGATCGTCGGCCGCATCGTCCAGGCCTATGAGGGCCCCAATGCTTGACGTCGCCGCGCTCCGCGAGGAGCCCTGGCCGGAAGGCGAATGGGAAGCCCTCGCCGCGCGCGCGGCAGAGGCCGCCGTAGCGCAATCGCCGTTCGGCGAATGGCTCGGCTGGCCGACGACGATCGAGATCGCCGTGCGGCTGGCGAGCGACGACGAAGTCCAGACTCTCAACCGCCAATATCGTCAGAAGGACAAGCCGACCAACGTTCTGTCCTTTCCGATGGTGCAGCCCGACCTGCTCGAATCGGTGACGCAGAACAGCGACGACGGCGAAGTCCTGCTGGGCGACATCATCCTCGCCCACGGCGTCTGCGCGGCAGAAGCCGAGGAGCGCGGCATCTCCGTGGAGGATCATGCCAGCCACCTGATTGTCCACGGCGTGCTCCATCTGCTAGGCTATGACCATATGGGAGACGCCGAAGCCGAGGCGATGGAGGAAATGGAGCGCGCCGCGCTCGCCAATCTCGGCCTTCACGATCCGTATCCCGTACGCGAGGACTGAACACACACCATGCCCGAGGGCCCCAGTAGTAGCGGTCAGAACACCGCAACCCCCGAGACCCCCAACGAAAGCGGCGGCATATGGCGGGGAATCCGCACCTTGCTGTTCGGCGACGATCAGGAAGAGACGCTGCGCGACCGCATCGAAGAGGCGATCGACGAGCATGAGGACGAAGGCGGCAAGTCGCCCGCCGGCGACCTCGCCCCGATCGAGCGCCAGATGCTCAAGAACCTGCTCCATTTCGGCGAGCGCGATGCCGGCGATGTCGGCGTGCCGCGCGCGGACATCATCGCCGTCGAGGAGACCACCAGCTTCGACGGCCTCGTCCAGCTCTTCGCCGAGGCAGGGCACAGCCGCCTGCCGGTCTATCGCGACGAGCTCGATACGATCATCGGCATGGTCCATATCAAGGACGTGTTCGCAATCCTCGCCACCGGCGCGCCGCAGCCCGAGACGATTGCCGGGCTGATGCGCCAGCCGGTCTATGTCCCGCAATCGATGGGCGTGCTCGACCTGCTTGCCCAGATGCGCGCGAACCGCACCCATCTCGCCATCGTCGTCGATGAATATTCGGGGACCGAAGGCCTGATCACGATCGAGGATCTGATCGAGGAAATCGTCGGCGAGATCGAGGACGAGCATGACGAGGCGCCCACTGCGCTGCTGGTGCCGATCGATGGCGGCGGCTGGGATGCCGATGCACGCGCCGAGCTCGAGGATGTCGCCGAGACCGTCGACGCGCGGCTGGGCGAAGTCGAAGAGGATATCGACACGCTGGGCGGCCTTGCCTTCGTGCTGGCGGGACACGTCCCCGAACCCGGCGAATGCCTGGCGCACCCCAGCGGCTGGACGCTCGAAGTGACCGCGGCCGATTCGCGCAAGGTCACCCGGCTGCGCCTGCATCCGCCCAAGAAGCTCGCCGAGCCCGAGGAATAATCATGCGCAACCGTGTTCTGATCGTGCTCGCCGTGCTGATCGTGCTGGCGATCGGCGCCTGGATCTGGGTCACCCGGCCCGACACTGCCCGCGTCAGCGAGCAGGCCGTCACCGGCCGCGCCCCGCAGCTGACTCCGACGCGCTCCGAAAGCGTGCCTACCGTGGGCATCGCCAAGCCGGTGGGCTGGGCCGGTGGCGCCAAGCCGACGCCCGCTGCCGGGCTTCAGGTCGCCGCCTTTGCCGACAAGCTCGAGCATCCGCGCTGGCTGTATCGCCTGCCCAATGGCGACGTACTGGTGGCGGAGACCAATTCGCCCCCGCGCGAAGGCGGCGGGATCACCGGCTGGGTGATGGGATTGCTGATGGGCCGCGCCGGCGCCACGGTGCCCTCGCCCAACCGCATCACGCTGCTGCGCGACACCAATAACGACGGCGTCGCCGATCAGCGCTCGGCGCTGCTCACCGGCCTCAATTCGCCTACCGGAATGGCGCTGGTCGGCAATTGGCTCTACATCGCCAATACCGACGCGCTGGTCCGCTTTCCGTTCACCCCGGGCGAGACCAAGATCACCGCCAAACCCGAAAAGATCGTCGCGCTGCCCGGCGGCGGTAATCACTGGGCGCGCAACGTCGTCGCCGCGCCCGACGGCAAGACGCTCTATGTCAGCGTCGGCTCCGCATCGAACATCGCCGAGAACGGGCTGGAAGCCGAAGGCACGCTCTATGCCGGCGGCCCGCGCGCCAATGCTGCCCGCACCGGCCGCGCGCTGATCCTCCAGGTATTCCCTGACGCAAAGTTCGCGCGCGTCTTCGCCTGGGGCCTGCGCAATCCCAATGGCATGGCGTTCGAGCCCAAGACCGGCGCGCTGTGGACCGTGGTCAACGAGCGCGACATGCTCGGATCGGACATGCCGCCCGATTACCTGACCCAGGTCGATTTCGGCGCCTTTTACGGCTGGCCGTGGAATTACTGGGGCGGCTATGTCGACAAGCGCGTCACGCCCGAGCGGCCCGATCTGCGCGAATATAGCAAGCGTCCCGATTTCGCGCTCGGCGCGCATGTTGCGCCGCTGGGCCTGACCTTCGCCGGCGATGCCAAGCTGGGCGGCAATTGGGCGAACGGCGCGTTCGTCGGCCTGCACGGATCGTGGAACCGTGAGCCCAAGTCGGGCTACAAGGTCGTCTACGTCCCGTTCGGCGACAACGGCTTCCCGGCCAAGGGCGCCAAGCCCGTCGACGCGCTCACCGGCTTCCTGTCGCCCGACGGCAAGACAACCCGCGGTCGCCCGGTCGGCGTGATCACCGATGCCGGCGGCGCGCTGCTGGTGGCGGATGATGTCGGCAACGTGATCTGGCGGGTCAGCGCAAAATAATCTGCTCCCCGGCCTTTGCCGGGGAACCGTTATCGCAGCAGCATCGTGCCCTTCTCGGCCAGTTTCGCGCGGATCTTCGACGCGAACAGCGCGAGCATCGGCGGCAGATCGACTTCGGCGTGGACGCGATTGTCGAACACCTGCAGCCGGCTCGCCACCTGCTGGCCCATCGCGCTGACGGTGAAGTGGAGCGTATCGCCTTCCCAGCGCTGCTCGACCGTGCCCCCGCCGGGCACGATCTCCGCGATCTTGCCCACGCCTCCAGCGATCCGCGCGCGGGCAGCGTCGCGGCCCAGCTTGTGCGGGATATCGACGATTACGGGGTCAGCCATCAGCGTGCGAACAGATTTGCATCATTACCAAACGCCTTGAACTCGAGAGCGTTTCCGCTGGGATCGCGAAAGAACATCGTCGCCTGCTCGCCGACCTGGCCCTTGAACCGGACATGCGGCGCGATTCCGAACTGGATGCCCGCCGCTTCGACACGCGCGGCCAGCGCTTCCCAGTCCGGTATCGTCAACACCACGCCGAAATGCGGGACGGGGACGTCATGGCCATCCACTTCATTCGAGACCGCGACCGGCTTCGCGGCAGGATCGAGATGCGCGACGATCTGGTGACCGAACAAGTCGAAATCGATCCAATGCCCGGACGAGCGCCCCTCGGCGCAGCCAAGCACGCCGCCATAGAAGCCGCGCGCGGCTTCGAGGTCGTGAACCGGGAAGGCGAAGTGGAAGGGACGTAGGGCCATGTTTGCGGTTTAGCGCGCCTTCCGTGACCCGTCACCCCGGCCTCGTGCCTGGGTCCACCGTGCGGGTGGGGGAGAGCTGGAACCGCTTGCCCTTCCGGTGCGGCATTGGCCCCCGGCACGGGGCCGGGGGCGACGAGAGGGGCCTGCCCCCTCCCCCTCATGCAACGGATCGGCTAAGCACGCCCGCGATGTTCTCCCGCCCCCTGCTCACGGCGCTGGTCGCCGGCCTCGTCTCCGCCACCGGCTTCGCGCCACTCAATCTGTGGCCGGTCACGCTGATCGCCTTCGCGACCCTGCTGTGGCTGAGCTGGTCCGCGCCGACGCGCAAGGCGGTGCTGCTGCGCGGCTGGGTGTTCGGCGTCGGGCATTTCACCGTCGGCAATAACTGGATCCAGCACGCCTTCGACTATCAGGACAAGATGCCCCCGGCGCTCGGCTATTTCGCGGTGGTGCTGCTGGCCTTGTACCTCGCCGTCTATCCGGCATTCGCAATGGGTCTCGCCTGGCGGCTCAGCCGCGCGTTCAGGCGGCGCACCAAGAGCACTGCACCCGATCTCGCCTTCGTGCTTGCCGCCGCCGCCTCGTGGATCCTCACCGAATATCTGCGCGGCGTGTTGTTCACCGGCTATCCGTGGAACCCGCTCGGCGTGATCTGGCTGCCGACGCCGGTGGCGCAGCTCGCTGCATGGACCGGCACCTATGCGCTTTCGGGGATCGCAGTGCTCGTCGCCGGGCTGCTGCTGCTCGCGGCACGGCGCGACTATCGCCCGCTGCTGATCGGCGCGCCGCTGCTGCTGGCGCTGGCATTGCTGCGGGGCGGCTTCGCGCCGGGGCCCGCCGTGCCCGATCCCGCCGCGCCGCGCGTACGCGTGGTCCAGCCCAATATCGGGCAGGAGGGCGTCGGCGACCCGGATTATCCCGAACGCGTGCTGGCCAAGATGCTCGAATGGAGCGGCCGCCCGGGCGCCGCGCCTCGGCTGCTCGTCTGGCCCGAAGGCACGGTCAATTACTATGTCGAAGACGGCTATGCCGACACGCGCTTCTATCGCAGCGGCGATCCCCGCTGGGTGCGCGCGCGGATCGCCGCCAAGCTCGGGCCGCGGGATGTCGCGCTGATCGGCGGGACCTCGCTATTCTTCGGCGCCGATGGCCGGGTGAACGGCGCGGGCAATTCGGTGTGGTCGCTCGATTCGCGCGCCGCACTTGGCCAGCGCTACGACAAGGCGCATCTGGTGCCCTATGGCGAATATCTGCCGATGCGCACGCTGCTCGCCCCGCTCGGCCTCGCCCGGCTGGTGATGGGCGAAGTCGATTTCATTCCCGGCCCCGGCCCCCGTGCGATCGAAACCCCCGGCTTCGGCAAGGCGGGAATTCAGATCTGCTACGAGATCGTCTTCTCGGGCCAGGTAGTCGATCGCGCCAACCGCCCGAACTTCCTGTTCAATCCTTCGAACGACGCCTGGTTCGGCAAATGGGGGCCGCCCCAGCATCTCGCGCAGGCGCGGTTGCGCGCAATCGAGGAAGGGCTGCCGATCCTGCGCTCGACTCCCACCGGCATCTCGGCGGTGATCGACGCACACGGCCGCGTGCTCGAATCGATCCCGCATGGGCAGGAAGGCGCGATCGAACTGGTCCTGCCGCGCCCGCTGCCGCCGACCTTGTTCGCGCAAGCGGGAAACTGGTTAGCCTTTCTTGTCGCCGGTGCCCTGTATTTGTTCGCGATTGCCTTACGGCGCCGTGGCCGCTAGGAGCGACATATAAGGAAAGCTTTATATGGGCATGGCAACGGCCCGGCGATCCTTCCCACGACCCTGAGGAAAATCATGCGTTCCAATTATCTCTTCACGTCCGAATCGGTTTCGGAAGGCCATCCGGACAAGGTCGCCGACCAGATTTCCGACGCCATCGTCGATCTGTTCCTGTCGAAGGACCCCGAGGCGCGCATCGCGTGCGAGACGCTCACCACCACCCAGCTCGTGGTCCTCGCCGGTGAAATCCGCGGCAAGGGAATCATGGACGAAGCCGGCAATTGGGCGCCGGGCGTCAAGGACGAAGTCGAGAAGACCGTCCGCGATACCGTCAAGCGCATCGGCTATGAGCAGGAAGGCTTCCACTGGGAGAGCTTCCGCTTCGAGAACAATTTGCATCCGCAGTCGGCGCACATCGCGCAGGGCGTGGACGCCGGCGGCAACAAGGACGAAGGCGCGGGCGACCAGGGCATCATGTTCGGCTATGCCGCCAACGACACGCCCGACCTGATGCCGGCGACGCTCTATTACAGCCACAAGATCCTCGAGCAGATGGCAGCCGACCGCCATTCCGGCGCCGCGCCGTTCCTCGAGCCCGACGCCAAGAGCCAGGTCACGCTGCGCTACGAGGGCAGCAAGCCCGTCGCCGCCACCGCGATCGTCGTCTCGACCCAGCACGGCAAGGGCTATGACGAAGGCGACAAGGAAGCCGAGCTCCACGCCTATGTGAAGAAAGTCGTCGCGAGCATCCTGCCCGCCGAGCTGCTTTCGGACGCCACCGAATATCACATCAACCCGACCGGCAGCTTCGAGATCGGCGGGCCTGACGGCGACGCCGGGCTCACGGGCCGCAAGATCATCGTCGACACGTACGGCGGCGCAGCCCCGCACGGCGGCGGCGCATTCTCGGGCAAGGATCCGACCAAGGTCGATCGTTCGGCGGCGTACATCACCCGCTATCTGGCGAAGAACATCGTTGCAGCCGGCCTTGCCCAGCGCGTGACGATCCAGCTCGCCTATGCGATCGGCGTGTCCAAGCCGCTGTCGCTGTACGTGGACACCCACGGCACCGGCACCGTCGGCGACGACAAGATCGAGGAAGCGATCATGGGTATCGCGAAGCTGGGCGGCCTCACCCCGCGCGGCATCCGCACCCATCTCGGCCTCAACAAGCCGATCTATCAGAAGACCGCCGCCTACGGGCATTTCGGCCGCAAGGCCGAGGGCGACTTCTTCCCCTGGGAGAAGACCGACCTCGTCGAGGATCTCAAGGCTGCATTGGCCTGATCCCGAACAAACCGACAAAGCACGGGCCGGGGGAGCAATCCTCCGGCCCTTTGCGTTGTAGGTCGTCCAATCAAGAAGCTGGGCAGCCGAAGACGACAGGCGTATCGGTTTCTTGATCTTGACGTCGGACAGTACCGAGCTAGGCGAGGGAATCTACGGAGTTCGCGTTAACCGTCGGGTAACCGCATCTGTTCACTAGCTATGGTGCAAAGGAGCGGGAACGTTGGAGTCGCAAGAAGTGACATCGGAATTGGAACGCAAGCCCGTGTCCGACTCAGGCCTCACCGTCGCCTTCCAGCCGATTGCCGATCTCTCGGCCAGCCGCGTCTACGCCTATGAGGCGATCGTGCAGGGCCGCAACGGCGAGAGCGCCGGCGAAATCTACGCGACGCTCGAAGAGGAGGCCAAGGCCAAGTTCGACCAGCGTTGCGCCGCGGGCGCGATCCGCTGGGCGATGGCCGCCGGGCTGGGCAGCAGCGGCGCACGCCTGCTCATCCCCACGCAGGCCAAGTCGATCGGCGCGCCTGCCGAGTATCTCGATCCGATCCTGCGCGTCGCACGCCAGACCGGGCTTATCCCCGAACGGCTGATCTTCGGACTGGAAGGCTATCAGCAGCTGCCGGGCCGCGATCTCGCTGAAATCATCGACGTTCATCGCAAGGCCGGTCCGCTGACTGCGTTCGTCGGAATCGGTCCGGATCAGGCGGGGCTCGCACTTTGCGGCCGCTACCTTCCCGATCTGGTGAAGCTCGAATCCGAACTCGTCAGCGCGATCGCCAGCAGCTGGTCGCGCCGTCTCGTCCTCGAAGACCTCACCCCGCGGATCCGCCAGCTCGGCCTCAAGGTCATCGCGACCGGAGTCGACAGCGAACCCGTGCTCCAGAAGCTGCGCGGCTTCGGGATCACGCTGGTCCAGGGCGAAGAGATCGCCAGCCCGGCGACCCGCGCGCTTCCCACACCAACGCTGCGTCGCGCCGACGCGGCCTGAAAGCCGTCAGGCGCGCAGCCGCCGGGCTGCGGCATTGACCAGCGCTTCCGATACCGCCCCGATTGCCGCACCCGCGACAACATCGCTGGCGAAATGCCTGCCGCGTGGAAGCTGAATCAGCCCCACCACGATAGCCGCCAGCCCTGCGAGCGGAGCCACTCCCGGATACTCCCGCGTCACCGCCCGGCTCACCGCGACTGCCCCGGCGGTATGACCCGAGGGAAAGCTGTTCCACGGCCCTTCATCCTTGCTGCCCTCGCGATCGCCGTGCAGCGAATAGCGGCCGTCCTTGTGCATCTTGCGCGGCCGCGTCCGATTGACGTGATGCTTGATCGCCGCCTTGATGCCCGTCGCCACCATCTCGCTTGCCAGCATGCGCAGCCCGGCGCGCAGCAGCAGCGGGCGGCGCAGCACCATGCCGGCGCCGATCGTCGCCAGCGACGCACCGATCAAGGGCGGCTGGTCCGCCGCCTCGCTGGCGAAACCCAGGCCCCGCACCACGCGATTCTCGCGATACCGCATGAGCTCCGTCGACACCACCGCGTCGATTCGCTCGGCCTTGCTGGCCTGGCGTGCGGCCCTGGGCGCCTTGAGCTTTTTCCTTGTCATGCCGCAACAACCCGCGAGCGCGCGTGGGGTTCGATAAACGACTCCCGGCGGTACGCAGCGGAACCCCGGAGAATCCCTATCGGTGGGAATCCAACGCGGCGACGCACGGAATGGGCAGCGACGGCATTAACCAATATTTCATCGCTCGAACGAGGAGATCGCATGACCCACACCGCGCCCGCCACTCTGTCGACCGCCACCCTGAACCGCACAGATTCGCGGCTCGATCTGACCATCGGCTTCCACCCGATGGTCGCCAAGGGCGCCGATCGGCCCTTCGCGTGGCAGGCAGTGGCAACCGGCGCGGACGGGCGCAGCTTCGCGGCGATCTCGGCCTCGCTGCTCCCCGAGCAGCGCCCCGCGCTCGAAGCGCGCCGCATCACGCTCGCGCTGGAGCGCGCCGCCGCGCTCGGCCTCGGCCGTGACGAAGCCCTGATCGCGATACCGCTGGGCGCCGCCGCCGGTCTGGCCGAGCCTCTCCTCTCCCATCTGTTCCGCGCTGCGCTCGCCAGCGGTATCGCCACCGATCGCCTGGTCGTCGAGATCAACGCCGACGAGCGCGGCGACGTCGATCACGCCATGGCGCTGGCCGAGGCCTGCACCCGCCGCGGTCTTTCGCTGACGCTCGACGCGTTCGCCGCCGGGCCGGTCGCGCTCAAGCTCCTCGCCCGCTTCACGCCCCGCTTCGTCAAGCTCGATGCGTCGCTGGTCCGCGGCATCGACGCCAGCGCCTCGCGTCGGCTGATGGCCGAGGGCGTGATGCGCCTAGCCCGCAACATGGGCGTCACCGTGATCGCCCGTGGCGTCGAGCGCCGCGGCGAGCATGACGTGCTCCACGCGATGGGCGTGCGCCACTACCAGATCGAGACCGCTGCGATTCCGCAGCCCGACCTGCCCCGCCGCGAGGCGCGCAGCACCCTCACGCAGCCGACGCACCGCCGTCTCGCGCATCACAACCGCAGCGCCTTTCCGCTGCGCGCCGCCCGTCCGGCCGACGCGCCGCTCGCCATGCAGGTTGCGTAGCGCGACGGCGACGCTAACAGGCGCCATGCCTGATCCGATATCCATTCGCCGCCTCTATGGCCGCGCCAAGGGCCATAAGCTGCGTCAGGGCCAGGCGGCCCTTGTCGAGGAAATGCTGCCCGAGCTCAGCGTAGCCGAGAACGGCCCGCTCGATTCGCGCGCGCTGTTCGGCGACGATCGCCCGCTCGAATTCGAGATAGGCTTCGGCGGCGGCGAGCATCTCGCCGGCCAGGCCGCGATGCGCCCCGATCACGGCTTTATCGGCTGCGAGCCGTTCCTCAACGGCGTCGTCGGCGCGCTAAACCACATCCGCGACGAGAAGCTTGCCAATATCCGCCTCCACATGGGCGACGCGCTCGATGTGCTAGAGCGGCTCCCGGACGCCAGTCTCAGCCGGGTCTACCTCCTCCATCCCGATCCGTGGCGGAAAGCGCGCCACGCCAAGCGCCGCATGGTCAATGACGGCCCGCTGGACATGATCGCAGCGAAGCTCAAGCCCGGCGCCGAGTTCCGGCTGGGCACCGACGACCCGACCTATTGCCGCTGGTCGATGATGGTGATGAACCAGCGCCGCGACTTCGCGTGGCAGGCAAACAGCGCCGCCGACTTCCTCACCCGTCCCGCCGACTGGCCCGAGACGCGCTACGAGCGCAAGGCGCGCCGCCAGGGCCATGAAGTGTGGTACTTCCGATACCTGCGGGTTTGAGCGATTTTCATATTTCACGATATTGTTGGTGTTCAGCTATTTACCTATGCCACGACCGCCGATCCTGTCTGGCGTACAAGCGTGCCGCTCAATAGCTTGGCAATAGCCGAACTTGACCGCGTCGCCGACCGAACCAATGGCTGAGGCGTGGGCTGGTGTTCGGACATCTGCCGGCGCGGCTTTCACGGCGCACGCCAAAGGAAAGCGCATGATCGACAAGCTGATTGCGGACGAGGATGGGGTCCCCGTCCATCATGGCGCCTCCAACATTGTGGCGGACTCTCGCAACGGGCTTCCAGCGCATCGGAATCCGTTTTGAAGTGACCGAGGCAGTCTTGAACCATGGCAGCGAAGGAGCAACGCCTATGACGATTTTGCCGGGAAGCTGAACCGCAAGGTGGTTGCACGCCTATCTCATCGACGCGCAATATAATTGACCCAGGCGACGTCTGCGCCAACCGGCAATAACGGCGGAGTTTAGGGCGCAACGCATGGCGTTTTGGTGTGTTAGAGCTTGCCCTGCGCGAGCAACTCGCGGGTGCGCTTCAGCGTGGACAGGAGGGCAGCCTTGTAACCCTTGTCGCTATCGAACTGCGCCTGCTCGGCCTGTTCTTCGGGGCCGCCGGGCTGCTTGTCGCGGAGTCCGAGATAGCAGTAGAATTTGAGCTGTAGCTCGCCTGCTTCGTCCTCGAGCAGCTCGTTGATGATCGCGCCTTCGCGCGGGCCGGTGGCCTGGAAAAAGGTGACCTTGCGCTGCGGTTCCAGCACGATGATCTCGCGCAGATCGGCACCTGCGATCGTGGCGTCGCGAACGAAGTGCGTAGCGCTCTCCTCCGTTACGTCGCAGCGGGTGCACAGGCCTGGAGGAAGGAACAGTCGGGCGTCGCGGGCCTTGCGCTCGAGGCCTTTCCAGACCTGCTCTCGGGTGAGTCTGGTTTCACCTTGCGGGTTCACCGCGACGGTTGCGGTCGAATAGATCATGTCGGTAGTCCTTGTTTGAATGATTGAAATGGATGGCTGTCAGCCGGCGATTTGCGCGACATGGTCGCGATAGGTGCGCAGGGGGCGGCCCAGCAGCTTGGTCAACCGGTCGATGTCGCCGATATCGGGCAACATGCCATCGCTTAGGAAGCGCTCGGCCATCAGGCGCATGTCGAACGCCATCCAGCTCGGCATGAACGTCCTCAGGTTCGTCTCGAAGCCGGCGGTATCACTCCCGGGATAGGTGATCGTGCGGCCCAGCACCTCCGTCCAGATCGCGGCGGCATCCGCGCCGGTCAGCGTATCGGGACCGACCAAGTTGATGCGGTCGATAGGCAGCGGCGTTGCCGACCGCTCGCGGCGGATCAGCTCGAGCGCGGCGATCTCGCCGACGTCGCGGGCGTCGATCATCGCGAGACCCTTGTCGCCGAGCGGCATGGGGTAGACGCCGTAGCCGATGACCACGTCCTTGATACCGATCTCGTTGTCCATGAAATAGGCCGGACGTAGGATCGTGGCGTTCATGCCCAGCTGCTCGATCATCCGCTCGACGCCGAACTTGCCCGCGAAATGCGGCACGTTCACGTAGATGTCGCTATGGATCACCGACAGGTAGACGATCCGCTCGATCCCGGCCTCGCGAGCGACGTTGAGCGCGATCAGCGCCTGGGTATATTCGTCCGAGACGACGCCGTTCAACAGGAACAGGGTGGAGACGCCCGACATGGCGCTTCGCAGCGAGTCCACATCGAGCAGGTCGCCCTGGACGACTTTCACGTCGGCCGCAAAGCTCGCCTTGGCAGGATCGCGGACCAGTGCGCGCACATCGGCGCCCCGCGTCACAAGCTGTTCGACAACGTTGCGCCCGACATTGCCGGTCGCGCCGGTTACGAGAATGGTCATTGGGGTCACTCCTTGAGTTTAGGCCGTTTGGCTGTCCCCAAATTATCGATCCACATTCGCGCCACCAGCCGCTATATTTGGACAGACAGTCTCACCGGTGGAACACATGGACCTTCTTGCGCTTGCCGATTTCAATCTGGTCGCCCGTCATGGTGGATTCGGAAAAGCGTCCCGGGCGGCCGGTCGCCCTAAAGCGACGCTGTCCCGGCGCGTCGCGGAGCTGGAGGCTAGCCTGGGCCTGCGGCTGTTCGAGCGCGGAGCGCGGGCGCTAAAGCTGACTGAAGAAGGGCGGGCCTTGTTCGAGCGGACCGGGCTGCTGCTCACCGAACTTGATGAAACTGCCGCGGCAATTGCCTCGGGCGGACAAACTCCGAGAGGCCGACTGCGGATCAGTGCGCCGTTGCTCTTTTCGCAAATCGCGATGGGGAAGCTCGCGGCGAGTTTTGCGCTGAAATACCCCGAGGTTCGGCTCGAAGTCACCACCGAGGACCGCCCCGTCGACATGATCGAGGAAGCCTATGACCTTGTAATCCGCGTCAACCCGGAGCCGGATGAAAGCCTCGTAGGACGGGTGTTCCTTCATGATCGGCTGGTTGTCGTGGCGAGCCCCGCACTGCCGTTCCCTAAAGACGGAGTCGCAGCCCCGGTCGTGGTGCGGGGACCCGCAGGTCCGAGCAATGCCTGGGAGATGACGACTTCGGCGGGAAAGGCGCGAATTATGGTCCGTCCGGTCCTGCGCCTGTCTTCGCTCGTCATGGTCCGCGACGCGGTTCGAACAGGAGCTTTAGCGGCACGTCTGCCTGTGTCCCTGGTCAGCCACGACCTCGCCGCGGGGACAATGGTGCATTGGGGCGACGTGGAAGGATCCGATATCGCGCTCTGGACGCTATATCCGACGCGGCGGCTGCTTAGCGCTCGAGTTTCGGCGTTCCTGGATCATCTGAAGGCGGCCTTCCCACGAGGAACGCCTGATGAACTCGCAGCCTATGTGAAGGGATGATGCTGGCCCCAATAGATGTCGGCAACCTTGACGGCCGGCGCCGGTGGTCCGCGTAGCGATGGTTGGTTCCCGATTGCATGAACGGAACACTGAGCTATGGAACACATAGGGAACGTCGTTTTCCAGACTCCGACTTAGGTGCAGAAGATGACCAACTCCTTGGAACCCGATGCACCGAGCGGCCTGTCTTTCGGACGCTGGCTCCTGACCCAGCGCGACCGCGGAGATTGGATCGACGGCATCGCCGATGCAGCGCGTGCTGACCGTACGTTCCCCACGGACGGCGATCCCGAGGCAGTGCGAGCACATCTCCGCAAGCAGCAAGCTGACGGCGACGCTTTTCAGGCGATAGACGATGCCGAAAGCGACTGGCAGAACGCCTGAAGGAGTTGCCGCTAGTCCTGCTTGGCAGCGGGTAGACGCTGCGCCAGGACAGCGATGCCTTCGCCGACGAAAGAGGCCGAGGACGCGCCGTCGATCTGCACTGCCCGTTCGGGCGTAAGCTTGGCGCCGGTCCTGTGCTCAGGGTCGAGTTCGAGCCAAGCCCGCACTGCGCCCTCGAGGCTGGTGACCTCGGCAAGATCGCCATCGCCACGCGGCACGTCCTCGAGCGCAGCGCTCATGCGCCAGTCGATCTCGGGAGTCTTGGCGTCCTCGCCCCAGGTAGCTTCGGCCATGGCTCTTCAATCCTTCTAGGCTCCCGAGCGGATCGCTTCAGCGCCGCCGGCATGTGATCCGTCTGATGCACAAGCCGGGAGAGAGTATATTGTTCATCGCCTAAAGAGCGGGGCCGATCGCTGCTCGAAGCGTTTGAGGCTCAAGCGGCGAAAATCGCCCCCGGAGAACAAGATGCGGACCGTCACGATCGCGGGCGATGAAAGCGTGCCACGCCTCGGCCAGGGGACATGGAACATGGGCGAGCAGGCGGGGCGGCGGCACGACGAAATCGCCGCCCTACGCACTGGCATCGACTTGGGAATGACGCTGGTGGACACGGCCGAGATGTACGGTGACGGCGCGACGGAGGAGCTGGTCGGCGAGGCGATCGACGGCATCCGCGACGATGTCTTCCTTGTCAGCAAGGCCTATCCGCAGAATGCTTCGCGCACGCGCTTGCAGGCGGCCTGCGAGGCAAGCCTTCGCCGTCTTCGCACCGACCGCCTCGACCTATATCTTCTCCACTGGCGTGGGCGCGTTCCGCTGGCGGAGACGATAGAGGCCATGCAGTCTCTGAAGAACGCGGGCAAGATACGCCATTGGGGCGTCAGCAACCTCGACACCGACGACATGGCGGAACTGATCGATGCCGGCGGCGCGTCCTGCGTAACGGATCAGGTTCTCTATAACCTCACGCGACGTGGGCCCGAATTGGAATTGCTGCCCTGGCTCGCCGACCATGGGATGTCGACGATGGCCTATAGTCCGGTCGAACAGGGACGATTGATAGAGAATCCCAAGCTGGCGCGCGTCGCGGCTGAGCTTGGTTCGACGCCGTCGCAGGTGGCGCTGGCATGGGTCATGCGGCAGCCCGGCATGATCGCCATTCCTAAGGCTGGCACGGTCGCCCATGTTCTGGAAAATCATGGAGCGACCGATATACAGCTGACAGATGACGCGTTGGCGGCGCTGGATGCGTTCTTTCCAAGACCGCCGGGCCGCGTGCCCCTGGAAATGCTCTAGCCCGCACCAAGATATCGTTCGATCAGTCGATCTGAACGGAAGGTATGATCCGCCGCCATTCGGCCCGTTGGTTCAGGCGAGTTCGAGCTCGAGGGCCGCGAACTCAGATTTCGGCCTAACCGGCAGCTCATCGTAAACGATGAGGTGCTGGCTGCGGCCGCCGTGCATGCCGGAGCGGGCCTGGTCTATATGCTGGCGGATGACGTCGCCGCGGAGATCGCCGATGGCCGCCTGATCCAGGGTGCTCGACGCATGGTGCCCACCTTTTCCGGGCTGCCATCTCTACTACCCGAGCCGACGCGTAACGCCGGCGCTGCGGGTGTTGATCGATTTCCTTCGCTGGAAAGCGGCGACCGGGATTGATTGCCTGCGCGGCCCCTCGAGCGGGACCGCGCTGGCCGCTCACGCGCCCATCGACCGGCTGCGGGCGCCGAGCCTGTCAGGCCTTCACGAACCGATAGGCGAAGCGGTCGGTCGCGCCCTTGATGGCGGGGTCGAACACCTTGATCGTATGCGCATCGTCGGGGTCTGCGAGCAGGGTGCTTTCCGCATCCAGCGCGAATCCGGCCGCCTCGACCTCCTCACGCACGGACGCAGGGTCGATCCGATGCAGCACCGGAGTATCGCTCGTGCCGGTGCCGGCGGCGGCGGCGTGATCGACGATGACGTAGTAGCCACCGGGCCTGAGCAGCGCATAGACGACGCGATTGAACTCCGCCGCCGTCGCGCCCTTGGCCTGGATCAACGCGGTGTGAAGATCGTGGTAGAACAGGTGCACCCATACGACATCCGCAGACTGTGTGACCTCTGGCATCGCCACCATGTCCGCAGAGACGGCTTTGACGTTCGCTCGGCCAGGTTCGTTCGCCAGCGCCTGGATGAGGCCGACCGGATCGTTCTTGAAGTGGGCGACTTCGGCCGGCACGAAGCTATAGACCCGTCCTTCGGGCCCCACGACGTCGGAGAACAGACGCGTCCAATCGCCCTCGCCGGGGTAGACGTCGATAACGGTGGCGCCAACCTCGACGCGCGCGAACGCGGTCAGCTCGGAAAGCGTGGATTGGTCGTACATCGGGATATCCTCTTGCGGTTTGCCATCAGTCGAACTTGACCAGGTCCTTGAAGATCAGCTGACCCCAGCTGTTTCCGTGCGCCTGGACAAGTAGCCCGCCTTCGGACAGCCCACCAAGTCTGATCGGTGCAAAGCCGAGATTCTCCGCAAGCGTGCCGACTTCCGCTGCCGCAGCGTCGTCGTCGCTCGCCAGGAACACCACACGCCTGCCGCCATGTATCGCCGGGTCCTGATCGAGGACGGCCGCGACCAGATGGTTGAAGCCCTTGACCACCCTGGCGCCTGCGAATGCCTTCGCGACGACCTTGGCGGAAGGCAATCCGCTGAGTTCTTCATCGGGCACGCCATAGGCGTTGGTCACATCGACGATGATCTTCCCCTGCCAGCTGGGCAGCGCCTTGGCGACAGCCGGGTGCTGCTGGAACCTGACAGCCAGGAAGAGGACGTCAGCCTTGGCGGCTTCGGCGAGCGTTGCGGGTTCGACCCCAGGTCCGATTGCGGCCGCAGTGGATGCAAAGCTCTCCGGGTCGCGCGTGGTGGCGACTGATACCTCGATGCCGCTTCGGGCAAATGCCCGGGCGAGCGTCTGGCCGATGTCGCCGAAGCCGATGATTGCGTAGGTCATGATACTCTCCAATCGTGTGTGATGCAGGGGGTCAGACTTGTGCCATGCATCCCGGATTGGGCCAGCGAGGGGGAGGTACGCGTCACCGGCGTTCCCTTCCGGGTTACGGACGCCGGAGCGGAGATCGCCGCTGTACGGCAAGGGCTCGGGATTACGACACTGCCGTGCTTCGTGGGAGATGCCGACCCTCTGCTCGTGCGGGTGCCGGGCACCGAGCTGCATTTGTACGGCACGCTCTGGATTCTCACCCAGGGGGAGACACGCAAGACAAAGCGCGTGCGGCTCTTCACGGAGTTCATATCTCGCAAGCTCGTCGCCTATGCGCCGCTCCTGTCGGGGCTTGCCTTATCGGGCCACTGACGCCCCGGCCGGGGATGACGACGCCTCATTCATCCCAAATGCAGCCGGCAAATATCGCCGACGTCTCCATCGGCGACGCGGGGCCAAGGCGATGCCCTTGCTCTTAATTTGCCCCCCAGAGAGATGGCGCCTCTCATTACAGTTATGGCTTCAGCCACTAGGTCTGGCACTCCGCTATTTGCGAGTCTGACCGGCGTACCAGTCGGCATAGGGCGTGTTGCGAACCATTTTGCGGTTGAGATCCGGCGCGCCATCATCCCACCAAGCCGGTCCGCGTTCGCCGAGCGCCTGTTTGGCGGCATCGACCTGCGCACGCGCCGCCGTCTCGTCCGAAGCGTCCCCTGCGCGTAACGCCGCGCCGACGGCTCGGCGCGCGGCCATGAGGTCGGTAACAAGGCCCGCGCGCACGCCCTCGTCCAACGCCGGGTTCGCCATCCGCCACAATCGCTCGCGCACCACGAAATACCGGCCGTCGGGCGTGACCGGGTATTTCACAGGTCGAGCTCGACCCACACCGGCGCATGGTCGCTGGTCTTTTCCCAGCCACGCACATGCGAATCGACTTCCGCCGCCCTGAGCCGCTTCGCGGCAGGCGCATTGAGCAGCAGATGGTCGATGCGCAGCCCGGCGTTGCGGGCGTAAGCATTCCGGAAATAGTCCCAGAAGGTATAGATCGTCTCGTCGGGATGCAGCGTGCGCAGCGCGTCGATCCAGCCCTGCCCGAGCATCCGGAAATAGGCAGCGCGCACTTCCGGCGCGAACAGCGCGTCGTCCAGCCAGCGTTCGGGTTTATAGACATCGCGATCGGTGGGCATCACATTGTAATCGCCCGCGATCACCACCGGCGCATCCATCGCGATCAGCGTCGCGGCATGATCGATCAGCCGATCGAACCAGCGCAGCTTATAGTCGAATTTCGGTCCGGGCCTGGGATTGCCGTTGGGCAAATAGAGTCCGCCGACCAGCACACCGTTCACCGCCGCCTCGATATAGCGGCTATGGCTGTCGTCGGGATCGCCGGGCAGCCCGCGCCGCGTTTCGACGGGATCGCAGCCACGCGCCAGGATCGCAACGCCGTTCCAGCTCTTCTGCCCGTGCCAGATCGCGCCATAGCCCGCGTCGCGGATCGCGCTTTCCGGGAATTTTTCGTCCGGCGCCTTGAGTTCCTGGAGGCACACCACGTCGGGCGCGCTTTCGGCGAGCCAGCGCAGCAGCACCGGCAGCCGGCCGTTGACGCCGTTCACATTGTAGGTCGCAATCCGCACGCGGCATCCTCCTCGCCCGACAAGGTCCGCGGAGCGCAAAGGGTTCCCATTCCTCCCGGTTGACCCGCGCACGACCCGCGCCTAGGGGGCGGCAGCGTGGGTCCGTAGCTCAGTTGGTAGAGCAAGCGACTTTTAATCGAGAGGTCATGGGTTCGAATCCCATCGGACCCACCACCTCCCCCTTGCGACACACCGCCCTGGATTGCCCCCGGGCGCACGAGCGTGCTTCTGCACCCGCCATCTCGTCCGCCCGGCTGACGATGCCGGCGCGGCGCGGCTGTCCGGTTAATCCGGCAGAAGCGACCGCCTCGACACTCGCAAACTTCGCGCATCCCTTACGGAGAAACCCCTAGCCCGCAGGGCCCCCGCGCCGAACCGTCTATAATTTCTGGATGAAGGTCCGGAGATCAAAGTGATGGCGTTTCTCGCGCGCATGAATATCGGCAAGCGCATCCTGACGATCGGGGCGGCCTCGCTGCTCGGGCTGCTGCTCGTGCTCGGCCTGTCGATCGCCCGGCTGAATACGTCGCTCAACCAGAGCTTCAACGATCGCACCAAGCAGACGCTCGAAGTCGCCTACAGCCAGTTCGAGCGCTTCCAGGCCGAGGAACAGGCCGGTCGCATGACCCGCGAGCAGGCCCAGGCCGCCGCCAAGGACGCGATCCGCTCGATGCGTTTCGGCAAGGACGATTACTTCTTCATCCTCGACAACGACCACAACATGGTCATGCACCCGGTCAAGAAGGACAAGGAAGGCAAGAACGTCGCCGACAGCACCGATGCCGACGGAAAGCATCACTATCGCGAGATGATCGAGCGTGTGAAGGCCGACGGCGCCGGCTTCGTTTCGTACAATTACGAGATGCCCGACGGTAAGGGCTCGAAGCCCAAGATCTCCTATGTCCGCGGCTTCAAGCCCTGGGGCTGGGTGATCGCCACCGGCGTGTTCAATTCCGAGATCCAGGCCGCGGTGAACGACGCGGCGCTCAAGCTCGGCACCGTCGTCCTGTTCGTGCTGCTCGGGCTCGCCGCGCTGATCGTCATGATCAGCCGCTCGATCACTGCGCCGCTCGGCCAGATCACCGTGCGGATGCGCAGCCTCGCCGATGGCGACACGCGTGCCGACATCCCCGGCGCCGATCGCCGCGACGAGATCGGCAACATGGCCGGCGCGCTCCAGATCTTCCGCGACAACGCGATCGCCAAGGATACCGCCGAAAAGGCCAAGGCGCAGTCCGACGCCGACCAGAACGCAATCGTGTCGCTGCTGACCGACGGGCTGCAGGCGCTGTCCGAAGGCGACCTGACCGGCACGATCACCGACAATGTCCCCCCGGCCTACGCAACGCTGAGCGGCAATTTCAACACTGCGCTGGGCAATCTGCGCGAGCTGATCGCCGCGCTGGCCAACGCATCGCAGAGCATCGAAAGCGGATCGAGCGAGATCGCCGCCGCCTCGGACGACCTTGCCCGCCGCACCGAAAGCAATGCCGCCAGCCTCGAGCAGACTTCGGCCGCGCTGTCGCAGATGAATGCGCGGCTCAAGTCGGGCGCCGAAATGGCCGACCGCACCGTCGATCGCGCCCAGCAGGCGATCGGCATCGTCGGCACCGGCCGGGCCACCGCCGGCGAAGCGACCTCGGCGATGGACCGGGTCTATGGCAGCGCCCAAGGCATCGACGACGTCATCGAGGGTCTCGACAAGATCGCCTTCCAGACGCGCGTCCTCGCGATGAACGCTGCCGTCGAAGCCGGCCGCGCCGGCGAGGCGGGCCGCGGCTTCGCCGTCGTCGCCGACCTGGTCTCTGCGCTCGCGATGCGCGCCGAGGAAGAGGCCAAGCGTGCCCGCGAGCAGCTTTCGACCACCCAGACCGAGATCCGTACCGCAGTCAGCGCCGTGCAGAAGGTCGATGCGGCGCTCGCCGAGATCACCGGAAGCGTCGAGCAGGTCCACCAGTTCGTCGAGACCATGGCCAACGACAATCGTGCCCAGTCGGCGACGATCGGCGAGATCGCCACCGCGGTGAACGTCATGGACCAGTCGACTCAGCAGAATGCGGCGATGGTCGAGCAGACTTCCGCCGCGGCGCGCAACCTCGCCGGCGAAGTCACTGCGCTCACCCGCGAATCGGCCCGCTTCAACGTCGGCGCACCGACCGCCGCGCGCCCGCGCGCCGCGGCCAGCGCGTCGCCGCAGCGGCAGGTGCCGAGCAGGCCCGCAGCCGCGAGCCATCGCGCCGAACCCGAATGGGCCAGCTTCTAAGCCAGCCCCAACCTTTCCGCCGCGCACCGACAGGGACGGAGCGCTCCACTCCCCAACCGACAGGACCGCACGCCGCTCGCGGCGCCGGCCCCCTGCCATCCTCAATCTGGAATATATCGATGCCCCGTCCCACCACTCGCCTTGCCATCGGCGTCTCGCTGCTGGCGCTGACCGCCGTTCCCGCCGCCGCCCAGACGTTCACGCCGATCTCGACCGGCGTCGCCCCGCGCGGCGACGAGATCGTCGTCGTCGCCGCCTATAACGGCCCCAACAACGACGTGCGCGTGACCAAGCAGGATGTGCCGGTGCAGCCCGGCACTCCGCCGAGCGAGGCGAGCCAGGAGCGCGCCCCCGCCAACCCCGCCACGCGCACCTACCCGCGTCAGGCCGACGGGCACGGCGTCAAGCTGGGCGGCTATAATCTGTCGCGCTGGGCCGAGGACTGGCGCCAGATGCGCAACCCCAAGAAGCGCGACGATTTCCTCGATCGGCTGAAGTATCTCCCGATCGATAGCAAGGGCGACATCTACCTGACCCTGTCGGGCGAAGTCCGCATCCGCGCCGATTATTATTCGAATCCCGGCATGGTCGATTCGGAATATCGCGTGGAGGACAAGCTGCGCCTCGTCGGCGGCGCCGACCTGCATGTCGGTCCGCTGCGCTTCTATGGCGAGCTCGCGCACGGTGGCCTCGCCGGCCATAATTACGGCGTGCCCACCGCGAAATTCCGCGACGACCTGTTCGCGCAGCAGTTCTTCGGCGAAATCGGCGGCACGATCGGCCCGGTGACGCTCGGCGCGCGCTATGGCCGCCAGGAATTCACCGACGGCTCGTCGACTCTGGTCCAGCAGAAGGACAACAACTCGATCCGCACCGTCGAGCAGGGCCTGCGCGGCTGGGCACAGCTCAGCGACCTGCGCGTCGACTTGTTCGATTTCGAGCACGTCAAGCTCGGCATCGAGGGTCTCAGCGACGATATCGCCGATCCCCAGACGCGCTTCTCGGGTGTGACCGCGGGCGTGGTGCTGCGCGACGACAAGACCCACAAGTTGTTCCTCGATCCGTTCGTCTGGCGCGAGCGCAACGACAAGCAGCGCTGGGGCAGCGTTACCGCGCGCGAAGTCCGCCACTATTACGGCGCGCGCTTCTGGGGCAGCTATGACGACCTGACGCTCGACTGGACGGTCGCCCACCAGTCCGGCGACTTTGCCGGCCGTGCGGTCAGCGCGTGGAGCGCGGCCTTCGCGCAGACCTATGTCGTCGGCAAGAAGGGCTGGATGCCCAAGGTCGGCGTCCACTTCGATTACGGCAGCGGCGGCGGCAGCTTCGGCACCGGCACCATCCATGCCGCCCGCGCAGTCACCGCCGGCAGCGTCGCCTATAGCTATCAGGGCGCGCTGATGACCACCAACCTGTTCCAGGCATCGCCCAACTTCACTGTCTCGCCCGCCAAGACGATCGACGTGACGGTCGAGTATCAGAGCAGCTGGCGCCCGAGCGAGACCGATGCAGTCTATCGCGGGGCCGGCACTGCCTATGCGGGCACCCAGCGCATCGACGGCAATCATATCGGCGACGCCGTGCACCTTCAGGCGAGCTGGAAGATCACCCCGCGCCTGTCGCTGACCGGGCGCTGGGAATATTTCGCCGCGGGCCAGCTCCTCGACGAAGCAGGCTTCACCGATTCGCACTATTTCGGCAGCTGGCTCAACTTCCGCTTCTGATTCGGCCTATCCTCCCTCGCGCAAGCGGGGGAGGTGGCATGCGAAGCATGACGGAGGGGCGTAGCCGCAAGCGATGCGCTCGCGGCGGGGGGCGGATCGTCCCCCCGGACGCCCCTCGGAACATGCAGGCATATCCCCTCCTCATACTTACGAGCCCACCCTCGAGCGGGGGGAGGATTTGCCCCTTCTACAATCAAGCAACAAACATCTTGATACCTTATATCATCTCCGTTACCGCGGCGCAGCACATCCTTCAGTTCGGGATTTTTCATGCTGCGTACCCTGTTGCTCGCCACCGCCGCCTTCATCGCCCTGCCGGCCCATGCCGAAGAAAAGCCGGCGCCCGACGCTGCCGCCAACGCCCCGGCCGATGCGCCCGTGGCCGATAGCCAGGATAGCGATCACGACCAGCCCAACCAGGAAATCGTCGTCACCGGCACGCGCGCCCGCGCCACCGCCGATGTGCTCGGCGGCACCGCGATCCTCGCAGCCGAGGAACTGACGCGCGAGATGCGCCCGACGATCGGCGAGACGCTGGCGTCGCAGCCCGGCGTTTCGGCGACGTCGTTCGGCCCCAATGCGTCGCGGCCGGTGCTGCGCGGCTTCACCGGCGATCGCGCACGGCTGCTGATCGACGGCATCGGCAGCATCGACGTGTCGAACACTTCGGCCGATCACGCCGCGATCATCAACCCGCTCACTGCCGACCGCATCGAAGTGCTGCGCGGTCCCTCGGCGCTGCTGTTCAGCCCCTCCTCGATCGGTGGCGTGGTCAACGTCATCGACAGCCGCATCCCGCGCCGCCTGCCCGAGAGCCCGCTCCATGCCGACGGCATCGCGACCTATGGCAGCGCGTCGGACGAACGCTCGGTCGCGGGCACGCTCGACGTGCCGGTGGCGGGCAAGCTCGTCGTCCACGCCGATGGCAGCTATACCAAGACCGGCGACCTGCGCGGCGGCGGCTATGTCCTGACCCCCGCGCTGCGCGCCCAGGCCGCCGCGAGTGTCGATCCCGACATCCAGGAGCTCGCCGACCTCAAGGGTGAGATCCCCAACACCGCGGCACGCACCTGGGACATCGCCGGTGGCGCGGCGATCGTCGACGATCGCGGCAGCCTCGGCTTTTCGGTCTCGCGCTACGACAGCCTCTACGGCGTGCCGATCCGCTATTCGCTCGATCCCTCGGTCGAGGCCGAGGCCGTCCGCCTTCACGCCAAGCAGACCCGGCTAGACGTGCGCGGCGACATCCTCACGGAAAGCGCCGGCATCCACCAGATCCGCCTTCGCCTCGCCGCCGCCGACTATCGCCACAGCGAGATCGAGGACACCGGCGAAGTCGGGACGACTTTCTACAGCCAGGGCCTCGAAGGCCGGCTCGAACTGGTCCAGGAAACGCACGGCGAATGGGAGGGCGTCACCGGCGGCCAGTTCTCGACGCGCAACACCCGCATCGTCGGCGAAGAGAAGTTCCTGCCGCGCACCGAGAGCAACCAATATGGCCTGTTCACCCTCCAGTCGCTCGATTTCGGCGCGCTGAAGGCCGAAGCGGCGCTGCGCTACGAGCATAGCGCTCTGCGCGCGCAGGCCGATGCCGATATCGGCAACCCGCTGCTCGACCGCAGCTTCGACAGCCTTTCGGCATCGCTCGGCGCCAGCTACGCGCTCGCCGATCACCTCCGCCTCGGCATCAATGTCTCGCGCAGCGAACGCGCGCCGACGCAGGAAGAGCTGTTCGCCAACGGCCCGCATGCAGGCACCCAGGCCTATGAGATCGGCAATCCCGATTTCTCCACCGAGAAAGCCTGGGGGGTCGAAGGCACGCTCAAGGGCTCGGGCGATGGCTGGAGCCTGTCGGCTGCGGCCTATTACAACTGGTTCACCGACTATATCTACGATGCGCCCACCGGCGCGGTCGAGGACGATCTGCCGGTCTTCCAGTACAACCAGGCCGATGCCCGCTATTACGGCTTCGAGGTCCAGGGTTCGGTGCGTCTTGCCCAGCTCGGCGGCTTCGCAATCAACGCCGATGCGCTCGCCGACTATGTCCATGCCGAGCTGGTCGATCAGGGCCCGGTCCCGCGCATCCCGCCGCTCCGCCTGTTGGGCGGGCTCGAGGCGCAGTCCGATGCCATCACCGGCCGCGTCGAAGTCGAGCACAGCTTCGCGCAGGACCGCATCACCACCTTCGAAACCCCGACCGAGGATTTCACCCTGGTCAACGCCTCGATCTCGTGGAAGCCGCTCGGCGCGGGCTCGGGCACCAGCCTGACGCTCTCGGCGAACAACCTCTTCGATGTCGAGGCACGCCGCCATGCCAGCGTGCTCAAGGACTATGCCCCGCTCGCCGGCCGCGACCTGCGCGCGACGCTGCGGGTGCAACTCTAACGACGATGCGGCATTAGGGGACGGATGGAGACTCCGTCCCCCGATCCCGTCGTATCGCTCGGCGAAGAGAATCGCGCTTCGCGCCGCATCCCTTGGCCGATTGTCGTCTTGGCGGCGGTGGCAGTGCTCCTCGGCCTGCTCTGGTTCGGCCACGAGATCATGGAAGGCGACGCCGCCGAGCTCGATCGCGCGATCATCCTCGCGCTGCGCGTTCCCGGTCACCCCGAACTGCCGATCGGCCCGCACTGGCTGCCCTCGGCGGTCCGCGACATAACCGCGCTCGGCAGCTCGACGGTGCTGACCCTCGTCGTCATTGTCACAGCGACCTTCCTCGCGCTGCGCCGCCGCTTCCGCCAGGCGCTGCTCGTGATCGGCGCGACGGCGCTCGGCGGAGTCGCAGTGACGGTGATCAAGGTGCTGATCGCCCGCGCCCGCCCCGACATCGTCCAGCAACTGATGGACGAAGCCTCGCACAGCTTTCCCAGCGGCCACGCCGCCAACAGCGCGATCGTCTATCTTACGCTGGCGACCTTGCTGTTCCCGGTGGTCCGCGGCTGGCGGATGCGCGGCTTCGTGCTGGCCGTGGCAATGCTGCTGGTCGGGCTGATCGGTGTGAGCCGCATCTATCTAGGCGTCCACTGGCCCAGCGACGTCCTCGCCGGCTGGGCCTTCGGCAGCTGCTGGGCGCTGCTGTGGTGGGGGCTGGAGCTGCGGTTGTTCCGATCAAACCCTACCTCGCGCTAGCGGGGAAGTACAAAAAGTGTCGCTTGCTTCGACGTCACCCCGGCCTTGTGCCGGGGTCCACCGGGAGGCTTGAGGAAGGGCAAGAGGTTCATGGGGAATGAGCCGTCCCGCTGCGATACCCGCCTGCGCATCGCGCAGCGCTTCCCCTTCCTCCTCGGCCATGCCGGGGGGCGGAAGCAGCAGATGGCACGGCTCGATGTTCACCTGGCCGATATAGCAGGCGTCGCGCCCGGCCTCAGCCCTGGCGCTCGGCTAGCGACCGCTCCCAGGCCAGCGCATCCTTGACGATGCCTTCGAGATCGTCGTGCTTGGGCCGCCACGGCAGCGTGCTGAGGATCTTGCTGTTGTCCGCCACCAGCGCGTCGGGATCGCCCGCACGGCGGCCCTCCAGCTTGCGCTCGATCGTCCGGTTGGTCACCCGGTCGACTGCGTCGAGCACCTGGAGCACCGAAAAGCCGCGGCCATAGCCCGCGTTCATCGTGTGGCTCTCCTGCGGTCGCGCGATCAGCAGGTCGAGCGCGTCGACATGCGCCGCGGCGAGATCGGTGACGTGGATATAGTCGCGCACCCCGGTGCCGTCCTCGGTCGCGAAATCGGTGCCGAACACCGACACCGCCGATCGCTTGCCCGTCGCCGCCTCCGCCGCGATCTTGATCAGGTGCGTCGCGCCCGCGGTCGATTGCCCGCTGCGGCCCTGCGGATCGGCGCCGGCGACGTTGAAGTAACGCAAGGCGGCGTAATTGATCGGATGCGCCGCGGCGACATCGCGCAGCATGAACTCGGTCATCAGCTTGGACATGCCGTACGGGTTGATCGGCACCTTGGGGCTGTCCTCCGACACCGGCACCTTCTCCGGGATGCCATAAGTCGCCGCGGTCGACGAGAAGATGAAATGCTTCACCCCCGATGCCACCGCGCTCTCGATCAGCGAGCGGCTGGCGACGGTGTTGTTGCGGTAATATTTTAGCGGATCGGAAACCGACTCCGGCACCACTACCGATCCGGCGAAGTGCATCACGGCGACCACGCCTTCGTCGCGCATCGTCGCGCGGATCGTGGCCTCGTCCTCGATATTGGCGACCACCAGCTTGGCGCGCTTGTCGACCGCCCAGTCGAACCCGGTGACGAGATTGTCGACCACCACGACCTTCCATCCCGCATCGAGCAGCGCCAGCACCGCATGGCTGCCGATATAGCCCGCACCGCCCGTCACCAGCACCGTACCGTCGCGCATGCCCGTCTCCCTTTGTCGCGCCTCGCCTAGAGGGCCGATTGCACTGCGCCAACCCCCACCTATCTTGGGGCACGACAAGGAGAATGAAATGACAGTCGAAACCGCGACGCTCGCCGGCGGATGCTTCTGGTGCACCGAGGCGGTGTTCAACGACGTGATCGGAGTCAGCAAGGTAGAGAGCGGCTATATCGGCGGCAGCGTGCCCAACCCGACCTACAAGCAGGTATGCGGTGGCGACACCGGCCATGCCGAGGCGATCCGCGTGACCTACGACACCGATCAGATCAGCACCGGCGACCTGCTCGACATCTTCCTCGCCACGCACGACCCGACCCAGTTCAACCGCCAGGGCAACGATGTCGGCACGCAATACCGCTCGGCGATCTTCCCGCATTCGGAGGAGCAAAAGGCCGAGGCCGAAGCCGCGATCGCGCGCGCATCGGCGGACTGGCCGGCACCGATCGTCACCACGATCGAGCCGCTGTCGGACTGGTATCCCGCCGAGGACTATCACCAGGAATATTGGCAGGGCGAAGGCCAGCGGAACCCGTATTGCCTCGCAGTGATCCCGCCCAAGCTGCGCAAGCTGCGCAAGAGCTTCGCCGCCAAGCTCAAGGAAGGCGCCGCGGCTTAAGCGGCTGCCCTTGCATAACCCGTCACCCCGGCCTTGTGCCGGGGTCCACTGCGCGGCTAGGCGAGACCCTAGAGCCTCTAGCTGCTCGTTTGCGGATCGGTGGACCCCGGCACTTCGGCCGGGGTGACGCTCTGTTTCGCAGTCTACTCCGCTATCGCGGAAACGCCGCCCGCTTCAGCCGATCGTTGATCGCCACCCCGATCCCGGTATCCGGCACCGGCGCCACGGCGATCGCCACACCGTCCGACCCATCCGCCCGGTGCAGCGCATCGAACAGATTCGCCGCCGCCTCGACCAGGTCGCCGCGGATCGACAGCGTGTCGTCCCCCGGTACCGCGCCGAAGCCGATCAGCCATTCGCCGTCCTGCCGGATCGTCGCGTTCAGGCGCAGCGGCTTGCCCGGCGCATAATGGCTGTCGAGTTGGCCGGGCGCAGTGATCCCTTCGGAGCGTTGCGGCACCGAACCGCGCGCCTCGCCGGGAAACAGATCGGCCTGCGACAGCGGCCCCGGCCGCAAAATCTCGCGTCCCCGCACGATCGTCGATTCGATCCCCGCGCTGGTCGGCCCGTCGTCGATCACCAGCGGGATCCGCCCCGCCAGGCTCGCCGCGACATGCGCCGCCCGCGTCGGCGAGATCGATCCGCTGGCGTTGGCGGAGGGGGCGGCCAGCGGCACCCCGCTCGCATCGAGCAGCGCCTGCATCGCACGGTGATCGGGCACCCGGATCGCGATCGTCTCCAGCCCCGCGGTCACCAGCGCAGCGATCCCCGCCTCGCGCCGCACCGGCAGCACCAGCGTCAATGGCCCCGGCCAGAAACGCTGCGCCAGCATCCGCGCGGCGTCGTCGAACACTGCGATGATCTCCGCCGCCTCCAGATCGGGGACATGCACGATCAGCGGATTGAAGCTGGGTCGCCCCTTTGCTTCGTAGATCCCCGCCACCGCCTGCGAATCGAGCGCGTTCGCGGCGAGTCCGTACACCGTCTCGGTGGGCACCGCGACGCATCCCCCGGCGCGAATCAGCATCGCGGCTTCGGCGATAGCCGCGGTGCCGTAGGGTAAGATGCGGGGATTTGTCGGGCTCACTTCCCGGGCGCTATAGCGCAGGAAACAAGACGACAAGAGAGGCATCATGTTCACCCCCGCCACCGCCGAGCAGCGTTTCGTGCTGGAGCATATCGTCCGCCTCGCCGAGATCAGCCCCGAGGCCGGCGAAATGATGGACCCGGTGCTCGAAGGCGCAGGAGAATTCGCCGCCGGCGAATGGGCGCCGCTCGAACGCCTCGGCGACACCGAGGGGCCGAAGTGGAGCGAGAACGGCGTGACGATGCCCGCTGGGTACGCCGATGCCTACAAGGCCTATGTCGAGGGAGGCTGGGGCACGATCGGCTCGCCTGAGGCTTTCGGCGGACAGGGCCTGCCGGTCAGCCTGTCGATCGCCGTGCTCGAGACGCTCGGCACCGCCAATATGGGTTTTGCGCTCGCGCCGATCCTTACCGTCGGCGCAATCGAGGCGCTGGCGCACCACGGCACCCCCGAGCAACAGGCATTCTATCTGCCGAAGCTCGCGACCGGCGAATGGACCGGGACGATGAACCTCACCGAGCCGCAGGCGGGCAGCGATGTCGGCGCGCTCAAGTCCAAGGCCGAGCCGGTCGGCGACGGCACGTACCGGATCAAGGGCACCAAGATCTTCATCAGCTTCGGCGACCACGACATGGCCGACAACATCGTCCACCTCGTCCTCGCGCGCACCCCCGATGCGCCCGCGGGCACCAAGGGGCTGTCGCTGTTCCTCGTCCCCAAGGTCCGGACCGACGGGACGTTCAACGACGTCCGCGTCGTGTCGATCGAGCACAAGATGGGGCTCCACGCCTCGCCGACCTGCGTGCTGAGCTTCGGCGATCATGACGATTGCATCGGCGAGCTGATCGGCGGCGAGATGGGCGGCATCCGCGCGATGTTCACGATGATGAACAACGCGCGCCTGAACGTCGGCCTGCAGGGCGTCCAGGTCGCCGAGCGCGCCACCCAGCGCGCGGTGGCCTATGCCCGCGATCGTATCCAGGGCGTCCGCGCCGACGCACCTGCCGCGATCGTCGAGCATCCCGACGTGCGCCGCATGCTGCTGCGCATGAAGGCGCAGACCCAGGCGGCGCGCGCGCTGGTCTATTATGCGTTCGGCCAGCTCGACCGCGGCCATGCCGGCGATGCCGCCGCCAAGGCCCGGGTCGAATTGCTCACGCCGCTCGCCAAGGCGCACGGCACCGATCTCGGCAACGAAGTCGCGTCGCTGGGCGTCCAGGTCCATGGCGGCATGGGCTATATCGAGGAGACCGGCGCCGCCCAGCATTTCCGCGACGCCCGCATCACTCCGATCTACGAAGGCACCAACGGCATCCAGGCCGCCGATCTGGTCGGCCGCAAACTCAGCATGGACAATGGCGGCACGCTGCTCGGCCTGCTCGCGCAGATGCGCGACGAGGCCGAGGACGGCGAACTGCTCCGCCTGATCGACGCCTGCGAGGAAGTCGCCCGCAACCTGCTGTCGTCCGACACCGATGACCGTCTCGCCGCGAGCTATCCCTTCCTGACGATGCTCTCGGTCGCGGTGTGCGGCTGGCTGATGGAAGAAAGCGGCCGCATCGCCGCGCGCTCGGAGGGCGATCCGGTGTTCCTCAAGATGAAGGCCGCCACCGCCCGCTTCTATGTCGAGCAGATCGTCCCCGAGGCGATGGGGCTCAAGGCGGCCGCGATGGCCAAGGCCGACGTTCTCTACTCGATCGACGCAGAGGCCTTCGCGGCCTGACAACCTCCACCGTCACCCCGGACTTGTTCCGGGGTCCACTGCGCGGCTTGGCGATCCCCTCGCGGCTCTAGTCTGTCGTGTGAGGTCCGGTGGACCCCGGCCCTTCGGCCGGGGTGACGGGGGGCTGCTTGTGCCCGCTGCGCCGCCACGCCCCGCGCAGCATCCTTCCGGCAAGCGCCGGCAGCCCCGGCCGAACGAACAGCCAGTCGCGGATCGCCGGGCCGCGTTCGGCGCCGATGACCTGCTTGTAGCCGCTGTCGCCCGCGCCCCAGTCGACGGTCGCGATGCCGTCCTCGATCCCGCGGACCAAGTTGCGGTAATAAAGCAGCTTCCCCGGCGAATGCTTGCCGAACGCCGGATCATAGCTGTTGGCGATCGCGTATTTCAGCGCGCCGGCATTGAGATCGAACGAGAACGCCGCCGGCGCGCCATCGACGCGCAGCACCGCCGCCCACAGCATCTCGGCGACCACCGGGTCCGCCGACGCCGCACGCCAGAAGCCGCCATGTCCTTCCGCGGTGAACTTGGCGTCCGAACCGTCGGTTCGCGCCGCGATCCAGCTCTTGCGCTCGACCTCCGCCAGCGCATCGAACGCAGCGTCGTCCCAATCCGCGCCCGAGACGAAATTCCAGTCGAGTTCGCCATGCCCGCCGAGATGCTTCTCGTGGAACCGGTTCTTCCGCAGCGTCGAATTGCGCGGCCAGATGCCTTCGGCCTGGAGCGCGGCGATATCGAGCAGGAAGCTGTCGGCGACGAAGCGGTCGAGCACCGCCCAGCCCTTGGCGGCCGCGGCGGCCTTGAGCAGCTCCAGCCCCGGATCGCCATCATAGACCGGCCCAAGCCGCAGCGCATTCGCCTCGCACGCCAGCCGCGCCAGCAATGTCTCGCCGACTTCGACTCCGGCATCCTCGCGCACCGGAAAGCTGCGGAACGGCCAATAGCATCCCGGCACGCTTGCCAGCCCGAGCAAGCCCGGCCCGGTCCGCACCATCGGCAGCGCGACAACTGCCTCGCCCTCGCGGGTGACGGTCAAGGTCCGCGCCGCGCCGCCATAGGCCTGCAGCGCCGCGGCAAACCAGCCATAGCGCAGGAAGCGGTGGGTTGGCGCCGCGCGCGCAGCCACGGCATCGATGCTCGCGGCCAGCCCGTCGACGCAATCGGCGGCGAGCATCGGCGGCAGGCGGGTGAACGCATCGAGCGGCATCGGCTTGGTCATCCCCCGCATCGTACCCCGCGATCGGTTACCAAGCGGTGAGCCCGATCATAACGGCTTCACGCGCGCGCAGGAGCCGGTAATAACAGTCGCGATGATGGCAGGACCCTATCTCTCCACCGTGGCCGACACGATCCAGAGCGCGATCGCACCGGTCTTCCTGCTCGCGGGTATCGGCGCGATCCTCAACGTGATGGTCGGGCGCCTCGCGCGCATCGTCGATCGCGCGCGCAATCTGGAGGAGATCCACCCGCGCTCGACCGGGCCCGAGCATGACCGCCATGTCTGGGAACTCCGCCTGATCGACCGTCGCATCTCGGTGATCAACCAGGCGATCTTCCTGTGCGTGTCCAGCGCGCTCGCCACCTGCTTCGTCGTCGCGCTGATGTTCGTCTCGCGGTTGTTCGGCCTGCATGTCGGCGCGATCGTCGCGGTGGCCTTCGTCGTCTCGATGCTGCTGCTGATGGCCGGGCTGATCTATTTCCTGATCGAAGTCCGCATGTCGCTCGGTGCGATCCACGTCCGCGAGGAATTGCTCGAGCTCGACAGCAAGTGAGCCCCGCCGCCGAGAAGCGCCTGCTCCAGGGCGTGATGGCGGTGACCTTGCTGCTGCCGCTCACCGCCGCGATCGCCGGCGTCACCGGCGGCCCGCGCTTCCTCGGCCATCCGCCGGTCATCCCCACCGATCTCGACAGCCATTTCCGCTACATATCGGGGCTGTTCCTCGGCATGCTGCTGCTGTTCGCGTCGTGCATCCCCGCGGTCGAACGCAAGGGACCGCGGCTGCGCCTGCTCGCCGCGATGGTGATCCTCGGCGGGCTGTTCCGTCTGCTCTCCCTGTTCCTTGTCGGCGTGCCGTCGCTAGGCCACCGCATCGGGCTCGGCATCGAGTTGATCGAAGTCCCGCTGATCCTGTTGTGGCAGATGCGCGTGGCGCGACGGCTGGGAAAGTCCGACTAACGCCCAATCTTCCGTTCGTTTCGAGCGAAGTCGAGAAACGGGTTCCAACGCGTGGGGCGGTTTCTCGACTTCGCTCGAAACGAACGGGAGGGCATTGCTCTTTATCGCGGCCGCTGCGACCCCAGATCCACCGCCACCGTCGGAAGATAACGCGGCGCGACCCGCGCCTTGGTCGCCTGCTCATACGCATAGCCCGCGTGGAGCAGCAGGCCGTCCGAATACGCCGTGCCGATGAACGACAGCCCCGCCGGCAGCCCATCGACCAGCCCCATCGGCACGGTCAGATGCGGATAGCCCGACACCGCCGGCAACTGGCTCGCCGATGGCCCGGTGAACTGGTCGCCATGCGCCGGATCGCTCAGCCACGGCGTGCCATAGGTCGGCGTCACCAATAGCTGGACATTGCCCGCCTTGAGCATCGCATCGATCCCCTCGACCCCCGCCAGCCGCAGCGACTTCGCCCGCGCACCGAGATACTCCGGGTCCCCGGTCCCGCGCGTCTTCTCGGCCTTGAGGAAACTCTCCTGCCCGAAGAACGGCATCTCGGCCGCCTTGTTCGCCTCGTTGAACGCAATCACGTCGGCCAGCGTCCGCACCTTGGCCGAGGTCGTCGCGAGATAGGCGGCCAGATCGTCCTTGAGCTCGGTGTAGAGCACTTCGCCCTCGGCATCGCCCAGCCCCTTGAGCTCGGGCATCTTCACTTCGACCAGCACCGCCCCCGCCGCGCGCAGCTCATCCAGCGCCCTGTCGAACCGCGCGGCGAGATCGCCGTCCATCTCGGGCTTCCAATATCCGACGCGCATCCCCTTGAGCGCATCCGCCGACAGTCCGGCGGCAAAATCCTTGCGATAACGATCGGCCTCAGCGGTAGCCGCATCCCTGGGATCGCTGCCCACGATCGCCGAGAACAGGATCGCCGCATCCTTAACGCTCCGCGCCATCGGTCCCGGCGTGTCCTGGCTATGGCTGATCGGCACGACATGCGTCCGGCTGACCAGCCCCAGCGTAGGCTTCAACCCGACCAGCCCGTTCATCGCGGCAGGGCACACCACCGATCCGTCGGTCTCGGTTCCCACGGCCACCGCCGCGAGGCTCGCCGCCACCGCCGCGCCCGAGCCGCTCGACGATCCGCACGCCGAACGATCGAGCGCATAGGGGTTGCGCACCAGCCCGCCGACCGCGCTCCACCCGCTCATCGAATTGTTCGATCGGATGTTCGCCCATTCGCTGAGATTGGTCTTGCCGAGGATCACCGCGCCCTGTGCCCGCAGCAGCGCCACCATCGGCGCGTCACGCCGCGTCCAGTTGTCGGCGAGCGCAAGGCTGCCGGCCGTGGTCGGCAGCTCCCTGGTGTCGATATTGTCCTTGATCAGCACCGGAATGCCGTCGAGCGGCCCCTTGAGCTTGCCGGCCTTGCGCCGCGCATCGCTGGCCCGCGCCTGCTCGATCGCATTGGGCGAGATCGCGATCACCGAACGCAAATTCGGGCCGGCTTGATCGAGTATCTTGATCCGCTCGATATAGAGTTCGGTGATCTGCGCGCTGCTCAGCTGGCCCGACGCCATCATCGCCTGCTGCGCGTCGATGGACTTCTCCTGGAACGCGGCGACAGTCGAAGGAAGCTCGCGGATCACGATGTCCTGCGCCGCCGCGGGCGCACCCGCGATCAATGCCAGTGCCAGCAACCCCGTCCGCATGCGCCGTCCCCCGAAACCGGCGCCCAGCCTAGAGCGCCTCATCCCCGGCGGAAAGTCCCGTGAAACCCCACCGGCAACGCGACATCGGCGCGCCACGTCGCCACCGGCCCCGCCTCGATTCGCCGCGCGTCGAGCATATGCAGCTCGGTCGCCTTCGCATCGAGGTTGACGGTCGTTCCAATCAGCCAGCCATCGCCCTCGTCCGCGCCGCGCGGCACGAACAGGAATTCCTCGACCAGTTGCCGCGCGCCGAAATCATAGCTGCGCGCGCTGCCCTTCGCCCAGTCGAACAGCCCCACCCCGCGCGCCAGCGGCCGCTCGGCATTGTACAGTCCGGCAAAGGCCGTGAACCGCCGCGACAGCCCCGAACGGCGCCGGTCGTTCTGGGGGAACTCGGCCTTGATCCCGGTTCGCGCCAGCTCGCCGCGCCCATCGGCGTGCAGCGCCACCATCGCCAGCACCGGCGGCGGGGAGACGCGCGCATGCCCGACGAGCAAGTCCGCCGCTTCCGTCATCGCGAACGCGGGGTTCTCCGATACGCAGCCGTCGAAACGGATCGTGCCGTCGCTTTCTTCCCAGGCGTCGCCGAGATGAAAGAAACTGAACGCCGGCAGCTCGAAGATCCGGCTGCGGGTCAGATCGTCCTTGTCGACCACCATCACCTGCGTTCCCGTCTCGGGCCGCCAGTCGAACATCGCCGAATAGGGCATAGCGTGCCGCACCTGCACCCAGGGCTGGAGCACGATGACGAGGTGCCGCGCGGTGGTGGTGAAATCATGGATATAGCTCGCGCGCGGCAGCTTGAGCGGGCTCGCCGCGATCAGGCTGCCGTCGGCGCGCAGCTTCCACACCATCGCCCGCGCGCCGGAGAGCCCCAGATTCCACACCGTCCCGTCGGGCTCGACCCGCGGATGCGCAAGGAACGGCATCTGCGCCAAATCGGGGCGCAATACCCTGGGCCCGATCGTCGCGAGGCTGTCGGGATCGAGCGCATAGGCCGACCCGCTTTCCCACAATGCCCAGAGCTGGTCGCCCGCCATCATCACGCTGGTATTCGCGGCATTGGCCGAGTCCGGGCCGGTGACCACCGCCCCTGCCCGCTGCGGCGTGCCGAAGCCGGGCAGGATGATCGCGTCGGCCTTGGTCTCCTGCCGGCGCTTGTCGGTATCGACGAACCGCGCCGCCAGCCGCGCCTCGCCGTCGTCGATTGCGAAGCGGCGGACCAGCCCGTCGCCGTCGAACCAATGCGTCGCGTTGCTCCCGGCGCGGCGGAACTTGGCCGGGCCGTTGCGATAGAGCACGCCCTTGAAGTCCGCCGGCGCGCGGCCATGGACCCGGCGCATCGACCGCGGCGCCATGTCGGTCTCGACATCGGCGACGCCCAGCGTCCAGTCGGCCGGCAGCATCGCCGCGAACAGCTTCTCGGGCGGGAGCAGCATCGAAGCCGCGCCCAGGGCTCCGGCACCCAGCAACTGGCGGCGATTGAAATCCATGTTCCCCGGCCTCAGCGCAGCGTGATCGTCTGGACCGCGTCGCCCGCAGTCACGGCGAACGCCGCATCGGCCCACGCCGCGGGACCGCCCAGGCCGACTGCGTCGCGCGAAAAGCCGAACGGCTCGAGCGGAATGCCGAACGGGTTCATCCCCATCTTGCCGTCGCCATCCACGTCGTGGAACGCCTTCACGCCGTAGCGCCCCGGCGCCAGCCCTTCGACCTTCGCCGCCACTTCGGCGCCCGACGCATCGGCGATCGCCACCCGCACCGGCTTGCCCCCTGCCCAGCCGGCTTCGTCATAGATCGCGATCAGCACCTTGCCCTGATGCGCCTTCACGCCCGTGAATGTGAGCGTGACGCCCGGCTGGCCCGGTCCGGCCATCGCCGGCAGCGGTGCGGCGAGCGCCAACAGGGCGGCGGCGAGAAGCGGCTTGATCATGCGAAATCCCTTTGCAATCGACTGGCGCAAGATGGTCCGGCTAAGAGGCCTGCGTCATTCGTATTTGCGTGCGCGGGGGGTGTGGATGCGTGAGTTGCAGGGAAATGCCATTCGCGCTTCGCGAACGGCGCGCCCCCGGCAAAGCTATCGCCGCGGCGTGCTGGTCCCCACCATCGCCGCCTTCGTGATGACGCTGACCGGCGCGTTCGGCACCGATTCGATTTCGCTGCTGCCGCGGCTGGGCTATTGGCTGGTGGTGATGGGAGCCGGTGCGCTGATCGGCATCCTCGTCACCGCCGGTATCCGCGCGTGGGGCGTATTGTCCGATCGCCCATGGTTCGAAGCCGCCGCAGTGAGCCTGTGCATCGCGCTGCCGCTGACGCTCGTCGTGCTGGTTGGGACTGCGCTCTTCTTCGACCGTACCACCGCGAGCGCGGGCTATATCCTCACGTTGTTCGGGATGGTGCTCGCCGTCACCAGCGTGATCACGGCGATCAACTACACCACCGCGCGCGCGGCGGTTCCCGCCCCCGAACCGGTCGCCCCCGCCGAACCCGCCCGCCCCCGCCTCGCCGAGCGCCTCCCCCGCCATCTGCGCGACGCCGCGATCCATGCGATCGAGGCCGAGGACCATTATCTCCGCGTCCATACCGACCTGGGCTCGGACCTCATCCTGATGCGGATGAGCGACGCCATCCCCGAGCTCGTCCCGCTGGAAGGCGCCCGCACCCACCGCAGCTGGTGGGTCGCCCGCGCCGCGATCCAGTCGATCGACCGCAAGGACGGCCGCGCCGAGCTGACGCTCCCGCGCGGCGTCATCGCCCCGGTCAGCCGCTCGGCCCTGCCCGACCTGCGCGATGCCGGGTGGTTCGAGGGGTTTTGAGGGACGGAAAGGCGAAGGTGGAGTTGCGTTCAGCGATAGCGTGGTCGTCTTGCACGCCCCTCCCTGGAAGGGAGGGGTTGGGGGTGGGTGCCGCCGAGGCACTCGGCGGCGGTGGACAGGATGTGTTGGGCCGCTCCATCGGGATTCGCTAGCACGTCCGAATTCCACAATCGGATTACGCGCCAGCCTTGGGACTGAAGATACGCCGTGCGCCGGGCGTCGGCATCGACGGCATCTATATGCTGGCTGCCGTCAAGTTCGATGGCGAGCTTTGCCTTTCTACAGACCAGGTCGATGATGAAAGGCGCTTCGACGTACTGTCGGGTGCAGGGCGGGCGGTAGCGGGAAACACGCTGCCAGATCGCAATCTCGGCCGGCGTCGGATTGTTGCGCAGTTCGCGTGCGCGAGCGGTCAGGCGCGGATCGACTCGGCGCAGCATGCGGAGAGGTTAGAGTGGCTTCGCTCCGCTCGCCAACCCACCCCTGACCCCTCCCTTGCAGGGAGGGGAACGAGGGTTCGCTAACGGATCGCCAGCAACCCGACTCCAGTCCCCTACCGCACCCGCTCCACGTCGGCCTCGACCGACATCCCCGGCCGCAGCCGCGCCGCTGCTTCCTGCCCCGGATCGATCCGGATCCGCACTGCAATCCGCTGCGGCACCTTGACGAAATTGCCGCTGGCATTGTCGGAGCGGATCACGGCGAACTCCGATCCCGCCGCCGGCGCAAGCTGCTCGACGCGCCCGGTCAGCCGCTCGCCGCCCAGCGCATCGACGCGGAAGCGCGCCGCTGCGCCCGGCCGGATCTTCGCCGTCTGCGCTTCCTTGAAATTGGCGATCACCCAGAGCTGGTGCGGCACCAGCGACATCAATTGCGTGCCCGCGGTGACATATTGCCCCTGCCGCACCCCGATCTCGCCGAGCTCGCCCGCCACCGGCGCGCGGATCACCGTGTTGGCCAGGTCGATCTCGGCCAGCCGCAACGCCGCCTGCGCCGATTCGACACTCGCCTCCAGTCCGCCGCGCCCCACATCGACGCTGCGAATATCCTCCTGCGCGATCGTCCGCGCCGCTTCGGCCTGGCGCAAATCGGCTTGCGCCTGGCGCAGCGCGGCGCGGCTCGAATCGCGCTCGCGATTGGCGACGAAGCCCTGCCGCGCCAGCTCCTCGATCCGGGCATTGTCGGCCTGCGCGCGCGTCAATTGCGCCCGCGCCGCCTCGACCCCGGCTTGCTGCGAGCCGAGGCTCGCCGCGCGCGACGCCGCCTGTTGCGGCGTATTCGCCAGCGACGACCGCGCATTGGCGACATTGGCGCGCGCCTGCTCGACGCGCTGGCGATAGATCCGGTCGTCGATCCGCGCGAGCACGTCGCCGGGCTTCACCGTCGCGAAATCCTGTACCGGCACCGCGGTGACATAGCCGCTCACTTGCGGGCTGACGATCGTCACCTGCCCGCGCACGAATGCATTCTCGGTCGATTCGGTGGATCCGGCGAACGGCCCGATCCGCCACGCCATCAGGATCGCGACCACGCCGGCGATCACCAGCACGCCGATGACGAGCAGCGACAGCGTGCCCGGCCGCGGCGGAGTCCAGCGCCGCGCCTCGGGTGCCGGCTGCGGATCCGCGCCCGCATTGGTCGGCGCCGGCGCTTGTTCGACGGGCTCGGCCTCCAGCGGCGGGGGATTGCTGTCAGCCATGCTTCGCTCCTGCTTGCGCGGCCGCGGCGCGCGCCAGATTCTCGCGGCGGATGCGCGTGATGTGGATCGACGCCCAGATGATCGTTCCCAGCGCGATCGCCGCGATCAGCAGGAACACGTCATTATAGGCGAGGATGTTCGCCTCGCGGCTCGCCTGTTGCGCTAGGATCGCCGCACCCTCGGCCTGCCGCAGCGCCGGATCGCCGAGCACCCGGCCATAGGCCGCGGCATTCTGCTGGACGCGCTGCGCCACCAGCGGATCGGCGAGCGTCAGCCCCGCAGTGATCTCGCCGCTATGCACCCGCTCGCGCAGGACCTGGAAGCTGCCGAGCATCGCCGAACCGAACAGTCCGCCCAGATTCTGGGTGATCCCGAACAGCGCCGAAAAGCTGACGAAATGCGTCGGCCCCTGCTGCAATGCGCGTGTGAGCCCGACCAGCATCGCCGGCCCGATGAACAGCGCCCCGGCAAAGCCGAGCAGCGCCTGGCTGACATACATGTCGTGCGGCCGGGTGAGGTTGGTCGAGCTTGAATCGAGCCACGCCCCCAGGGCGATCAGCGCCAGCGCGATCAGGATCGGCCGCCCCAGAAAGGTCGGGTCGATCGTCCATGCGCTGACGATCCCGCCCGCTGCCGTTGCAAGCAGCACGACGAAATACAGCCCGCGCATCTGGTCCGGCCCCATCCCCAGCGTCGTCAGCAGCCCGGTCGCGCCGATGGTCTGCTCGGACAGCACGATCCGCACGAGGATCGCCACCAATGCGAAGCGAAGGATGTCGCCGCTCCCCAGCCAGCGCGTGTTGAGCAGCGGATTGGTGCGGTAATGCTCGATGATCACGGCGATCGGGATCAGCACCGCCGCCGCGATCAGCGCCGGCGCGATCCACGGCGCCTCGAACCACCACAGGGTCCGCCCCATGCCCAGCACTGCGCAGAGCAAGGCCATGCCGCCGGCGAACAGCGGGAAGCTGACGAAATCGAGCGGCTCGAACACCTTGGTCCGTTCGACCGGGGGCAGCGCCAGCAGCCGCACTCCGGCAAGGCACAGCAATGCCAGCCCCAGCTCGAACAGATACATGCTCTGCCAGCGATCGGCTTCGAACGCTTCGCTGGGGAACAGCCGCGCCAGCGGCACTGCGAGCTGCGGCAGCGAGATCGCCGCGACCAGCCCCTTGAGCCGGTGCTCCGCGGGCACCGACTGGATGAAATAGAGCAGCCCGACCGTGCTCAGCGCCGCCGCGGCGATCCCGCTGAACGCGCGCACCGCGATCGCCGACCAGAAACTGTGGACGAACAGATGCGCGCCGGTGGTGATCAGGAAGCCGATCAGGAATATCTGAGCAAACAGCCGAATGCCGAATTGCTGGCGGAACTTGATCAGCAGCATGTTGGCGCAGACATTGGTCATCACATAGACCGTCGGCAGCCACTGGATCTCGGCCGAATACAGCCCGAGCGAACCCTGCAGGCTGGCCAGGTTCGCCGTGACGATGGCGTTGCCCAGCGCACCCGCCATAACCACCAGCGCGCCGACTGCGGCATAGGCGACGCGCCGCGCCGGCGGATGCCACGGTGTCGGCGGCGATCCGGGCATCGGCGATCGCTCGTGCGGCGCGGGTTGCCACTCGCCCTCGGATGCGCCGTTCGTTGCCATGGCGATATAAAGCCGGAACGGGTGGAACGATCCCGCATCCCGTGCGGCACTGGGAACGATTCCATTCCTCCCTCGCGCAGCGAGGGAGGTGGCGCAGAAGGCGACGGAGGGGGCGCTTCCTCAAGCGACGTCCGCGCAGAGATGCCGCTCCGTCACGCTTCGACCGCTGCGCGAGGCAGGCCTCAGTCAGGGCGCATGGCGGAGCCCGACCACTACCCATTGTGTCCACCGATTCCTCCCCCGGAATATTTTTGCAGTTCGCGCTGTGTTCTCTTGCCTTTCGGGGACCCGAGGATGGACCATGCGTCGCGGCACCAACGCGCCTTTCGGCGATCCGCGAGCCGAGTCATTTTAGCGACGAACCGTTGGGTTAACCGATGATTTAACCCCTTGTGCCGGGACTCGGTTTGGCACAATCTGTAGTGGTTGCACTGAGGGGCAAGCTCAAGCACTGGTAGAACCCGTGCCGCATCACCATATGCGGAAGGGTCGCTGCTGTGCCGGCTTTCGGCGCGATGGACACTTTTTGTTCTCGCGCAAAGCTGCACCGGTGGTATCACCGGTATCCTGCCCCCGAGTCGAATACGGTCCCTCGCGAAGGGGCGCGTGCAGGGTCAAAAAGGGGTCGGATGCCATGGAATTCAGGGACACGGAAAACAGCGTGAACGATACCGTCGCCGAAGCCACGATTGCCGCCGAGACCAAGGCTGCCGCGCCCAAGTCCGGCAAGGACCAGGGCTCGCACAGCATTGCGCCCCAGCTCTACGCGCTCGAAGTCGATCACTCGCGCGACGCGCTGCTCACCGAATTCGGCAAGGAGACGCTGAAGGACCGCTATCTCCTCCCCGGCGAGAATTATCAGGACCTCTTCGTCCGCGTCGCCTCGGCCTATGCCGATGATGCCGCGCACGCCCAGCGCATCTACGACTACATCTCGAAGCTGTGGTTCATGCCCGCCACGCCGGTCCTGTCCAACGGCGGCACCGGGCGCGGCCTGCCGATCAGCTGCTTCCTCAATTCGGTGCCCGACAGCCTGGGCGGCATCGTCGACACTTGGAACGAGAATGTCTGGCTCGCCTCGCGCGGCGGCGGCATCGGCACCTATTGGGGCAATGTCCGCGGCATCGGCGAGCCGGTCGGCCTCAACGGCAAGACCAGCGGGATCATCCCCTTCGTGCGCGTGATGGATTCGCTCACCCTCGCGATCTCGCAGGGTTCGCTCCGCCGCGGTTCCGCTGCCTGCTATCTCGACATCTCGCATCCCGAGATCGAGGAGTTCCTCGAAATCCGCAAGCCGTCGGGCGACTTCAACCGCAAGGCACTCAACCTCCACCACGGCGTGCTCATCCCCGACGCGTTCATGGAAGCCGTACGTGACGGCGGCGAGTGGATCCTGCGCTCGCCCAAGGACCAGTCCGAGCGCGGCAAGGTCGATGCCCGCGCGCTGTTCCAGAAGCTGGTCGAGACCCGCCTCGCCACCGGCGAGCCGTACATCGTGTTCGCCGATCACGTGAACTCGAACATGCCCAAGCATCACCGCGATCTGGGCCTCAAGGTCTCGACCTCGAACCTGTGCAGCGAGATCACCTTGCCCACCGGCAAGGACCATCTCGGCAACGAGCGCACCGCGGTCTGCTGCCTGTCCTCGCTCAACCTCGAGACCTGGGACCAGTGGAAGGACGAG
This sequence comes from Sphingomonas sp. LM7, assembly GCF_002002925.1. Lineage (NCBI taxonomy): Bacteria > Pseudomonadati > Pseudomonadota > Alphaproteobacteria > Sphingomonadales > Sphingomonadaceae > Sphingomonas > Sphingomonas sp. LM7. The sequence goes on along the minus strand of NZ_CP019511.1, from coordinate 3,385,147 downwards.
AAGGGCCTGGTCGAGGACGTCATGCGCTTCCTCGACAACGTCCTGACCGACTATATCGAGCGCGCCGAGCCCGGCATGGAAAAGGCCGCCTATTCGGCCAGCCGCGAGCGCAGCGTCGGCTTGGGGGTCATGGGCTTCCACTCCTTCCTCCAGGCCCGCGGCCTCGCCTTCGAAGGCGCGATGGCCAAGAGCTGGAACCTGCGCATGTTCAAGCAGATCAAGCGCCAGGTCGACGAAGCCTCGATGCAGCTCGCGGTCGAGCGCGGACCGTGCCCCGACGCCGCCGACATGGGCGTGATGGAGCGCTTCAGCTGCAAGATGGCGATCGCGCCGACCGCGTCGATCTCGATCATCTGCGGCGGCACCAGCGCGTGCATCGAGCCGATCCCGGCCAACATCTACACCCACAAGACGCTGTCGGGCAGCTTCTCGGTCAAGAACCCGTATCTGGAGAAGCTGCTCAACGAGAAGAGCAAGAATTCGGACGGCGTGTGGAATTCGATCCTCGAGCATGGCGGCTCGGTCATGCACCTCGATTTCCTGAGCCAGGAAGAGAAGGATTGCTACAAGACCAGCTTCGAGATCGACCAGCGCTGGCTGCTCGAGCTCGCCGGCGACCGCGCGCCCTATATCGACCAGGCGCAGTCGCTGAACCTGTTCATCCCGGCCGACGTCGAGAAATGGGACCTGCTGATGCTCCACTTCCGCGCCTGGGAGCTCGGCATCAAGTCGCTCTATTATCTCCGCTCGAAGAGCGTCCAGCGCGCGGGCTTCGCGGGCGGCGTCGAAGCCGACAACACGATCGACGCGCCCAAGTTCGAAGTCGAGAGCCGGGATTACGACGAATGCCTGGCGTGCCAGTGAGGTGGCGGAGCTAGAGCGCCCTCTGCACTCCCTCTCCCCTTGTGAGAGAGGGAAGGGGCCCGCTGCCGAAGGCAGTGGGAAGGGTGAGGGGGAGTCACGCCGTCCGATAAGGGGCAATGCGGAAGGCCTGACCAGGCGCCAGCTGCTTCCCGCCGCTACCGTTGCTCGCTCGCGCAAGCTGCGCCGCGAATCCGGCCCGGTCGAGAAGGCATTATGGGCAGAACTCCGCCGCGCATTGCCAGAGGCCAAGTTTCGCCAGCAGGTGCCGTTCGGCCCGTACCATTCTGACTTCTGCTCGCACGCGGCCAAGTTGATCGTTGAAGTCGACGACGCGACGCACGCCGAGCGCCAGGATCACGACGCCGCGCGCACCGCGTTCCTCAATGCCGAAGGCTATCGCGTGATCCGCGTCTGGAACAACGATGTGATGGGAAACATGGAAGGCGTTCTCGCCGGGATCGCCAGGAACCTGCCGCCCGAATTGCGGGGCAGCTTCGCGTGATACGTCCCCCTCACCCTTCCCACGCCTATGGCGCGGGCCCCTTCCCTCTCCCACAAGGGGAGAGGGAAAAGGTCGTTCCCAAATCCCTCTCCCCTTGTGGGAGAGGGAGGGAGGCGCGTAGCGCCGGAAGGGTGAGGGGGACGCGCGCTAGGGCTTTACCCCTCGCTCTCTTCCTCCTCAAACGTCACCGCGACGTCCGCGTTCGCCGACAGCCGCACCTGGTCACCCTCGACATCGGCCACCAGGCCGAGCGAGATGAAGTGATGGTGCCCGGCGTGCGAACCCTCGGCACCCTCGATCTGCGCGCCGCTGTCCTTCTTGGTCAGCTTGATCCGGTTGCCCTCGACATGGTCGACGGTCCCGACATGGACGCCGTCGGCGCCGATGACTTCCATATGTTCCTTGATTGCACTTGCGTCGGCCATGATGCTTCTCCTCTTGAAGGTTCGCGCGTCCAACGCGCATCGCGGACAAACGATGCAGCCTCGCGGCCGACATGTCACTCATACCAAGGGAGGGGTGCATGAAGCATCTCCGCACCACCGCGGCACTCGCCGCCTTCATTCTGCTCTCCGCCTGCGCCACGCAAGTGAGCAGCGGCGTCGCCCCCGGCGCGCCCGGCTTCCTGCTGGGCCTGTGGCACGGCTTCATCTTCCCGGTGGCGTGGTGCCTGTCGCTGATCATGCCCGACGTCGCGGTCTATGCCGTGCCCAACAATGGCGGCTGGTATGATTTCGGCTATTTCCTCGGCATCGTCGTGTTCGGCGTCGGCGCCAATCGCGGCAAGAAGGTCGTCTATCGCGACCGCGTGATCCGCGAGAAGCGCACCACGGTGATCGACCACCAGTGACGCGCAGCCTCGCCTTGATGGCCGGACTGGCCGGCGCCACCGGCGCGCTCGGGCTGACGACGCTGCTGCGTCCGTCGCTCGCGCGCCAGGCGCTGCGCCTGCCCGACGCACAGGCGACCGGCTACGCGCTGCGCATCGCGGGCATGATGCTCTTCGCGCTCGGCCTGTTCCTCGGCGGCTTCGCAGTCGTCGCGACGATGGCGGGGGCGGCATGATGGAGCGCGTGCTTTTTTATGCGGCCACTGCGCTGATCTTTTCGGGGATCTACGCTTTGATAGCTTCACGGCTGGGCCCAACTTTCGATCAATGGCTGCGCGCGCGTCATGCACGCCGCCTCGCGGCACGGCTCGCTCGCGGCAGCGACCGCTATTTCGAGGAGCTGCGCGAACTCGAGAGCAGAACGCCCGTGCCGTATGTCGCCCATGGCTTCGCATGGCACTTCGTTCGAACGTTTGCCGTGATGTTTCTCGTGGCCAGCCTGCCCGAGCTTTTCAAAATCCTGTTTCCATTTTCTCCGGAGTAATCCCATGTCCCTTCTCGAAGCCCGCAAGACCTACAAGCCGTTCGAGTACCCTTGGGCGTTCGAATTTTGGAAGCGCCAGCAGCAGCTCCACTGGCTGCCCGAGGAAGTGCCGCTCGGCGAGGATTGCCGCGACTGGGCGCAGAAGCTCTCGGATCACGAGCGCAACCTGCTCACCCAGATCTTCCGCTTCTTTACCCAGGCCGACGTGGAAGTGCAGGATTGCTACCACGAGAAATACGGCCGCGTGTTCAAGCCGACCGAGATCAAGATGATGCTCGCCGCCTTCTCCAACATGGAGACGGTGCACATCGCCGCCTATTCGCACCTGCTCGACACCATCGGCATGCCCGAAAGCGAATACGGCATGTTCCTCGAATATAGCGAGATGAAGGACAAGCACGACTATCTCGGCAAGTTCGGCGTCGACAGCGACGAGGACATCGCCAAGACGCTCGCGATGTTCGGCGGCTTCACCGAGGGGCTCCAGCTCTTCGCCAGCTTCGCGATGCTGATGAACTTCCCGCGCTTCAACAAGATGAAGGGCATGGGTCAGATCGTCACCTGGTCGATCCGCGACGAGACGCTGCACTGCGAAGGCATCATCAAGCTGTTCCACACCTTCGCCAAGGAGCGCGACTGCCTGACCAAGTCGGTCAAGTCCGACATCATGGACATGTGCCAGACCACGGTGCGGCTCGAGGACGCGTTCATCGACCTGGCGTTCGAGCAGGGCCCGGTGACCGGCATGACGCCCAAGGAGATCAAGAAGTATATCCGCTACATCGCCGACTGGCGGCTGGGCCAGCTCGGCCTCAAGCCGATCTACATGATCGACGAACACCCCCTCCCCTGGCTCGCCCCGATGCTCAACGGCGTCGAGCACGCCAATTTCTTCGAACAGCGCGCGACCGAATATTCCAAGGGCGCGACGCGCGGCCAGTGGAACGAAGTGTGGGATTCGTTCGACAAGCGGCAAAAGGCGAAGGTGCTGCCGGTGGCGAACGAGGATGCTGGCGAGGCTAGCGGGGATATGTTCGCTAAGGCAGGGATTGCGGCGGAGTGAACCGACTGACTGGACACTGATTTACGTCTGTATATGTTGTCCCCTCAATAGGAGGGGGCAATGTTTCCATACACGCAGAATGTCGGAACCCTGATCGCGGTCATCAAGGCAATTGGTTCACACGGAGTTCCGGACAAGTTCACCACGAAGGAGCTTCCCGTCTGGGGCTATAAGAGCAGTAATGACCGTTCCGTCGTGGGAGTTCTAAAGCATATTGGTTTTATAGACGCGTCCGGTGTCCCTCAGCAGCTTTGGAAAGATGCTCGAACAAATCCTCAGGCGGCGACAGCACGTGGTACAAAAGCTGGCTATGCAGAACTTTTTAAGACGTTTCCTGATGCCAATAGAAAAGACGCCGAAGCATTAATGAATTTCTTTAAGGCAAAAACTACTGTCGGCGATGCCGTCGTCAAGCAAATGGTTTCTACTTTCCGAAGTCTTTCTCAATATGGCGATTTCGAAGAGATCGACAGCCAGACTCCGACCCAGCCTGAAAATCAGGATCGGCAGGAATTTCGTAGCAACGGATCGCCCGTAGTATCTCACACAATGAGTGGGGCGAACGGCATGACGATTAACCTCAACGTCGAACTGGTCGTCCCCACAGACGCCACAGGCGAAGTTTATGAAAAATTCTTTTCCGCAATGAGAAAGCATCTCATCGATGCCTCAAAATGAAATTCAGGAATGGGCTGTACGTATATCTCGATTTGAAGTTGAATCTCATAGAATATTCGGCGGCCTTGAATCGTCTATAAGCAGGAAAGTGACTCTTGACGAAAGTTATGTAACTCTAACCGGCCTAACTCTTCGTCAAGATGAAATTTTCCGACAAGGCCTGCGTTGCGTCGAAAACGGCCTTTTCCGTGCCGCGCACGTGATGGCTTGGGCAGGAATGGTTGATTGCCTACAGACTCTCATTGCGAGCGATGGGTTCACAAAACTCAAAGCTGTGCGATCGAAATGGACCCTAAATTCGGTCGAACAGATGTCAGAATTCTACACTGAATATGCTCTCATCGAAGCTATGGGAGCCATGAATATATTTACTAAAGCGGAAGCCAAGGCACTCTTTGGGATGCTCTCGAAAAGAAATGAATGCGCCCATCCCGGAGATTATTTCCCCTCTTTCAACGAAACTTTGGGATACATCTCCGAGATATTTTCGAGACTTAGAGCGATAACAACCCGATATCCAAGCTTTCAACTTTGAAACGGCCCCCTGTTAGCCGGCAACAGGGTCGACCGCCTCGCCGAGCAAGACCGCAGCGGCTTCGGCACCACCCCACCGCGAAGTCATTTCACGCTGGGTCCTGCCGCTCGATCAGGTTACGCCTCCAGTCGCGCCGCCCGCGCCCAGCACTCCACCAGCCGCATCCCTTCCGCCGCACCGTGGACCCCGGAACAAGTCCGGGGTGACGACGAGAAGAAGGCAACCGCCCGCCCGAACCCAAACCGTCACCCCGGCCTTGTGCCGGGGTCCACTGCGCCGCCACGCGAGACCACCAGCGGCTCCAACCCCAGCCCCACCGCAAGGTCATTCCACGCCGGGTTCTGCCGCTCAATCAGGTTACGCCTCCAGTCGCGGGGATAGCGCTTGATCTGCTTCTCGCGCAGGAACACCGCCTCCATCGTGTCGCCGACTTCGTAATAGACCAGCCGCTTGATGCCGTACTTCTTGGTATGCCCGTCGAACGTGCCGGCACGGTGCTGCTGGACGCGCCCGACCAGGTTCGAGGTCGCGCCGGTATAGAGCCGACCGTTATAGCCGCTGGCGAGAATGTAGACGCAGGGGATGCGCTCGATCATCGGCTGCGCAGCCTGCCGCCCGGTGGACCCCGGCACAAGGCCAGGGTGACGAAGCAGCCCCGCGGCTACCAATGTAGGACTTCGCCTGATACGCCCGAGGCGACTCGCTCCGGGTCCGCTCTTTGAGACCGTGCAATCGATCGCCCGCCAGCGCCAACTAGGTGTCGCGTAGGTGTCGCGTAGGTGTCGACTAGGTGCCGCGCAGGTGTCGCGCAGGTGTCGCGCAGATGTCGCGTCACAGGCGCGAAGCCGCGCGCCGAGTCAACCCCGCCGCCAAGCCACCCCTTCAAAACCAACGACTTACCGAGTCAACCCGCCGTCAAAACCGGCTTTTGCGTCAACTTCGTCAACTTCACCGGAAATTGTCGGCGTAGGCCTGCAGCTTGAGCTTCTTCGCCGGCGCGGGGACGACATGATAGGCATAGCCCTCCCGCTCGGCATGCGCAGTCGCCGCCTCCAGCGTCGGGAAGGCGAGGCGCACCTGGTTGGTGGTCTCGCTGCCGCCGTTCCAGCCGGTCAGCGGATCGGCCTGCTGCGCGGTGAGCGCTTCCAGCTCGAGCAGCCACTGGTCGGTGCGGGCGCGGCCCGACTGCATCGCGTTCTTCGGGCGCTGATAGATACGGGCGGTTCTCACCTGGGCCTCCAATGAATTCCAACCGCTCTAACGCGGCGAAGCGTTTCTTGCATCAGCCTTTTTGGTGCGCAGCGTTGCAGACGCACTCGCCGGGTCGTCGGGCCAGGGATGCCGCGGGTAGCGCCCGCGCATTTCCTTGGCGACCGCGGCCCAGCTCCCCGTCCAGAAACCTGGCAAGTCGCGCGTCGTCTGGATCGGGCGGCCCGCGGGCGAAGTCAGGCTCAGCACCAGCGGGGTGCCGTCACCGAGCAGGGGATGGACGCCCAGCCCGAACAGCGCCTGGACCCGCACCTCGACGCTCGGCCCGCCCTCTGCGGCATAGTCGATCGCATGGCTCGATCCGGCGGGCGTCTCCAGCCGCGCCGGTGCCAGCCGGTCGAGCGCCTTCTGCCCCTCCCAGCCGAGCAGATTCTGCAGCGCCTGGGTCAGCCCCTCGCCCGCCACCGCATCGAGCCGCCTTTTGCCGGCAAGCAGCCCAGGCAACCATTCGTCGAGGCTGCCCAGCAGCGACGCATCGGTGAGCAGGTCGTGCCCGGCATAGGCTGCGCGCTGGCGCAGCGCCTGCGCCGCCTCGGGCCAGGGCAGCAGGCCGAGCCCGTGCGTGCGCACCCCTTCCAGCAATGCCGCCTCGATCTCGGCCGGGCTCGCCGCCGAATCGCTCCCGCTCGACAGCCGGATCGCCCCCAGCCGCCGCTCGCGCAGCGCCTCGACCCGCCCGGTGGCGGAATCGAACCGCACGCTGCGCCGCGTCTCGATCCGGTCGGCGAACAGCGCCTCGACGGCCTCGGCATCGATCGCCGCCGCCGACAGGATCCGCGCCCCCGCCGCCATCCCCTGCGTCTCGGCCACCGCCAGCCACTCGGCCCGGGCGAGCGGCGATGTGCCGTCGAGCCGGAACCCCCGCCCGCCCGCCGACGCCCAGGTCTCGCCGGATGCATCCCGCCGCCTGGCGATCCGGTCGGGAAACGCCAGCGCGATGCAGGTAGCGATCTCTGCTCCCCTTCCGCTTGCGGGAGGGGTCGGGGGAAGGGCTGGAGAACGACACGTCGGCGCCAGTTTGCTCCACCGCTCGGCCAGCCGCCGGCCATTCTCCGCCCGTTGCCCGCGCTCGCCCCGCCAGCGCCGCAGTCGCAGCTCGAGATCGGCATCCCCGCCGCCCAGCCCGCGCTCGCCGAGCAGCACCGCGACTTCCGCCGCGGTCCGCGCCAGTCCCATCTCCCCGGCGCGCACCAGCATATGCCCCAGCCGCGGCGGCAGCGGCATCCGGGCAATCGCCTTGCCATGCGCCGTCGGCCGCGCGTCCTGGTCGAGCGCCTCCAGCCCGGTCAGCCGGCGCCGTGCCTCGCTGACCGCAGCCTCGGGCGGCGGATCGAGCCAATGGAGTTCGCGCGGATCCCCCACGCCCCAAAGCGCGCAATCGAGCATCAGCGCCGAAAGGTCCGCCTCCAATATCTCGGGCGGATCGAAGCGCGGCAGCCCCGCGGTCGCCGCTTCCTCCCACAGCCGATACGCCACCCCCGGCCCCTGCCGCGCCGCCCGCCCGGCACGCTGGGTCACCGAAGCCTGGCTCGCCCGCTCGGTCACCAGCCGGGTCATCCCCGCCGCCCGATCGTAGCGCGGCCGCCGCGCCAGCCCCGAATCGACGACGACGCGGATCCCGTCGAGGGTCAGCGAGGTCTCGGCGATCGACGTCGCCAACACCAGCTTGCGCCGCCCCTCGGCGTCCGGCGCGATCGCCGCACGCTGGGCACCGGGATCGAGGCTGCCGTGCAGCTTGTGCAGCACCACCCCGCCTACATCGCTAAGTCGCTCGGCAGTCCGCTCGATCTCGGCGACGCCAGGCAGGAAGGCGAGCACCCCGCCCTCGGCTTCGCGCAGCGCCGTGCGGATCGCCGCCGTCATCGAATCCTCGATCCGCGCCTCGGCCGCCCGGCCGAGATGGCGCAGTTCGAGCGGCCAGCTCCGCCCCTCGCTCTCGATCACCGGAGCGTCCCCCATCAGCCCCGAAAAGCGCACTCCGTCGAGCGTCGCCGACATCGCCACCAGCCGCAGGTCCGGGCGCAGCGCTGCCTGCGCGTCGAGCGCGAGCGCCAGTCCGAAATCGCTGTCGAGGCTGCGCTCATGGACTTCGTCGAACAGCACCGCCGAAACCCCCGCCAGCTCGGGATCGCCCTGGATGCGATTGACGAAGATCCCCTCGGTGACGACGGTCACCCGCGTCGCACCCGAACGCTTGCTGTCCATCCGCGTGGCGTAGCCGAAGGTCCGGCCGACCGGTTCGCCGGCCAGCGCCGCCATCCGCTCCGCCGCCGCCCGCGCGGCCAGCCGCCGCGGCGACAGCAGCAGGATTTCGCCGCTGCACCACGGCTCGCTCAGCAGCGCCGGCGCCACCGCGGTGGTCTTGCCCGCCCCCGGCGGTGCGACCAGCACGGCGTTGCTCGCGTCGCGCAATGCGGCGAGCAACTGGGGCAATACGGCGTGGATCGGCAAAGTCTGGCTCATCGCGCGCAACCAATTCCCCAAACCAGGGTTTGGCGCAATCGAAGCCTAAGGAGCATGAGACATGGCACGCACGCTGGCACAGTTCACCATCACCCCCGACGCACAAGGCGATTACACGCTGCATCTCGAGGATGAGGACGGCGAGACGATCGAATTCACTGCCGGCTACGAGCAGCTCGACCTGATCGTCGAAGCGATCGAAGAGCAGCTCGACACCGACGAAGAGGATGCCCTCGGCGTCGATACCGACGAGGACGAAGCCGAACCGGAAGAGTGAGCACGAGAGCCGGCGCCGCCGAGGCGCCGGCCCGCGACGCTGCTAGAGCCCCAGCGCGGCGCGCACCCGCGCCCAGTCGACCAGCTTGAAGTTCTGCGCGCCGCCTTCGTTGACGTCGTCCTGCACGACGACCAGTCCCTCGCCATAGGGCCCGATCGGCCCGGTCCAGGCATCGAGCCCGTCGGTGCCCGACACGGCATCGACACCGCCCGCCGCGGCGACGCGGAAGCGGCCGACATAGCGCTCGGCTCCCGCCGCGCCGCTGACGTCCCACACTGCAAAAGCGCTGTCGCCCTGGCTCGACACCAGCAGCAGCGTGCGCCCGCCGTCGCGGATCAACGTGGTGCCTTCGACATCGGCGACCAGCCGCCCGTCGCCCACCCCGGCAACCAGCGTTCGCGTGCCCGCCGCGGCGCGAAGCGGATAGCGCCACACGCCCTTCATCTCCTCGCCGATATACAGCGTCGCGCTCGCGTCATCGACCGTGCACCCCTCGGACTGCGAGCCCACTGCATAGCGCCGCCGCTCGGTTCCGGTGATCCCGGAAGCCGTCTCGGCGAGCGTGTATTCGCGGACCTGCCCGTCCTTGGCGATCAGCACAGCGATCAGCGCACCGTCGATCCGCCCCATGCAGAAGCCATAGGGCTCGACGACGTCCGACTTGACGAACCCTGCGGGCCTCAGCTGTCCCTCGCCGGCGAAGCGATACAGCGCCACGCCCATCCGCCCGCGATCCGAAGCACCGGCCACGAAGCCCGGTCCCGCGCTGCGCAGGTCGACATTGTTGAGCAGCCCCTCGGGCAGGAACTGGAGCGACTGCCCGTCTAGCCCGAACACATACAGCCCGGCTTTCTTGTCGGTGCCCAGGATGATGCCGTCCTGCGCCTTGCCGCCAAAGGCGAAGCCGCCCACGCGCGTCCAGATCGCGGGATCGTCGGCGGCGTCGGCCATCTGGGTGGCGACCGCGACGGTCTCGGCGGATGCGGGCACGCTAACCGTGGGCGCCGACGCGACGGTCTGGGGTGGCGTTCCGGCGGCGCAGCCGGCCAAAAGAAATGCCGCCGTAACGAAACTGTAGCCGTGCCTTCCCCGCATTTTCACATCCGTCCTGTTGAGCGCCCCGGGAACGGGGGGCCGCAATGCCCCCTTTGTAGGGGGAAAGTGACATGATTGTTTCGCACCTGATGCGCGGATCCGCGCTGGCCGCGCTCGCGACGTTGCTCGCAGCCGCGCCGGCCCGGGCGCAGGACAGCGGCCAGCCGGTGAGTGAAGCGCCCGCCGAGGCCGAGCAGCGCGCGAACGAAATCATCGTCACCGGCGAGATCTTCTTCCGCAATCGCACTGCGGACACCAATCCGGTGCTCTCCTACGATCTCGAATATTTCCAGAAGTTCGAACCGGTATCGGTCGGCGAGATGCTCAAGCGAGTCCCCGGCGCGACGTTCACGTCGGACGTGCTGGAATATGACCAGGTCCAGTTCCGCGGCCTGCCCGGCGGCTTCACCAACGTGCTGATCAACGGCCGGCGCGCGCCCGGCGGCGCCGCCGACGGCAGCTTCTTCGTCGATCGCATTCCCGCCGAACTGGTCGAGCGGATCGAGATCGTTCGCGCGCCGCGTCCCGATCAGCCGAGCGACGGCATCGCCGGCACGCTCAATGTCGTCACCAAGGAATCGGCCGCATTCCAGGGCGGCTTCCTCAAGGCCGGCGCACTGCTCAACACCCGTGACGGCGTGATCCGCCCCACCGGCGCGCTCGCTTATGCCGGCAAGATCAGCGAAGCGACCGACTATTGGGTCGCGCTCAACTATCAGAAGCGCCGCAATCCCAAGGAAAAGGTCTCGTACCGCTTCGGCGGTGAGCCGACCACAGACGACAGGCGCTTCCCCGGCAACCCCGCCGACAGCAACTACGTCACCGATCCCGAGTTCGACAATTTCGAGGCGCAGCGCGACACGCGCGACGGCACCGATTTCTCGGGCAGTGCCGAGATCAGCCATTCGTTCGGCGAGGGCGGCCGCATCCGCCTCAACGGCTTCTTCGTCGATACCAAGCGTGACGAGGACGAAACCTCGCTCACGTACGACGGCGCCGATCTCGATTTCGACGAAGTCGAAATCCAGGCGGAGCGGATCAGCCAGCAGACCTATGCCGTGACCGGCGACGCGCGCATTCCGCTGGGCGGGTTCGAGCTCGGCCTCGCCGGCGGCTGGAACAAGTTCCGCGACAAGACCGACACCACCGTGTTCGTCGGCGATAATGGCGACGATCTCACCGATGTCGAACTCGACGAAGAAGACGCGATTCGGATTACCGACCAGGAGTTCAGCGCCACGGTTTTCGGCGCGTTCGGCGCGGAAGAGGGCGTCAAGCTCAAGATCGGCTCGGATTTCCTGTTCAAGACGCGCAACGGCCTCAACGACGGCACGTTCTCGAGCAACGTCTTCCGGATCAAGGAAGACCGCTATTCGCCCTATGTCCGGCTGAGCTACGATGCAGGCCCGCTCAGCATCGATGGCGGTGCCCGCTACGAGATCACCCGCCGCAACATCACCGCGGCGTCGATCCCCGGCACGGTCTCCTATGACGACGACCTGCTCAATCCCTCGCTCAGCCTGCGCTACGCCACCGCCGGCGGCCAGTTCCGCGCCTCGGTAGCGCGGACAATCCGCCGCCCGGATTATGATTTGCTCTCGCCGTTCGTCGATGAGGAAACGCCTGGCGACGACGATATCACGACGGGCAACCCGAGCCTGCGCAACCAGCGCGCCTGGGGCGTCGATGTCGGCTATGAGCACCGCGTCGGCAGCAACGGCATCGCCGGAGTCAATTTCTTCTACCGCGACATCAGCGATCTGATCGAACTGGTCTCGCAGGGCGCGAACCCCGACAATGCGGACGGCCGCGCGTTCGTCCCCCAGAATATCGGCGACGGCAAGGCGTGGGGCGTCGAGTTCGACTTGTCGGCACCGCTCACGCTGTTCGGAATGCCCGACACCGGCATCTTCGCCAACTACACCTATCTCGACAGCGAGACGACCGACCCGTTCACCGGAGAGAAGCGCCGCTTCAACAACCAGCCGCGCCACGTCTATAATTTCGGCGTGATCCAGAATTTGCGCAGCGCCGGCGTCAGCTTCGGCGCGACGATCTCGGGTCGCAGCGCCGCGACCGAATCGAACTTCGACGAGACCGTCCGCTTGCGTTACGATCCGGATCTCGAGGCATTCGTCGAAAAGCGCTTCGGCCAGAATTTCGTCGTCCGCCTCTCCGCGCAGAACCTGCTCGATCGCGTGAAGTACGAGGACTTCCGTAAGTACGACGGGGATTCGCTCGAGGAGATCCTCGAAAACCGCGCCGCCGGGGACCTCGACGAATATGAGATCGAGCGCGAGCATTCGGGCCCGCTGGTCCAGCTGACGCTCCGCGCCGCGTTTTGATCTAATCGATCGCCCCTCCCTGCGAGGGGGGGGCGGGGGGGGTGCGAGCGCCAGCGAGCCCAACGAGCCGTCCGGAACAAAGAAAAGGCCGCGCATCGAGCCCGACCTTTTCTCACCCCTAACCCCTCCCTTGCAGGGAGGGGGAGTTGAATGTCGAACCGCCTTAAAGCCTAGTACGCCCGAGCGACCGCGAACTCGACGGCCTCGACCATCGCGTCCTTCGCCGCGCCCGGCGCGAACCCGCCCAGCGCATCGATCGCACGCTGGCCGTAATGCCGGGCGCGCGCCAGCGTGTCGTCCACCGAGCGGCTGGCGCGAACCAGGCCGATCGCCTCGGCGAAGTCCTCGTCGGAGATCCGGCGACCGCCGATCGCATCCTTCCAGAACGCGCGCGCCGCCTCGTCGCCGCGGGCGTAGGCGAGGATCACCGGCAGCGTCATCTTGCCCTCGCGGAAATCGTCGCCGGCGTCCTTGCCCATCGTCGATGCGTCCGAGATGTAATCGATCGCATCGTCGACCAGCTGGAAGGCGATGCCGAGATTACGGCCATAGGCGTCGAGCGCCGCCTCCTCGGCTTCGCTCCGCTCGGCCACCACTGCCGCGATCCGACATGCCGCAGCAAACAGCGCCGCGGTCTTGGCGCCGATGATGTCGAGATAGCGCTCTTCGGAAATGTCGAGCCGGCGCACCGCGGTGAGCTGGTTTACTTCGCCCTCGGCGATCACCGCGCTGGCGTTGCTCAGGATCTTGAGCACCTTGAGGCTACCGTCCTCGACCATCAGCTCGAAGCTGCGGCTGAACAGGAAGTCGCCGACCAGCACGCTCGCCGGATTGCCCCAGATGATGTTCGCAGTGCGGCGCCCGCGGCGCAGGTCGGACGAATCGACCACGTCGTCGTGGAGCAGGGTCGCGGTGTGGATGAACTCGACCGCTGCGGCGAGCCGGTGGTGCCGCGCGCCCGAATAGCCGAGCAACTGTGCGCTCGCGAGCGTCAGCATCGGCCGCATCCGCTTGCCGCCGCCCGCGATCAGGTGACCGGCGAGTTCTGGAATCAGCGGGATGTTCGATTGCATGCGGTCGAGGATGACCGCGTTCACCAGGTTCAGGTCGTTCGCCACCAACTGCAGCATCGGTTCCAGCGAAGGCTCGGGGCGCGAGCCCAGGCGATGGATGGTGGCGCTCATGGCCGGGGCTCTGACGCGTGACGGCGGCAAAGGCAAGGCTTGCGTAGCGTCGCGTCGCGCGCAAAAGGGGCACATGCCCGACGAGACGCTCAATCGCTATCGCCAGAGCATCGACAATATCGATGCCGCGCTGATCCACATGCTCGCCGAGCGTTTCAAGGTGACTCAGGCGGTCGGCGCCTACAAGGCTACCCACAGCCTGCCCCCCGCCGACCCGACCCGCGAGGAGGCCCAGATCGCCCGGCTGCGCGCGCTCGCCAAGGACGCCGATCTCGATCCCGAATTCTCGGAGAAGTTCCTGCGCTTCATCATCGACGAAGTGATCCGCCACCACGAGCGGCTGCGCGACGCCGTATGACGCGCATCGCGATTGCCGCGGCGCTGGTGCTGCTGGCCGGCTGCGACGTCACGCCGGAGAAACCCGCCAAGCCCGCACCGACCGCCGCCGCGACACCAGCGAAGGCGATGGCCCCGCCGCTGTCGCCCGCCGCACGGCTGGCGCAGGCAGTGCGCGCAGTGCCGGCCGCGAAGGATAGCCGTTACGCCTTCGACGGCGACGACAAGCTGATCGACACGCCCTTTGGCCCGGTGCTGCTGCGCCACGGCCATGTCGAGGATGCGGGCCATGCCGAAGCCGGCGTCATCGCGGCCTATTATCTGCGCGCAGACGGCGACGGCTTCGCGCTGGCCAGGGCCTATCCCGAAGCGGTGACCAGCGGCAGCTTCGGCGATCTCGGCAAATGGTCGGTCTCCGCCGACTTCTCGGCGCTGCCCGTGCTGGTGGTCGAAGGCGGCGGCACCTGGCAGGGTTGCACCGTCGCGCTGACCGACCTGGTCGAGCTGCGTCCCACCGGACCTGCCGGCCTAGCGAGCATCACGACGACCTTCGATGATAGCGGAATGGTGGAGAACGGCGCCCAGTCGCTCACCGGGAGCCTCACCGACATCGTCCGCGATCGCAGCTTCACCGTGCGCTACCAGGGAACCCGATCGTTCGCCGAACGATACGTTCGTCGTGGCGACCGCTTCCAGATCGAGGGAGGCGAGAGCCAGGTTCCCGGCTGCTGACCAAGGGGGGCAGATGCCCGACGACTATCTGATCTTCCGCCCCGACGATGTCGATCTGTCGCGCTCGCCGCTGCGGACGTCGATCGCCGAGCCGACCTATGTGCTCGGCGCGTTCAACCCCGGCTTCACCCGGCTGCCGAACGGCAATCTGCTGCTGATGGTCCGCGTCGCCGAGGCGCTCCAGGATCCCGTCCACGGCGACAGCGCCCGCGCGATCCGCTGGGCGGCGGACGGCTATCATCTCGATCGCCATCCCTTGCACGGCATCCACATGGACGATCCGCGCCAGTTCGCGCTCAAGGACCGTAACCCGAGGCTGCTCGGACTGACGTCGCTGTCGTGGCTGCTCCCGGTCGAGCTAGACGCCGAAGGGCGCATCATCCTCACGATCCACTACGACAAGGCGATCGCCCCCACCGCGAGTTTCCTCGAATATGGCGTCGAAGATGCGCGCATCAGCAAGGTCGATGACACATATTGGATGACGGTCTGCGGCGTTTCGGCCGAGCGCCACTGCACCGCGATGTACCGCTCGGCCAACGGCCTCGACTACGAACTGCTCGGCGTCGTCCTCGATCACCAGAACAAGGACATGCTGCTGTTCGAAGGCAAGGTCGGCGGCAAGTTCATCGCGCTCACCCGACCGCTCGGCGAAGTCTATTTCGCCTATCCCGAGGATAGCGAATGGCTCGGCGGCCCCTCGATCAACATGGCGCAATCGCCCGATGGGCTTCACTGGAAGCCGCTCGACACCCCCGGCATCCGCGCGCGCAAAGGCACGACGAGCACCCAGCGGATCGGCGGCGGCAGCCAGCCGGTGCTGACGCCGGAGGGCTGGATGATGATCTATCACGGCGTCGAGAAGCAGGACGCTGTCGGCGTCTACCGCAGCTTCTGGGCGCTGCTCGACAAGGACGATCCGTCGAAGATTCTCCGCGTCGAGGACGAAGTACCACTGCTCGAAGCCAACCCCACGCTCACCGCAGACATCGCCCACCAGATGTATCTGCCGACCCCCGTCGTGTTCACCACCGGCGTGGCTGACGCCGGCGACCATTACATCGTGGCAAGTGGCGAAGCCGACCTGGCCTGCCGGATCACGCAGATCCCGAAGGAGCGCTTCCGGTGATCGACGGGACCGCAAAATCCCCCTTCCGCTTGCGGGAGGGGTTAGGGGAGCGGCTGGATACCGGAAGCCGCTGCCTGCCTGCGGATAATCCCTCCCCCGACCCCTCCCGCAAGCGGAAGGGGAGCGCAGACGGAGAGACCTGGACATGACCCAACCTCTCTGGTGGCAACATGGCACGATCTACCAGGTCTACCCCCGCTCGTTTCAGGACTCGAATAACGACGGCATCGGCGACCTCCGTGGCATCGAATCGCGCCTCGACGACCTCGTTGCGCTCGGCGTGGACGCGATCTGGATCTCGCCGATCTACCCCTCGCCGATGGCCGATTTCGGCTACGACGTCGCCGACTATACCGGCATCGACCCGCGCTTCGGCACACTCGAAGACTTCGACTCGCTGTTGAAGGCCGCGCACGATCGCGGGCTCAAGCTGCTCCTCGATTTCGTTCCCAACCACTCGTCGGACCAGCATCCTTGGTTCCTCGAAAGCCGTTCCTCGCGCGACAATCCAAAGCGCGACTGGTATATCTGGCGAGACGCCGCCCCGGACGGCGGCCCGCCCAACAACTGGATCAGCGATTTCGGCGGTCCGGCGTGGGAATGGGACGAAACCACCGGCCAATATTACTACCACGCCTTCCTCAAGGAGCAGCCCGACCTCAACTGGCGCAATCCCGAGCTGCGCGCGGCGATGCTCGACGTGCTGCATTTCTGGTTCGCGCGCGGCGTCGATGGCTTCCGGATCGACGTGCTGTGGCACATGGTCAAGCACGCCGACTTCCCGGACAATCCGGAGAACCCCGCCTATGCGCCGGCAATGGGCGAGATGCACCGCGTGCTCCAGCTCCATTCGACCGACCAGCCCGAAGTCCATGGCATCGCCGCCAACATGCGCCGCATCGCCGATAGCTATCCCGAGCGCGTGCTGATCGGCGAGATCTACCTGCCGATCGAGCGCCTCATGGCATATTACGGCGAAGGCAAACCGGGCGTGCACCTGCCCTTCAACTTCCAGCTGATCGACGCGCCTTGGGAAGCACGCAGCCTCGCCGGCCTGATCGCCGATTACGAAGCCGCGCTCCCCGCCGGCGGCTGGCCGAACTGGGTGCTGGGCAACCATGATCGCCCGCGCGCCGCCACCCGCTTTGGCCCCGCACAGGCGCGCGTCGCTGCAATGCTGCTGCTCACCCTGCGCGGCACCCCGACGATCTATTATGGCGACGAGATCGGCATGCAGGACGTCGTGATCCCCGCCCCTCTCGTCCAGGATCCCCGCGAGCTGCGCGAGCCCGGCTTGGGCCTCGGTCGCGATCCGGTGCGCACGCCGATGGCATGGGACGACAACCCCAATGCCGGCTTCTCCGCCGCGACGCCCTGGCTCCCGCTCCATGACGACTGGCAGGCGCATAATGTGGCGGCCCAGCGCGACGATCCCCGCTCGATGTGGCGGCTATACCACGACCTGCTCGCGCTCCGCCGATCGCACGCCGCCTTGTCGATGGGAAGCTGGCTGCCGATCGATTGTGCGGGGACTCTGCTCGCTTATGAACGCAGCCATCATGGCCAGCGGCTCCTCGTCGTCCTCAACCTCGGCGACACGCCGCAGAGCTTTGCGATACCCGAATGGGCCGAGGGTTTGTCGGTTCTGCTCACCACCGGGACCGGCGACGATCCCGCGATACTGGGCCCGAACGAAGGCTATATTCTCGGATGAAGATCGCAATGCTGGCGCCGATCGCGTGGCGCACGCCGCCGCGCCATTATGGCCCGTGGGAACTGGTAACTAGCCTGCTGACCGAGGCCTTGGTCGCCCGCGGGATCGACGTGACGCTGTTCGCCACGCAGGATTCGGAGACCGCCGGCACGCTCGCCGGCGTGGTGCCGCGCGGCTATGAGGAAGACCCCGCGATCGACGCGAAGGTCTGGGAATACGCCCACCAATCGCATTTGTTCGCCCGTGCGAGCGAGTTCGACCTGATCCACAACCAGGCGGATTTCCCCGCCCATGCCTATGCTCCGCTGATCGACACGCCGATGGTCACCACGATCCACGGCTTTTCGTCGGACCGCATCCTGCCGATGTACAAGCCGTTCGAGAACCGCGTGCACTTCGTCGCGATCAGCGAGGTAGATCGCCACCCGTCGCTCAACTACGCTGCGACGATCCACCACGGCATCCGCCTCGATGAATTCCCGTTCGACGCCGAGGGCAGCGACGACCTGCTCTTCTTCGGCCGCATGCATCCCGACAAGGGCGCGGCAGAGGCGATCCATGTCGCGCTCGCCACCGGCCGCCGGCTCGACCTCTACGGCATCGTCCAGGACCAGGGCTATTTCGATCGCGAAGTCATGCCGCATGTCGATGGCGAGCGGATCCGCTATCTTGGTCCCGTCGGCGGCGAGCAGCGCCTGCGCGCGCTCGGCAAGGCCCGGGCGCTGCTCCATCTGATCAACTTCGACGAGCCGTTCGGGCTCTCGGTGATCGAGGCGATGGCGTGCGGCACCCCGGTCATCGCGATCGACCGCGGCTCCATGCCCGAGCTGATCACGCCCGAAACCGGCATCCTCGTCCGCTCCACGGACGAAGCGATCACTGCGCTTACCCAGATCGAAGCGATCGACCGCGCCGCCTGCCGCGCCCGGGTGAAGGCGCATTTCTCGGTCGAGGCGATGGCCGACGCCTATATCGCGCTCTACGAACGCATCCTCGCCCAGCCACCCGCTTGAAATATAGGATTTCGCCTGCTGTGCTATCGGCGCATTTCTGCATGAAACGCTCTTTGAACGCGTCAAAATCGTCCAACAAGCCAGCGCAACAATCTGGGCGATTATATACATGAAAGCGCCATGAAACCGCTATACCGGCATGCGACAGGCTGGCGTTTGAGATCGAGATTACCCCGAAGATGGTTTCCGCCGGCGAGCTTGCGCTTGCTTGGTGCGGGGAGTCGAGCCCGGAGCGGGAAGTGGTTTTGGCGGTTTATAGCGCCATGGCCTTTGCGCAGCGCTTTCCCACTCGGCCTGATTCGGATGCTGCTATCTTTCGCGATAGGGTCCGGTTAAACACCACCAGCCGTGACCAGACCACCATGGTGTCCCAGTTCAAATCATCCAGAAGCGGAACCGTTATCTGTGTGGTGCGGACCTTCCGATCAAGCTGGCGAGCTTGATCAGTAACGATGCCCTCGTCCCAGGCGCGGAAGTATATGCCGTGATGTAGTATGCGGTCGCGTTCAGAATTGATGGCACCAGCCTTCTGCATCGTCTCCTCAAGGAAGGCCGGCACCGCCTCACCTCTGGCCTCGTACGTGCGACGGATATTCGAGATCGCTTGCGAAACTCGGACACCGGAAAAAATCGCCTTGCCGACCGCAGGTGGGGTGCGAGTTACCCGACGTAGCGTTTGCTGCATCGCGTCTTCGAGGTAGGCGTAGTAGAAGACGAATCGACCAAGCGCCTGCCAGTAGCCGCGCAACATGTCTTCATCATGAGGATCGAACGTGGACAGAAGCACCCCCACCGAAGATGACGTACTCCGCAGGATGCTGAGTACCCCGCCAAAGCCGCACGAACCGCTACCAGAGTCAACGGGAGAGCGGCGGCGGGGACGACCGCGGAAACCAGACGAGGGTGACGCAGCCCCGCGCTAGCTTACAGTGGGAGATTGTGCGGCAGGTCTGATATCCACAAACGCCTAAGTGAGAAGCGCTAAAGCCTTCTCGTAATAGTCGTCCAGTGCGATCTCGATCACCAATCGAGGAAGCCCAAGCTCTTGAGCTATCTCTTCTTTCAAAACACCTTTCTTGTTCACGGATGTGACAATATGGGTGCGCAAGGTTTGGGGGCACAGAGCCAAAATTGCCATCCACTTGGCCTTATGCTCCACTTCGATTGAGCCGTTCGCCATTTCCAGTGGAGTATTTTGGAGATCCTTGAGGAACTGAATGAATTTTTCTCGCGTATTGATCCATGTTTCCATTGGGTCAAACACGTGCATCAGTTCTTTGATCAGTGCGTATAGCAAGTGCGGAGGATTGCTCTCCAAAGACGCACAGAACGAAACTTCAGCATAATATACTGGTTCATCGTGGAGGCTTTCACGCTCATCGAATAGGGTAAAGCGCGCCTCTTCGATGGGCGGTTGATAAACCACCCGCCAGACATCTAACTGTTCGATGAGGGATTTGTCCTGCGTGATATGTTCTCGCAGGAACTCAAAAGTAACCGGCTTCGGAACACTCTTCGAAGCGACGGCATCCTCTGCAATTTTGTATAGTTCTTTGAAGTTCATGCGAGTGCCCCAATTATGGGGCACTCGCTAACTTACGATGCGATAGACGTCAAATATTCGTCCACATTCGTAATCCGGCGCGCTTGCTCACCGCGAATCTGAGCTTCGGACAAAACGATTTGCTCTGCCAATCGCTCGGCAGAGACATTGTCTTGGCCGCCGCACAGAAAACGCACGTTAACCACGCTGCGTCCGGCGTCGCCGAACAACAGATCAGCGGCGCGTTCGATGGCGTTATTCACTAAAACACCTTCCTGCCTGCCCATGGGGCATTGCGGCCGACCCTGCGATTCCTGAGCGTCTCGTCGGCATAAGCCGCTCAGAACGAGCTAGCCCTCTGCTAGCCCTGATTGCTTTAGGAGGGTGTGTCCCTCCTGAATTTCGCCCCTGGCAGCCGCGCCGCGATCTCCGTTGAAGAAAGCGTCTGCTAGCCGTAGCGGCCCTCCCGGACCCGGGTATTACACAATTCACCGTCTACTTCTCAGAAGCGGGTTAACATTTCTTACTGGGTGAACCGCCGTTGACGACGATGTCAACCCCGGCGTCCGCGCCTTCTACCACTTGCAAACCGGTTCTCCAAACGATATCCAGTGTGGATATCGTTTGACACACCCGTTGAATTTTGCGTTTTGCGAATATCGTGATTGATCAACGCGATTCAAGAGCCCGTGTTCCGGTTTGATTCGGCGTCGGATTGATCATTTGATCGATGCTGTGGGCGGCACTTTATCGCTGCCAGTACCCCGCCCACTTGCGCGACACCTAATCCTCGCGCCTCCTCGGAATTCTGCGCCTGCGACCAAGCGCGGGCAGCTTAGGCTGCGAAGCTAGGCCGCCGATAGAACAGGCGACGGCCAGCGATGCCTTTGAGGGCCAGATCGGCGCGGGCGGCATCGTCAACGCCATTTGCGGCGCGGTTCGAATAACGGAAATCGAACTCGGCAAGGTAGCGGTTCAGGTGCTGCTTGCCGCAGTGCTGGTACACACCGATCATCCCGCGCTTGAAGATCGAAAAGAAGCCTTCGATCGTGTTCGTATGGGTCGTGGCGTCGTCCTTGTTGACGTACTCACCCTTGCCGTGGGTGACGACCTTGTGACCGGCATGCATCTTGGACAGGCCGCGATACAGGTTCGCTTCGTCGGTCATCAGGACGGCTTCGTGCGCCACGTTGTGACGGACGATCATGCCGATTTCCTCCTTGCGGAAGTTCTCGAAGCGGAGCGAGCGAGCGCGACCCGTCTCGCGGTCAACGAGGGTCAAAACCTTCATCTTGTGCGAGGCGCCACCGGCCTTCTGTTCCTTCGTGCGGTCGCGGCCGATGTACGTCTCGTCAATCTCGACAATGCCGCCACCGCCGCCGAACTTGTCGCCGCCCTCTTCGCGCATTGCCTCACGGATGCGGTGGAACATGAACCATGCGGTCTTGTAGGTGACGCCGAGCATGCGGTGCAGCTGGTGGACGCTCATGCCCTTCTTGCTGGACACAAGCAGGTAGTTGGCGAGCAGCCACTTGTTGAGCGGGACCTTGCTGCCTTCGAACACCGTGCCGACCGTCACAGAGTACTGCTTGCGGCAATCGCGGCACTGGACAACGCCAGCGCGGATCGCGCCATCAGGGTGCGCCTTGGTCGGACGGCCACGCTGCGCAGGAAGCCGTGCCGCATTGAACGAACCACAGTGCGGGCAGAACGGACCTTCCGGCCAGCGCAGAGCTTCAAGATGCTCGCGGGCTGCGGTCTCGTCGGTGAAGCGGGGTGCAGTAAGGTTCGTCATGCGGATTATATGCCCGCATCACGGCTGATTTGTCACGTATATAATCGCCACAATCTGTCGCCTTCAAGCAATTTAATTCCATATCCACCGTGTAAATCGTAAAACTGGCGGCGCGAAATCCTATTCTGCCGCCAGCAGACTTTCCGCTCCGCCGAGATCCACCGAGACCAGACGACTCACCCCGCGCTCGACCATCGTAACGCCGAACAGCCGGTGCATCCGGCTCATCGTCGCGGCATTGTGGGTAACGATCAGATAGCGCGTCGCGGTCTCGCGGGTCATCGCCTCGAGCAAGTCGCAGAAGCGCTCGATATTGGCATCGTCGAGCGGCGCATCGACTTCGTCGAGCACGCAGATCGGCGCCGGATTGGTCAGGAACAGCGCAAAGATCAGAGCCACCGCGGTCAGCGCCTGTTCGCCGCCCGAAAGCAGGGTCAGCGACTGAAGCCGCTTCCCCGGCGGCTGCGCCATGATCTCGAGCCCGGCCTCGAGCGGATCGTCCGAATCGACCAGTTCCAGATGCGCCTGTCCGCCGTTGAACAACGTCGAGAACAGCCGCCGGAAATGCACATCGACTGCCTCGAACGCCGCTAGCAGCCGCTGCCGTCCCTCGCGGTTGAGCGTCCCGATCGAGCCGCGCAGCCGGTTGACTGCCTGCGCCAGCTCGTCGCGCTCGGCGGCGTTGCTGGTGAACGCCGCTTCCAGCTCGGCGAGTTCGGTCTCGGCGACAAGATTGACCGGCCCAATCCGCTCGCGATCGACATTGAGCTTTTCATGGGCGGCGGATTCCTCCTGTGGGCTGCGCACCGTCTCCGCCTCGAACCCGGCTTTCTGCGGCAGCAGCGGTGGGGGACATTCGAAGCGCTCGCCCGACAACCGCCCCATCTCGATCCGGCGCATCTCCTGGTTCTCGACGCGCGCCACGGCGCCGGCGCGCGCCTCGCGCGCCTCGGCCAGCCCTTCATTGGCGGCGCGCACCTCGCCTTCGGTCGCGCGCAGCGCAGTCTCGGCCTCGCGTTCGGCGGCCTGTGCCGCTGCGGATTGCGCGCGCGCCGCTTCGGTCGCCGCCTCGGCCTCGGTCACCGCGGCATCGAGCTCGGCGGGGCGGTCGGCGATGCGCTCGCTTTCCTCGGCCAACGCCACGGCACGCTTGTCCATTTCCGCCGAGCGCCGCGCCGCTTCGCCCGCACGCGACTTCCAGCTGCGGCTTTCGGCAGTGGCCGCGGCAAGCCGCTCGCGCGCCTGGGCGATCTCGCGTTCCAGCGTGCCGCGTTCGCTGCGGGCATTGGCGGCCGCCGCACGGCGAACCTCGGCTTCGGACGACAGCGTAGCCACACGAGCACGCGTCGCCGAACCATCGGGCAGCGCCGCCTTGAGCGCTTCGGCGCGGGCCAGTTCGTCGGCGGCCTCGTCCTGTTCGGCGGCAACGCGTGTGCGGCGCGCTTCCAGGTCCGCGCGCTGCGATTCGATCCGTTCGAGCTGCGCAGTGGCACGGTCCTCGGCACGCCCGGCTTCGCGCCCCGCATTCTCCGCATGATCTAGCACGCGACGGCAATCGGCCGCGGCACGGCGCGCCTCGGCAATCGTCTCGTCGATCCGCGCCAGCTCGGTGTCGGCCGCATCCACTGCGCGCACCGCGGCGGGCCGCGCCTTCTCCAGCGCCGCCATCCGGTTGACCCGTTCCAGCCGCTCCGCCGCCGCTGCCCCGCCCGACTTGGCGACATAGCCGTCCCAGCGCCGCAGCACCCCGGCGACCGTGACCAGCCGCTGCCCGACCGCGAGCGGGTGCCCCGCATCGCTCTCCGCCACCAGCACTTGCGCCAGCCGACGGGCCAGCGCCGCCGGCGCCTCGACATGCTGCGCCAGTGGTGTGGTATCGGCCGGCGCGCCGGGATCGCCGGGCTGCGCTCCGGCACCCGCCCAATAGCGCTCGGCACTCGCGTCGAGCCCCGCTTCAAGATCGTCGCCCAACGCCGCGGCAAGCGCGCGCTCATAACCTGCATCGACCTTGAGCCGATCGAGCAGCCGATCCTTGCCCGAGGGCCTCGTCGCCTTGGCAAGCACGGCGGACTCGCTGTCGATCTGCGCCAGTTCGGCATGCGCAGCCGCCCGCGTCGATTGCGCCCGATCCCGCGAGTCGATTGCGCTGCGTTCGCTGGCGTCGGCGCGAGTCAGGCCCGAACGCGCGGTCTCCGCCTGGCGCACCGACTGCGCTCGCGCTTCGGCGGCGCGCAATTTCTCGGCCTGTAACGGCTGGACGTCTCCCAAAGCGCGGATCTCCGCATCGATCCGCGCCTGGTCGCGCCCTGCCCGCTCGGCTCGGGTCCGCGCGGCGATCAATGCCGCCTCGGCGACTCGCGCGTCCGCAGCCTCGCTCGCCTGCGCCGCCAGCGCCTGGGCCAGCGCCACCTCGGCATCGCGCGCCGCCCGCTCGGCCTCGGCCAATGCGCCATCCAGTGTCGGCATCCGCGCTCCGGCATCGTCAATGCGGGTATCGAGCGCCTTTGCTTCGTCGCCAAGCCGCGCCAGCGCTTCGCCGGCATCATGCGCCAGCGCGCCCTCGCGGCTCCGGTCGTCGGCCAGCCGCGCCTCGGCATCGCGCAACTCCACAATGCGGCGCTCAACGGTGGCGCGTTCGCTGCGCAGCGTCGCCAGCCGGTGCATCGCTTCCGTCGCGCGGTCTCGCACCATAAGTGCATCGGCGCGCAACCCGGCAAGCGTCTCTGCCGCAGCCTGCTGGCGGGCCGCGGTGGCGTCATGTGCCTGTGCCCGCTCGGCGACCAGCGTCTCGGCGGCCGCCGCTTCCTTCTTGGCGGTATCGGCGGCGGCGGCCGCGTCGCGCCAACGCGCATAGATCATCCGCGCCTCGGCGATGCGGATGCGATCGGAGAGTTCGCGATAGCGCTCGGCCTGCCGCGCCTGACGCTTGAGTGCCGCGGCGCGCGTCTCCTGGTCGCCGATCAGTTCGTCGAGACGCGTGAGATTGGCCTCGGTTGCGCGCAGCTTCTGCTCGGCATCTCGCCGCCGGACGTGCAGCCCGGCGATCCCCGCCGCCTCTTCCAGCATCGCCCGACGCTCGCCGGGCTTGGCCGAGATGATCGCACCGATCCGTCCCTGGCTCACCAGCGCGGGCGAATGCGCGCCCGTCGCCGAATCGGCAAACACCAGCGCGACGTCCTTCGCCCGCACGTCGCGTCCGTTGATCCGATAGGCCGAGCCTGCACCGCGCTCGATCCGGCGGACGACTTCGAGTTCGTCGTCGTCCCCCACTTGCTCGGCGAGGATCGAGACTTCAGCGAAATCACGCGCGGGCCGCGTCGCGGTGCCGGCGAAGATCACGTCTTCCATGCCCGCGCCGCGCATCGACTTGGCGCTGTTCTCGCCCATAGCCCAGCGCAGCGCTTCGAGCAGGTTGGACTTGCCGCACCCATTGGGACCGACGATCCCGGTCAGGCCGGGTTCGATGCGCAGATCGGCCGGATCGACGAAGCTCTTGAAGCCCGTCAGTCGCAGCCGTTTGATCTGCATCGCCCCGGCCCCCCGCTTAGGCCGCTAGCGCGCGCCCGCCGCCTTCAGCGCGGTCTCGACTTGCGACCAGAGCGCTGCGTCGATCTTGTCGCCGTTGATGAAGAAGCTCGGCGTCCCGGTCACGCCCTTGTTGTTCGATCCGTCGGCCAGGCTGTCGGCGACTTCCTTGATCGCGGCCTGATCGGCGAGGCACTGGCGCGCCTTTGCCTCGGGGATGCCGCGCTGCTTGGCGAACTCGACCATCCCGGCTGCGTCGGCCATCGCCGCAGCCGCCTGGGGCGGGGCCATTGTCTGGAGCTGCTGCTGGAAGCCCTCGGGCAGCTTTTCCATCTTCTCGAAGAAGCTCGGCTGGTTCGCGAAGATCTGGTCGAGCATCGGGAAGAACGCCTCGGTGCCGGCGCACCGGTTGAGCAGCGCGAGCGCGAGATCGGGCGCGCCATGGAGCGGGAAATCGCGGAACTCGTAGCTGACCTTGCCCGTCGAAATATAGTTTGCGCGCAGCGGCTCGGCCGCCTCGACGCCGAAGCGGCCGCAGGTCGGGCAGGTGCGCGAACCATATTCGACCAGCTTGATCGGCGCGCTTGGATTGCCCTGGAGATAGCCGCCCTCGGGCGTCTTGACGACGACATCGGCCCATTGCTTGCCCGCGGGCGGCGGCGTCTGTGCAACGGGCGCGCTCGAAACGGGTGCCGAGCTATTGCCTTCACCGCCGCCACAGGCTGCGAGCGCGAGAAGCGGGAGAAGGGCGATGGAAAAACGCATGGTCGTAGTCTCCGGGAAGAGTGGATCAGCTGTCCGCGGCACGAAGCTCGGGCTGGAGCTGATCCCAGGTATAGGCGCGCACGCGGCGGCCGTTGACGAAGAAGCTGGGCGTGCCCTGGATGCCGGCCTTGACCCCGCCGGCATAGGTATCTGCGATGCCCTTGATCAGCGCAGGATTGGCAAGGCAGCGGCGCGCCTGGGCTTCGGGCAGGCCGCGTGCCTTCATGAACGGGATCATGCCCAGCGCTTCGGCGAAGCGGGTCGCCGACTGGGCCGGGGGAAGCTGCTGCCAGCCCTCGACCACCTTGGGCTGCGTCTCGATCAGCCTGTGCAGCGGGCCATCGAAGACCTGCTGGCTGGCGAACATCTGGTCGAGAATGGGAAAGAAGCGCGGCGTCGGCACGCATTGATTGAGCAGCGCCAGCGCAAGATCGGGGGCGCCGTGAATCAGGAAGTCGCGAAATTCGTAGCTGAGTTTGCCGCTGGCGATCCATTCGCGGCGCATCGGCTCGACGCCATCGGCAGCGAACCTGCCGCAGGTCGGGCAGGTGCGCGAACCATATTCGACCAGCTTGATCGGCGCATTGGGATTGCCCTGGCGAAAGCCGCCCTCGGGAGTCTTGACGACGACGGCGACCCAGTTGGCGGCAGGACGCGCCTGTTGCGCCGTGACGGGAGCGGCACCGACGAGCAGCAGCAATGCGGCGGCGAAGAAACGCAGCGCCATCAGTCGATCTTCCCCAGCTTGAGGCCTTCGGCAGCGGCCACGCCGGCGGCGAGCGATTCGAGAACCGCCTTCAATTCGGGGTCGGCGATGCCGCGCAGGCTATCGCCCATCGCTTCCGACAGCGGCGCTAGGCTGGGCGGCGGCGCATTCTTCACCGCGCGCTTGATCTCGCCCTGGCGGATCGCGAGCCGCGCAACCGCGGAATAGCCGAAGAAGCGATTGACCCTGTCGATGATCTCCGGCGCGATGTGCTGCATCATCGGCGCATGGGCACCGGCGACGATCAGGCTGAGCACGCCTTCGGCGCGCTTGCCCTGCGCGAAGCGAATCGATTCGGGGGCCGAGACGCGGGCATAGCGCTCACCGACGATCTCGCTCCAGCGGCTGACGATCGCGTGCTGGACGAAGCCGAACTTGCGGAATGCCGCGCGGCCGACATCGGGCAGCAGCTCGGAAACCGGGCGCGCGCGGTTCGATCGCTGCGGCTCCATCCTGGGCTGGCGCGTCGTGGCGCGCTTCGGCTTGTCGGGGGTCTTCGTCATTGCCCCCTCCCATGCCATAGGCGGGGCGTGCCCGACAACGTCCCTCGCGCAATCGCCGCGCCCCTGCTCCACTGGTACGATGCCCATGCCCGCGATTTGCCCTGGCGCGCGCGGCCCGGAGCGAACGCGCCCGATCCATACCGGGTGTGGCTGAGCGAAGTGATGCTCCAGCAGACCCAGGTCGCCACGGTCATCCCCTATTTCGAAAAGTTCACGGCGCGCTGGCCGAGCTTCGAGGCGCTGGCGGCGTCCGAGGATGCCGATCTGATGGCCGCCTGGGCGGGGCTCGGCTATTATGCCCGGGCGCGCAACCTGCTCGCCTGCGCCCGCGAAGTCGCCGCGCGCGGCCGCCTTCCCGAGACCGAAGCCGAGCTTCTCGGGCTTTCCGGCGTGGGCGGCTATACCGCCGCGGCGATTGCGGCGATCGCATTCGGCCAGCGCGCCGTGGTGGTCGATGCCAATGTCGAACGCGTGGTGACGCGGCTGTTCGCGGTGAGCGAGCCCCTGCCCGGCGCCCGGCCCAGGATCCGCACGCTCACCGATTCGATCACCCCCGATGCGCGCACCGGCGATTTCGCACAGGCGATGATGGATTTGGGCTCGGGCATCTGCACCGCCCGCGCGCCCCGCTGCCTGCTCTGCCCGTTGCGCCCCGAGTGCGACGGCTTCGCCACCGGCGCGCCCGAGACCTTCCCGGTCAAGGCCGCCAAGCTTCCCAAGCCGCAACGCCATGGCACGATGTTCTGGATCGAGCGCGATGGGCAGGTATTGCTCGTCCGCCGCCCGGCCAAGGGTTTGCTCGGCGGCATGCGCGCGCTGCCCACCGGGCCGTGGACCGACACGCCGCCGGGCCTCGCCGACGCACCGATCGCGGCGGATTGGCGGATGCTCGACGCGCAAGTCCGTCACGGCTTCACCCATTTCGACCTCGACGTGGCGCTTGCGGCTGCAACAATCGCGGAGCACACAGACGTGGCCGACGGCGAATGGTGGCCGATCGCCGATATCGAAGCGGCGGGATTGCCCACGGTTTTCGCCAAGGCGGCAAGGATGTTCGGGAGGATGCATGCGTAGCTGGCGGTTATTTGGATCGGTTGCACTGCTGGCGCTGGCCAGCCCCGCCTGGCCGCAAGCCAGCGTCCCGCTTCCTTCGGCGAGCACGCGCGCACAGGCCGCGACCACCGAACTGGCCCGGCGCGTCGTCGCCGAAGCCAAGGTGCCCGGCGTCGTCATCGTCACCGGCATCGGCAACGCGCTGCCGCAGACCGTCGCTCAGGGCCGCATCGCCGACGAGGCCACTGCCCCGGCGGCGTCTGCCGACAGCCTGTGGCGCGTCTATTCGATGACCAAGCCGATCACCGGCATCGCCGCGATGATCCTGGTCGAGGAGGGCAAGCTCAAGCTCGACCAGCCGATCAGCGACTTCATCCCGGCATTCAAGGACATGAAGGTGCTGGTCGATCCTGCCAAGGATCTGACCAGCCGACCCGCCGCGCGCGCCATCACCGTGCGCAACCTGCTCACCCACACTGCGGGCCTCGGCTACACCATTGTCACCAAGGGGCCTTTGCTCGACGAATATACCCGCCTCGGCATCAACCCGGCGCAGGTCAATGCGCTGATGGAGCCCGGCATGCGCGCCGCACGCCCTGCCAGCCTGGAAGAATTCGCCAATCGCGTCGCGGGCCTGCCGCTGATCGCCGATCCGGGGGCCAAATGGAGCTATTCGATCGGGCTCGACGTGCTCGGCCGGGTTATCGAAGTTGCCGGCGGCATGCCGTTCGACCAGTTCGTCAACACCCGCATCTTCGCGCCGCTCCGCATGCAGGCGAGCTGGTGGACAGTGCCGCAGGACAAGGCGCGCCTCCTCGCCACCAATTACATGGCGCCCAAGCTCGCCGCCGATCCGGGCGCGACCTCGGTCTGGCTCCAGCCGCCCAGCTTTCCCTATGGCGGCGCTGGATTGGTCATGTCGGCGCGCGACTATGACCGGTTCCTCCATATGCTGGCCAATGGCGGCGAACTCGACGGCGCCCGCATCCTAAAGCCCGAAACGGTGAAGCTGGCGATGTCCGACCTGCTGCCGCCCAGCGTAGATCGCAGCACGCTGGCGCACATGACCGCAGACAGCGGCGCACCGATGGGCTTCGGCGCAGGCGGCTCTGTCTACCTCGCCGACAAGGCCGGCGGCCCGAGCAAGGGCACGTTCGGCTGGGCCGGGGCGGCAGGATCGATCGGCTGGGTCGATCCGGTACGCAAGCTGCGCGCGACGGTGATGATCAACTCGTTCGCTGAACAGGGATTCAAGCGCGAGGCATCGCAGGCGATCTACGCCGATCTCGCGCGGTGAGAGCGCCTGGCTTTACCGGCGGCACGCTCGATCGTGCCGACCGCGTCCGCCACGAACCCGAATTGCTGGCAGCGGCCGAAGCTGATCCGCGCGCGCGGCTGCTGGTGATGCACGGGCTCGATCCCGAGCTCGACGCAGCCGATCGCCTCGTCTGGACATCGCTCGACGCGGCGCCGGGCGAGCGGCTGTTCCTCGGCTTCGATCAGGGCGTTCCCCTGTTCGCCGCCGCACCGCCGCATGGCCGGCCCTTTCCCGGCGCGCGCTCGCCGGCCCTGTTCGCGATGCTCGATCGCTTCCATGCCCAGGATGCCGCGCTCTATGCCGCCGCGCGCAGCCTGGTCGATTGGCATGGTCGCCACGGCTATTGCGCGGTCTGCGCCACGCCGACCCTCACCTTCCGCGCCGGCTGGGGACGCGCGTGCCCCAATTGCCGCGCCGAGCACTTCCCGCGAGTCGATCCGGTGGTGATCATGCTCGCCGAGCTGGGCGACAAGGTCCTGCTCGGCCGCCAGCCGCCCTGGCCGGCGGGACGCTATTCCGCGCTCGCCGGGTTCCTCGAAGTCGGCGAATCGATCGAGGAGGCGGTGCGCCGCGAAACGCTGGAGGAAGCCGGCGTACGCGTCGGTGCAGTGCGCTATGTCGCCAGCCAGCCCTGGCCGTTTCCTTCGTCGCTGATGATCGCCTGCATTGGCGAAGCCGAGGACGAAGCGATCACGATCGACGTGCACGAACTGGAGGACGCCCGCTGGTTCACTCGCGACGAGGTTAGGCTCGCACTGGCGCGCGATCCCGCCGCCCCGTTCGGCGCCGCCCCGCCCTATGCGATCGCACACACGCTGCTGACGGCCTGGGTCGAAGGGGCCTAGGGCCGCACGCGCGCCTGCGGATAGGTGCCGAGCACCCGCATCCATTTCGAGTGGAACTTCAATTCCTCCAGCGCTCGGTCGATCGCCGGGTCGCCGGGGCCGCCGACGATATCGGCATAGAATTCGGTCGCCGCGAAGCTGCCGCCGCGCTGATAGCTTTCGAGCTTGGTCATGTTCACGCCGTTGGTGGCGAAGCCGCCGAGTGCTTTGTAGAGGGCGGCAGAGACATTCCTCACTTCGAAGATGAAGGTCGTCATCACCGGACCTTCCACCGGCAAGGCCAGAATGTCCCGCGCAAGGACGACGAAGCGCGTCATGTTGTGCTCGGCATCGGCGAGGTCTGTCTCGAGCAGTTCGAGCCCGTAGAGTTCGGCGGCGCCCGGCGGGGCGAGCGCGGCGATCGCGGTATCCGCCATCTCGGCGACCACTGCCGCCGCACCTGCCGTGTCGGGATAGGCGACCGGCGTGATCCCGCGCGCCTTGAGCCAGTGGCGGCACTGGCCGAGCGCCTGGGGATGGCTCATCGCCTGGCGCACCTGATCGAGCGATCCCGTACCCATCAGCCCGTAGCGGATCGGCAGGAAATGCTCGCCGGTGATCGCCAACCCCGATTCGGGCAGCAGGAAATGGATGTCGGCGACGCGGCCGTGGAGCGAATTCTCGATCGGGATCATCGCGCGGTCGGCGCGGCCTTCCTTAACCGCATCGATCGCATCCTCGAACGAGAAGCACGGCAAGGCGAGCCCCTCAGGAAAGGCTTCGCGCACCGCGATGTGCGAATTGGCACCCGGCGCGCCCTGGAACGCAACGGTGCGCCCCGGCTCGGCCGAGGCCCTTGCGATCATGTCCGCGACGATCGGCCGCGCAGGCGCTGCGAAATTCTCCATGGCACGCGCGCTAGCGGGGCGCGTTTCTCGCGGCAACCCCGGCTTGCGATAGCAAAAACCGCAGCCTAAAGGGCAAACGACTTTCCTTTAGGGGCGTGTGATGGACGATCGGTTCAATACGATTGCGGGCTGGGCATTGGCGGGCGGCATTGCCGCACTCGGCCTTTCGATCGTGAGCGGAATCGTGTTCCACTCCGAACGCCCTGAAAAGATGGGCTATGCAATCGAAGGCGTCGAGGACGCCGGCGAAGGCGGCGCCGTCGCCGTCGCGCCGATCGCAGTGCGTCTCGCCGCTGCCGATGTCGCCAAGGGCGCCGACGTGTTCAAGCAGTGCACTGCCTGCCACACGATCAACCAGGGCGGCGCATCGGGCATCGGCCCGAACCTCTATGCCTCGGTCGGCAAGGCGCATGGCCATGTCCCGGGCTTCGCCTATTCGGACGCGCTCAAGGGCGTTCCGGGCACCTGGACCTTCGACGCGCTGGATGCTTGGCTGACCAGCCCGCGTAAGTACGCGCCGGGCACCAAGATGACCTTCGCGGGCATCGCGAACCCGCAGGACCGCGCGAACGTGATCGCCTATCTCAATTCGCAGGGTTCGAACCTGCCCTTCCCGGCGGCGCCTGCCGCAGGCGAAGAGCCGGCAGCGGACAACGCCGCCGCCGAAGCGAACGTCGCCGATCCGGCCAATATCTCGAACGAGGCCACGCCGGCGGAAGGCACTCCGGCCAAGGACCCGCAGGCAGCGATCCAGGCCGAAAAGAAGGGCCACTAAGGCTTTTCTCCGGACAGAAAAAAGGCCGCCTTTCGGGGCGGCCTTTTTTTTTGGGGACGGCTGGGCTCAGCCCCTGGCCTGCTTGTCGCGCCAGAAGTCCTGGACGATCTGCCAGCCTTCCTCCGCGGTCTCGACGAAGTGGAAAAGGCTGAGGTCGCGCGGGCCGATCACGCCTTCCTCGCACAGCGCCTCGAAATTGACGACGCGCTGCCAGAATTCCTTGCCGTAGAACAGCACCGGGATCGGATCGATCTTGCCGGTCTGGATCAGCGTCAGCAGCTCGAAGCTCTCGTCGAACGTGCCGAACCCGCCCGGGAACACCGCGACCGCGCGCGCATGGAGCAGGAAGTGCATCTTGCGCAGCGCGAAATAGTGGAACTGCATCGACAGCGACGGCGTCACATAGGGATTGGGCGCCTGCTCATGCGGCAACACGATGTTGAGCGCGACCGTGTCGGCGCCGACATCGCGCGCGCCGCGGTTCGCCGCTTCCATGATCGACGGACCGCCGCCCGAGCACACCACGAAATGACGCTTGCCCGCTTCGTCGAGCGGGAAATTGCTGACGGTCTGCGCCAGCTCGCGCGCGACATCGTAATAATGCGACTTGGCGATCAGCCGCTCGGCGATCTTCTTCTGCTCGGGCGTGTCGGCGAGTTCGAGCAGCGCCCGCGCCTTTTCGGGCTCCGGGATGCGCGCCGAGCCATAGACGACGAAGGTCGAGGCGATATTGGCTTCGTCGAGGATCAGCTGTGGCTTGAGCAGCTCGAGCTGGAAGCGGACCGGCCGGAGATCCTCGCGCAGCAGGAAATCCATGTCCTGGAAGGCGAGGCGGTAGGCCGGATGCTCGGTCTGGGGCGTGCCGCTGTTGGTGTTGGCGTTTTCGGCTTCTTCCTGCGCGGGGCGGAAGACGCGGCTCGGGACGCGTGTATCGTTGCTCATTTGGTTCGGCTTAGGCCGATCGCGCGGGCTTGCCTAGGGTCCGGCGCCTAGGCGCAGAACGGCCCGCGGCCCATGTCGAGGTGCAAGTGGTTATAGTGCGCAGCATTATAGTCCGGCCCCAGCGTGGTCCGGAACCGCTTGCACGCCGATTTGTGGATCGTCCGGAAGAATTCGCGCACCGCCGGATCCTCCGACTTCCAGCCGGTCTCGACGCGGATCCTGCGCCCGTCGGCAAGCACGAACCCGCCGATATCGACGGCGTTGCCCAGGCCATGCTGGGAGATGCGGTTGCCCGAGGTGGGACTGCCGATGATCGCCCGGCACGAATAGGTGCCGAAGCTTTCGACCCGGACCACTTCGCTGCCGAGCATCTGCTTCGCCGCCGGCGCGACTGCGAAGCGCACCCATGCGATGAACGTCCGTGCCAGCGGACAGCGCATCGACTTGAGGTTGGTCACCGGCACGCCGATGTCGAGCAATTGCACGGCGCCGGTGACGACGCAGCCGCCGCCGAAGTCGCGATCGGGCAGCGGCGAGAAGCGCACCGATTCGCGTGACAAGTCGCTGAAGCATTGCTGCGTCTCGCGCGGCGTCGGATCGGTGACCGTCACCGGACCGGTGCGGCGCTCGCGAATCGGCGCAGGGCGGTCGTTGCGGTCGCCGCCGACACAGCTGGCGAGGAGCAGCACGATGGACAGGGCAGCCAAACGCATCGTCGCTCCATAACATGGCCGGACGGTACAGTCCGCTCTACCCAACGCACGACAGCCCCGGTTTGACTCCCCGACTGTTACCGCTACCATAGCCCGGCAGCCGCGAAAGCCGGCACCAAGGAGAGGCCCATGACCAAGCTGCTCGCCCTGTTCGCCGGCGTGCTTGCCCTGCTCGCCTCGCCGGCACGGGCCCAGGATCCTCCCGCGACGCCGCAGCGCATCGCACTCTGGGCAGACGGCGCGCCGGGCTTCGAATCGCGCAAGGCCATCCCCGAACATGCCGAATCCTATTGGCTCAAGCCGGTCAACGACCCCAGCATCACCTATTTCCCTGCCCGTCCCGGCCGCGAGACCGGCGCCGCGGTGCTGCTGATGCCGGGCGGCGCGCACGAATTCCTCGTCATCAACAGCGAGGGCAATGACGCCGCGCGTTGGTTCAACGAGCGCGGCATCGCGGCATTCGTGCTGCGCTACCGGCTCTTCCGCGGCAAGGATTCACCCTACAAGTTCGAAAATGCCCGCCAGGATGCCGAACGCGCGATCCGCACGATCCGCAGCCGTGCCGGCGACTGGAAGCTCGATCCGCACAGGATCGGCGTGGTCGGTTTCTCTGCCGGCGGCGAACTGGCGCGCGTGACGCTGCTCAGCCCGCCGGTCGCCGCTCCCGGCAAGGGCGATGCGATCGACCGGCTCTCGGCCCGCCCCGATTTCGGCGTGCTCGTGTTCCCCGGCCCGCTGCATGCCGAGGAGAAGATCACGCGGGACTCGCCGCCGCTGCTGATGGTCGCCACCAATGACGATCAGTGCTGCTCGCAACCGATCATCGACTTGCTCAATGCCTATCGCGCCGCGGGGGCCTCATCGGAGCTGCACATGTATGCGGCCGGCGGGCACGCGTTCAACATGGGCGAGACCACGCCGCTGGTGAGCCTGCGCAACTGGCCGGCGCGGATCACCGACTGGATGACGGATCGGGGGCTGCTTGCCAGTTGGCCGGCGGCTGGAGCGTCGGCGCAAGGCTCCGCGCCCCCGCGATGAACGGCTCGACGAGCGCCGCGCGAAGCCCGTGCGGATCACGCTCGCCGTCCTCGACTCCGAAGCGCAGCCGCTCGCGTTCGGGCCGCGGCATGTAGAAGGTGCCGAACAGCCGGTCGAACAGCGCCAGCGTGCTGCCCATATTGGTGTTGAAATGGCGCGGGTCGGCCGAATGATGGATCTGGTGATGCGCCGGACCGAGCAGCACCCGGCCCCAGAACGGCCCGAAGCTAAGCCACAAATGCGAGTGCTGGAGATGCGTCACTGCGACTGCTGCGACCATCACCAGCAGGTTGCCGCCGCCCAGCGTCAGCGGCGCCGCGCTCCCCAGCACCTGCTCGAGCAGCGCCCCGGTGACGCCCAGCACGATTGCGACGATGTTGTAGAAACCGATCGTCTCGACCGGATGGACGCGGCCGTTGGTGAACAGCGACAGGCTCTCCGCCTGGTGGTGGACCTTGTGGAAATGCCAGAACAGCGGCACCCGGTGCATCAGCCAGTGATCGAACCAATATGCGAACTCATAGGCGAGGAAGAGGATCGGCGTGACGATCGCCGCGCTGGCCCATCCGGGGAGCCACGGCGCCGGCGGCGTGCCGATCCACGCGCCGATCAGCCGCCGGACCTGATCGGCGGAGAAGATCGCCCATCCGATCAGCAGGCCGGCAAAGAGCAATCCGAGCACGAAATAGGCGATGTCCGCGCGGCCCGAAGCCGTGCCCAGCAATCGACGGGGAAGCAGCACGCGCCGCAGCACCGCGAATCGCAGCGGCCTGCGGCGTCCGCGCGGCACCGCCAGGATGACGAAAAGCGCCAGCGAGCAGGCGAGCGCGGCGATCGAAAAGGTCGATCCGAGCGAGAGAAAGGTGCCGCCAAACTGCGTCCACATGCTCGCCGCCACGCGCTCCATTCCGTTCTGTAGCGCGCCGGTCATTGTCCGGCTTTAGCCCCGCGGGCTTTGCGCAATGGTTAAGCCGCCCCCGCGATCCTCCCCGGGTTGACTTCGTGCACTTCGCCGCTAGGGCCGTCGGCGGGCCACGCGGTCCCAACGCCGCGCGAGCTCTCTGCAAGGAGAGAGTACATGAGTGATTCTGCCGTACCCGACGCCACAACTGCGTCCACTGCCAAGCCCGCTACCAAGCCGGCGCGCCCCTATTTCTCCTCCGGTCCCTGCGCCAAGCCTCCGGGCTGGGATGCGTCGAAGCTCGCCAGCGAATCGCTCGGCCGCTCGCATCGCTCGAAGATCGGCAAGACCCGCCTGCAATACGCGATCGACCTGATGCGCGAGCTGCTCAACCTGCCCGACACGCATCGCATCGGCATTGTTCCGGGCTCCGACACGGGCGCCTTCGAGATGGCGATGTGGACGATGCTCGGCGCCAAGCCGGTGACGACGCTGGCATGGGAGAGCTTCGGTGAGGGTTGGGTCACCGATGCGGTCAAGCAATTGAAGCTCGATCCGACGGTGCTCCGCGCCGATTACGGCCAGCTTCCCGATCTGACCCAGGTCGACTGGTCGAACGACGTGCTGTTCACCTGGAACGGGACAACTTCGGGCGTGCGCGTGCCGCACGGCGACTGGATCCCCGACGATCGCGAAGGTCTGAGCTTCGCGGACGCAACCTCGGCCGTGTTCGCCTACGACCTGCCGTGGGACAAGATCGATGTCGCGACCTTCTCGTGGCAGAAGGTGCTGGGCGGCGAAGGCGGCCATGGCGTGCTGATCCTCGGGCCCCGCGCAGTCGAGCGGCTCGAGAATTACACGCCCGCATGGCCGCTTCCCAAGGTCTTCCGCCTCGTCTCCAAGGGCAAGCTCGCGGAGGGCGTGTTCAAGGGCGAGACGATCAACACCCCGTCGATGCTCGCCGTCGAGGATGCGATCTTCGCGCTCGAATGGGGCAAGTCGGTCGGCGGCGCCGAGGGGCTGATCGCGCGCAGCGACGCGAATGCCGCCGCGCTGCAGAAGATCGTGGCCGAGCGCGACTGGCTCGGCAATCTGGCGCAGGACGAAGCGAACCGCTCGACTACCAGCGTGTGCCTGACGGTCGAGGGCGCCGATGAGGCGTTCATCAAGACGTTCGCCTCGCTGCTCGACAAGGAAGGCGCGGCGTACGACGTCGCCGGCTATCGCGACGCCCCCGCCGGGCTGCGAATCTGGTGCGGCGCCACCGTCGAGACCGCCGATATCGAAGCGCTCGGGCCGTGGCTCGACTGGGCCTACGCCGAAGCCAAGGCGGCTTAATCCTCGCGTGCTCCGGCGAAGGCCCGGAGCGCCGGCCATCGGCCATTCCCTTTCCAGCGCTCCGGCCGTCACCGGAGCACCAGGTTTTCAGGATAGAATCATGCCAAAAGTCCTCATCAGCGACAAAATGGACCCCAAGGCCGCCGAGATCTTCCGCGCACGCGGAGTCGAAGTGGACGAGATTACCGGCAAGACGCCGGAGGAGCTCAAGGCGATCATCGGCCAGTATGACGGCCTCGCCATCCGCAGCTCGACGCGCGTGACCAGGGAAATCCTCGAAGCCGCGACCAACCTCAAGGTCGTCGGGCGCGCCGGCATCGGGGTCGACAATGTCGATATTCCGTCGGCCTCGGCCAAGGGCGTGGTGGTCATGAACACCCCGTTCGGCAATTCGATCACCACCGCCGAGCACGCGATTGCGCTGATGTTCGCGCTCGCCCGCGACCTGCCGGAGGCCGACAAGTCGACCCAGGCCGGCAAGTGGGAGAAGAACCGCTTCATGGGCGTCGAAGTCACCGGCAAGACGCTGGGGCTGATCGGCGCGGGCAATATCGGCTCGATCGTCGCCGATCGTGCGCTGGGCCTCAAGATGAAGGTGATCGCCTATGATCCCTTCCTCACGCCTGAGCGCGCGCTGGAGATGGGCGTCGAGAAGATGAGCCTCGACGATCTGCTGCTGCGCGCCGACTTCATCACGCTGCACACGCCGCTGACCGACCAGACGCGCAACATCCTCTCGGCCGAGAATCTCGCCAAGACCAAGAAGGGCGTGCGGATCATCAATTGCGCGCGCGGCGGGCTGATCGACGAGGCGGCGCTCAAGGCCGGTCTCGAGAGCGGCCATATCGGTGGCGCGGCGCTCGACGTGTTTGTGCAGGAGCCGGCGAAGGAATCGCCGCTGTTTGGCACGCCCAACTTCATCTCGACGCCGCATCTCGGCGCCTCGACCAACGAAGCGCAGGTCAACGTCGCGATCCAGGTCGCCGAGCAGATGGCCGACTTCCTCGTCTCGGGCGGCGTCACCAACGCGCTCAACGTGCCGTCGCTCTCGGCTGAGGAAGCCCCGCGCCTCAAGCCGTACATGGCGCTCGCCGAGAAGCTCGGCAGCCTGATCGGCCAGCTCGCGCATGGCGAGATCGCCCGCGTCTCGATCCACAGCGAGGGCGCCGCGGCCGAACTCAACCAGAAGCCGATCGTCAGCGCCGTGCTGGCCGGCTTCCTGCGCGTCCATTCGGACACGGTGAACATGGTCAACGCGCCCTATCTCGCCAAGGAGCGCGGCATGGAAATCCGCGAAGTCCGCAACGAGAAGGAAGGCGATTACCACACGCTGCTGCGCGTCTCGCTCAAGACCGACGCGGGCGAGCGTTCGGTCGCCGGCACGTTGTTCTCGAACGCCCAGCCGCGCCTCGTCGAACTGTTCGGGATCAAGGTCGAAGCCGATCTGATCGGCAACATGCTCTATGTCGTCAACGAGGATGCGCCCGGCTTCATCGGCCGGCTCGGCACCACTTTGGGCGAGGCCGGGGTAAACATCGGCACCTTCCATCTCGGCCGCCGCGACACCGGCGGCGAGGCAGTGCTGCTGCTCTCGGTCGATGACGAAGTCACCCCCGAGCTCATCGCCACGGTCCGCGCGCTTCCCGGCGTGAAGACGGCGATGGCGCTGAAGTTCTGACTGCGCTAGCGGCGGGTCGATGAGCGGACTGCTTCCCGAGGGATTTCACGATCGTCTTCCGCCCGCCGCCGATGCGGCGACCGGGCTGGAGGCGCGCGTGCTCGGGGTGGCGCGGCTCTATGGCTATGAGCAGGTCGATCCGCCGCTCGCCGAATTCGCCGATGAGCTCGCCTCGCGGCTCAAGGCCGGCGGGGTGCGCGATGCCGTGCGCTTCGTCGATCCGGTTTCGCAGCGCACGCTGGCGATCCGCCCCGATCTGACTGCGCAAGTAGGCCGCATCGCCGCGACCCGGATGGGGCATCACCCGCGTCCGGTGCGGCTTTCCTATGCCGGTGCGGTGGTCAAGCTTAGCGCCTCCGAGCTCAACCCCCAGCGCGCGATGCGCCAGATCGGCGCCGAGCTGATCGGGCTCGATACCGTCGCTGCGGCGATCGAAGTCGTTCGCGTCGCGATCGAAGCGCTCCAGGCCGCGGGGGTCACCGGGCTCGCGATCGACTTCACGCTTCCCGACCTCACCGACACGCTCGCCGCCGATCTGGATCCCGGCACGCTGGCGCTGCTGCGCGACCGGCTGGATGCCAAGGATGCCGGCGGCGTCGCCGCGATCGATTCGCGCTGGTTGCCGCTGATCGAGGCAGCGGGGCCGTTCGACGGCGCAATGACGCGGCTGCGCGCGATCGATGCGGGCAACGCGCTGGCGAGCCGGCTCGACGGCCTCGCGCAAATCGCAGCGAGCGTCGACGGCCAGGCCGCGCTGACGCTCGACCCCACCGAGCGCCACGGCTTCGAATATCAGAGCTGGCTGGGCTTCTCGATCTTCGCGGCGGGCGTCCGCGGCGAGATCGGCCGCGGCGGCACCTACACCATCCTCCACGGCGACGGCCGCGAGGAACCCGCAGTCGGCTTCTCGCTGTTCGCCGATCCGATCCTCGACGCCGGGCTTAGCGTCGGCGAGCGCCGCCGGCTGTTCCTGCCCTTCGGAACGCCCGCGGATGCGGGCGCCAGGCTGCGCGCAGAGGGCTGGGTCACGGTCGCGGCGCTGGAAGCCAACGATACGCCCGAGGCGCAATTGTGCACGCATGTGCTGGGTGCGGACGGGCCGGAAGCCCTCTGACACCCGTTCGTTTCGAGCGAAGTCGAGAAACGCTAGCGCTCGCTGAATTCCGTTTCTCGACCACGCTCGAAACGAACGGAGAGTTAGCGGTTTCGGTCAAGGCCCGAGCAGCGCTTCGATATCGCCTTGCGCAAATGCCCCGTACGCCCCGCGCACCGCGTCGCCGAACCGTGCATCGCCAGCCAGCTGCTCCCCGAACACCGGCGCCACGGCCAGCATCGCCGCCACCGGATCGCCGCTCGTCGCCGCTGCCGCGAGCGTGTCGGCCAGCGGATCGGTGATCGCCTCACCGGCCTCGGCCTTGCGGCGCAGGAACGCGATCCACGCCGCCACCGGCACCGCCAGCCGATCGACGCTACGCCCGGCGGCGAGCGCCGCGCGCGTCGTATCGAGCAGCCGATATGGCAGCTTCTGCGAGCCATCCCAGGCGATCTGCGCCAGCAAATGCCGGATCTCGGGATTGCGGAAGCGGTTCAGCACCGCATCGGCATAGGCTGCGACATCGAGCCCATCGACTGCGCCGAGCGACGCCGAAATGTCCTGATGCACCAGCCGGGTGACGAAGCCTTCGAGCGCGGCATCGGACATCGCCTCGAACACCGTCTCATGCCCGCGCGCGAGCCCGATATAAGCAAGGCTCGAATGTGCGCCGTTGAGGATGCGCAGCTTGGCCTGCTCATAGCCGCGGACGTCGCTGGTCAGCGTCACCCCGGCCGCGGCGAGGTCGGGCCCGTCGGCCATGTCGAAGCGCTGGAGCACCCATTGGGTGAAGCTTTCGCGCTGCACCGCTGCCAGATCCTCGACGCCGAGTGCGCCTTGCACCTTGGCAAGGAACGCCGCGTCGCTCGCCGGCGTGATCGAATCGACCATCGAATCGGGGAATGCCACCTCCGCTGCGATCCAGTCGGCCAGCCCGGCATCCTGCGCACGCGCCAGCGCGACGCACGCGGCGCGGAGCTTGGCGCCGTTGCCGGTCATGTTGTCGCAGCACAGCATGGCGAACGGCGGCAGTCCCGCGGCGCGACGGTCGTCCAGCCCGGCGACGATCCAGCCGATCACGCTCGCCGGCTCGGCAGGGCGCTTCAGGTCATGGACGATGTCGGGATGCGCGAAATCGAGGGTGCCGTCGCCGGCCAGGCAATAGCCCTTCTCGGTCACTGTACTCGTCGCGATCCGCACTTCGGGCGAGGCAAGCAGCTTGCGCAGCCGCGCGCCTTCGCCAGGGCCGATCGCGTCCGAATGCGCGGCGATCACGCGCATCGACGGCTCCCGATCGATCACCGCCAGCGTGTAGAGCCCGTCCTGCGCCTTGAGCGCGTCGGTGGTGGTGCCGCTGCGCAGCGAGACCGCGGCGATCCCCCAGCGCGGATCGCTATCGAGCAGCCGGTCGACATACGCCGCCTGGTGCGCGCGGTGGAAGGCGCCGGGGCCGAAATGGACGATGCCGGTGCGGATGCCCTCGGGCGCATGGCCCGGCCGGAGGATGGCATCGGGAAGCGTAGCGAGCGAAGCGCGGGACAGACGATTCATGCACGCAGTCCAAGCAGCGCAGCGCCGCCCAAGTCAACCGCCGCTAGTAATAGCTGGTCGAGCTGGTGCTGCCGGTGCCGAACTTGGGCCGCGTCTTCGGCACGCCTTCGGGCATGCGGAACCGGACCTGGCGGTTGGGAAAGTCGATATCGACGCTGCGAAAGCTGCGCAGCGCATCCATGCCGAGCAGCAGCGCCGGCCGCTTGGTCAGCCCGAAGCGCGCGAACGGCGCAACATCGGCAAACGCCACCGGCATCGATGCGAACATCACCCCGCCGATCTTGATGTTGGGCATCGTGGTATAATCGGCCATCGTCTTGTCGCCGGTCACGCTGGTGAGCTCGATCGGCTGGGTCTTGCGATGGCGGCCGAGGCGCTTGCGCAGCGCGCTGTTGCCCATGCTCACCTGGCTGCCGGTATCGAGCACCACCTGGATGCGGGTGGTGCCATAGTACGCATCGGTGACGATGAGCTGGCCGAACAGGCTCTTCGCAGTGACGACGATCTCGTCGTCCGCCCGCGCCTTCCACTTGCTGCGCTTCTGGCTGGCGCGCACTTCCATCGTGCCATGATCGAAGTCGATTGAGACCTGGTGATCGCGCAACGTGTCGATCCCGAGCAGCCCGATCGCGCCGAGATTGCGCGCCTCGAGCTTGGGAGCGACGACGCTGTGCTGCACGCCGATCGACTTGATGATCAGATCGGGGACGAGGACGGTATCGACCTGGCTGCGCCCCGTCATCGACAACAAGGTGACCGGCGTACCGGCGCTCAGCCGCAGCGAATTGGCGAGCTCGCGTGACACCACGGTACGTTCGGCGCCGGTGTCGATGATGAAGTTGTACGGCCCCTGCGCATTGACCGCGACCGGCACAGTCAGCCTCTTGTCGGTCTCGCCGAGCATCAGCAGCGTCGTTTCCATCACCGATTCGCGGCTGATCAGCTCGGGATCCTGCGCCGGCGCGGCGGGCGTGACAGGCGTGCCGCCGGAAAGTCCGATCGGCAGGGTCAGAAGCAGGAGCGGATAAACGACTCCGGACATGTCAGGACGGTATACCTGCACATATTGCGCAGCAATCGAATTCAATCGAGCCGCATAGCCTCCGCCGCGATACCCTCGGCCTCGATCAGCAGCGCGTCTTCCGCGCTACCCTGCGGCGTCCGCTCGCGGCCGATCATGATCAGCACCGGCACCGCCATCGGGCTCACCCGCGCCAGATCGACATGCAGCATCGTTTCCGCGGCAGTATCGAGCAGATGCGCGAGCCGCCCGACATCGGTCATCCGCGCGCGCGCATCGGCCCAGGCCGCCTTGAGCAGCAGATGGTCGGGCTCGTATTTGCGCAGGACGTCGTAGATCAGGTCGGTCGAGAAAGTGACTTGCCGCCCGCTCTTCTTCTTGCCCGGATGCTGGCGCTCGACCAGCCCGCCGATGATCGCGACTTCGCGGAAGGCACGCTTGAGCAGCGCCGATTGCTGCACCCAGTCGACGAACTCATGCTCCAGGATATCGGGCGAGAACAACGCCGCCGGATCGGTGATCTTCTCCAGCCCGTACACCGCCAGCGCATAGTCGTTGGCGACGAAGCCCAAGGGCTTGAGCCCCATCGCCTCCATCCGCCGCGTGATCAGCATGCCGAGCGACTGGTGCGCGTTCCAGCCTTCGAAGCTGTACGCGACCATGTGGTGCTTGCCTTCGTGCGGGAAAGTCTCGACCAGCAATTGCGCGGGCGCCGGAATCGCCGAGCGGCGATCCTGCACTTCCAGCCATTCGCGCACATCGTCGGGAAAACGCTGCCACTGGCTGCGATCATGAAGGAACACGCGCACGCGATTGGCGAGCGTCGACGTGATCGCCAGCCGCGCGCCCATATAGGAGACATAGCGCGCCTGCTTGCTGCTCGCCCGGACGATCAGGTCGGTCAGCTCGACACGCTCGACTTCGAGGCTGAGCCCGGCGAAGAAGAAGGTGTCGCCCGGCGACAGCGTCGATCCGAACCCTTCCTCGACCTTGCCGAGCCGGCGGCCGTTCTTGAAGCGCACGTCGAGCATCGGCGCCTCGACGATGATCCCGGCATTGAGCCGGTGCTGGGCGATGAACGCCGGTTTGGTCACCCGCCACAGCCCGTCCTGCCCCTTGGTCAGCCGCTTGAACTTGTCATAGGCGCGCAGCGAATAGCCGCCATCGGCGATGAAGTTCAGGACGCGATCGAACACCTCCTGCTCCAGCGCCGAATAGGGCAATGCTGCACGCACTTCCTGCAGCATATCCGCGGCATCGAACGGCGCCGCGCAGGCGCAGGCCATGATATGCTGCGCCAGCACATCAAGCGCGCCGGGGCGGAACACGTCGGGATCGAGCTCGCCCTGCTCGACCGCGTCGAGCGCGGCGCGCGCTTCCAGATATTCGAAGCGATTGCCCGGCACGAGCACTGCCTCGCTCGATTCGTCGAGCCGGTGGTTGGCGCGCCCAATCCGCTGGAGCAGCCGCGACGACCCCTTGGGCGCCCCCATCTGGATGACGCAATCGACATCGCCCCAATCGACCCCGAGATCGAGGCTGGCGGTGGCGACCAGCGCGCGCAACTTGCCGTCGGCCATCGCCTGCTCGGCCTTGCGCCGCGCTTCGAGGCTGAGGCTGCCATGATGCACGCCGATCGGCAGCTTGAGCTCGTTGACCTTCCACAGGCTCTGGAAGACCAGCTCGGCCAGTCCGCGGGTGTTGCAGAAAACGATCGTCGTGCGGTGTGTCTCGATCTCGGC
The DNA here is from genome assembly GCF_002002925.1 of Sphingomonas sp. LM7. Classification (NCBI taxonomy): domain Bacteria; kingdom Pseudomonadati; phylum Pseudomonadota; class Alphaproteobacteria; order Sphingomonadales; family Sphingomonadaceae; genus Sphingomonas; species Sphingomonas sp. LM7. The sequence continues at coordinate 3,340,783 of NZ_CP019511.1, read as the reverse complement.
CATCACCTGCGGGATCGCATAGACCCCCGAATGCCCCGCCCAGGGCACGCGGCCCTCGGGCAGCAGGATCGCGATATCCGGATCGGCGCCGGCCTCGCCCTTCACCAGCGTGACCCTGTCGATATCGCCGTCGGGGGCCAGCCAGGCGCGATAGCCGTCGGGATCGGCCACCGTCGCCGACAGCGCGACGCGGCGCATCCCGGGCGCGAGCCGCTGCAGCCGCGCCATCGCCAGCGCCAGCAGGTCGCCCCGCTTGCCGGTTGCAAAGGCGTGGACCTCGTCGATGATCACGGTCTTGAGCCCGGCGAACATCGTCAGACTGTCCTCGTAGGACAGCAACAGGCTCAGCGATTCGGGGGTGGTGAGCAGGATCTCGGGCGGCCGCGCGCGCTGGCGGACTTTCCGCTCGTGCGGCGTATCGCCGGTGCGCGTCTCGACGCGGATCGAGACGCCCATCTCCTCGATCGGCGTGAGCAGATTGCGCTGCACATCGACCGCGAGCGCCTTCAAGGGCGAGATGTAGAGCGTGTGCAGCCCCTGCGAGGGCGCCTCGATCAGGTCGGCGAGCGTCGGCAGGAAGCCGGCGAGCGTCTTGCCCGCGCCCGTCGCGGCGACGAGCAGCGCATGTTCGCCCGCCCGCGCCGCCGCGAGCATGTCGAGCTGGTGCCGCCGCGGGCGCCATCCGCGCGCAGCGAACCAGTCGGTCAGTATCGGGGGAAGCGCGGCATCGGGCACTCGCCAGCGTTCGCGCGGCTATCGGATCAGCGCAAGTCCTTCAGGCGACGCCGCCCTTGTCGCGCGCCTTGTCGTCAAGGTCCTGCTGGTCGTACATCCGCCGGGTTGCGTCCTCGGTCGCCTGGATTTCGCGGCGCGATCCCTTGTTGTGGAACATCGCCCAGGCGATCGCGAACCCGAGCAGGATCGGTGCGACGATCACCAGGATGCCCTGAAGGCTGGACATGTCCATGATATACCTCGTTTCGCTGTACACCGGACCAACGAAGCCGCGCGCCTATTCGATCCACTGGGAACCCTGCGCCCGGCCAACCATATAGCCAGCATGGCAATCGGCAGCTGGATCACTCCTGAACCCACGGGCATCTACATTCCCGCCGCCGATGCATGGGTGGACCCGTCGCAGCCGGTGGCGCGCGCGCTGATCACCCATGGCCATGCCGATCACGCGCGGGGCGGGCATGGCGAGGTCTGGGCGACGCCCGAGACGCTGGCGATCATGGCATGCCGCTATGGCCTGCAGAACGGCAATCCGGTGGCCTATGGCGAGTCGCTGCGCATGGGCGATGTCGATATCGGCTTCGTCCCCGCCGGCCATGTCCTGGGCTCGGCGCAGATCGTGCTCGACCATGCCGGCGAGCGCATCGTCGTGTCGGGCGACTATAAGCGCCGCGAGGACCCGACCTGCGCGCGCTTCCAGCCGATGCCGTGCGACATCTTCATCACCGAGGCGACGTTCGGGCTGCCAGTGTTCCGCCACCCCGAGACGCATGACGAGCTCGACAAGCTGCTCGCCGCACTGCGCGCCAACCCCACACGTTGCGTGCTGGTCGGCGCCTATGCGCTCGGCAAGGCGCAGCGGGTGATCAAGGAACTGCGGGTGATGGGGTTCGACGATCCGATCTACATCCACGGCGCGCTCCAGCGGCTGTGCGATCTCTATGTCGAGCAGGGCGTCGATCTGGGCGAGCTGCGTCCTGCCACCGGCGTGCCCAAGGCCGAGCTGCAGGGGCGGATCATCCTCTCCCCGCCCGGCGCGCTGAACGATCGCTGGTCGCGGCGGCTGCCCGATCCGATCACCGCGATGGCATCAGGCTGGATGCGCGTCCGCCAGCGCGCGCGCCAGCGCAATGTCGAGCTGCCGCTGATCCTGTCCGACCATGCCGATTGGGATGAGCTGACCACCACGATCCGCGAAATCGCCCCGCGCGAGGTGTGGGTGACGCATGGCCGCGAAGATGCGCTGGTTCATTGGTGCCGGCTCCACCAGATCAAGGCGCGCGCGCTCGAACTTGCCGGCTTCGAAGACGAAGACGACTGAGCATTTGCCTATAGATATTGTTAGCGATACCATTCCCGAAAAAGGGGAGAGGTTGGATGCGTATACTCAAAGTTTCGGCAGTGGCTGCCGCGCTGACATTGGCCGGCGTGGCGCATGCTCAGACCGGGGCGCCGCCGCCGCCCGCCCAGGCACCGCAACCTTCAGCGCCGGAGTTCCGCGGTCCGGACGATCGCGTCACCGACTTCAACCGGCTCAACAACGAAGTCTCCAAGCCGGTGCCCGGCCCGACTCGCTCGAGTCGCCCGGTCTCGGTGAGCCCGGAGGACGTCACGCAGGGCCGCGACGTGCGCGATTCGAAAGGCGTCGTGATCGGCACGATCGAACGCGTGGGGATGGCGTTCGCCGTGATCGCCAGCCCGGCCGGCAAGATCGAAGTGGAATTCGCCTCGCTCGCCAAGAACAACAAGGGGCTGATGATCAACATGACCAAGGCCAAGTTCGACGCGATCCTGGCCGGCAACGCCAAGCCGAAGAACTAGATCGCGTAAGGCCGGTCAGCCCGCGGCGCGCAGCTGGCCGGCCACGGCGCCGTGGAACAGCCAGGCTTCGGCCTCGGCGACGCTGTCGAAACAATGCGTGCTCGAACCGCGGCCGCTGAGCGCGCGCTGCAGCTGGCTGCGCGCCAGCGTGCGGCCGATCACGAAGGCCAGCCGCCGTGAACGATATTCGGGTGCGCCGAGCATCTGCTGGAATCCCGCGACGCTCTCCTGCGGCTGAATCTTCATGCCGCGCAGGTCGTTGATCGTGAGATGCTCGTTGCGGGCGCAGGTAAGCCGGGCATGCGCCGCTTCCCGCGCCTTGTAGAAATCCTGGATATCCTGTGGCGTGAACAGGCCACCCATGGTGATCCGAACGAGATCGCGCTCGGGCTCGGCTTCGATGGAGAAAGTCGCGCTCATGTTTCCATTATAGGTACAAATACGTTTCGGAAATCTGAGTCGGTCATTTCGTCGCGCTAACGATCCACCGTCCCGCAACTTAGCCGACGCCTTCCAGTGCTTTTTGGCGCCGCCGCTGGACCGAACTGCCGATCCCCAACGCCTCGCGATACTTGGCGACCGTCCGCCGGGCGATGTCGAAGCCCTTGGCGTTGAGCAATTCGACCAAAGTGTCATCCGACAGGATCTTCTTGGGATCCTCGGCCTGGATCAGCCCGCGGATCGCGCTCTTCACGGCTTCGGCCGACACCGCATCACCACCCTCGGACGACTGGATCGCGCTGGTGAAGAAATACTTCAACTCGAACAGCCCGCGCGCGCAGCTGAGATACTTGTTGGAGGTGACGCGGCTCACCGTCGATTCGTGCATCTCGATCACGTCGGCGACCTGGCGCAGCGTCATCGGCTTGAGATGCGCAACGCCCTTCAGGAAGAACGCTTCCTGCTGCTTCACGATCTCGCTCGCCACCTTGATGATCGTGCGCTGGCGCTGGTCGAGCGCCTTGACCAGCCAATTGGCGCTGGCGAGCATGTCGGACATCCAGGCCTTGCTCGCCTTGTCCTGCTTGCCCGCCGAAATCTCGGCATAATAGGCGCGGTTGACCAGCAGGCGCGGCAGCGTCGCGGCGTTGATCTCCACCGCCCAGCCGATGCCGCGGCGCGCGACGAAGATGTCGGGCACCACCGTCATGGTCGGCTCGCCGCCATAGCGGCAGCCCGGCTTCGGATCGTAATTGCGCAGCTCGCGGATCATGTCCGCCAGATCCTCGTCGTCGACGTTGCACAGCCGCTTCAGCCGGGCGAGGTCGCCGCGCGCGACGAGCTCAAGATTGTCGATCAGCCGCGCCATGCACGGATCGTAGCGGTCGGCTTCGCGGGCCTGCAGCGCGAGGCATTCGGCAAGGTTGCGCGCGCCGACGCCGGTGGGATCGAAGGTCTGGATCACCCCCAGCACGGCCTCGACCTGCGCAAGCGGCACATTGAGCCGGCTGGCCACGTCGAGCAGCGACGCAGTGAGATATCCCGCCTCGTCGATCTGGTCGATCAGATGCGCGGCGACGAACAGGTCGGTGCCACCAACGCTCGTACCCGCCTGCGCCATCAGATGATCGGCAAGGCTGAGTTCGGACGAACTGAAATTGTCGAAGTCGGGCCCGTCCTCGGAGCCCCCCCCGCCCGTCCCGGCCATGCCGAGGCTGCCGTCGAGCCCGCCACCCGCCGAATCGGCGGCGCTGTCATGGTGGAAGGTCTCCGCGGCGAAATCGACGTCGAGCGCGGCCTCGCCCGCCGCTTCGCCGCCGCCGGCGATCAGTTCGCTCGCGTCGGCGGGGCCGTCGCGTGCAGGCTCGAACTCGGGTTCGGGGCCAGCCGCTGCGGGCTCGGGCGCCTCGTCACTGCCGCCTTGCGAATCGAGCAGCGGATTCTTCTCGATCTCCTCGGCGATGAAGGTCTCGATCTCGAGGTTCGACAGCGCCAGCAGCTTGATCGCCTGCTGGAGCTGCGGCGTCATCACCAGCGATTGCGACTGGCGGAGATCGAGGCGCGGCGCGAGGGACATGGCCGTCGCCCCTAGTTCCGTTCGCCCTGAGCTTGTCGAAGGGCCGTTTTTCCTTGGGCAAAGAAGAACGGTGCTTCGACAAGCTCAGTACGAACGGGGGAGGTTACAGCCACCATGGTGCCTAGAGCTCGAAGCTCTCGCCCAGGTACAGCCGGCGGACATTCTCGTCGCGGACGAGATCGTCGGGCGAGCCGGCGAACAGCACGCGGCCGTCATAGATGATGTAGCCGCGATCGACGATGTCGAGCGTCTCGCGGACATTGTGGTCGGTGATCAGCACGCCGATGCCGCGCGTCTTGAGCTGGACGATCAGGTCGCGAATGTCCGAGATCGAGATCGGATCGATGCCCGCGAACGGCTCGTCGAGCAGCATGATCGTCGGGTCCGCCGCCAGCGCGCGGGCGATCTCGGCGCGGCGCCGCTCGCCGCCCGACAGCGCCATCGCCGGCGAGCTGCGCAGCCGGGTCAGGCCGAATTCGTCGAGCAGCTGGTCCAGCCGCGCCTGGCGCGCCGCCTTGTTGGGCTCGGCCAGTTCGAGCACCGCGAGGATGTTGTTCTCGACGGTCATGCCGCGGAAGATCGAGGTTTCCTGCGGCAGGTAGCCCAGGCCCAGGATCGCGCGGCGGTACATCGGCAGCCGGGTAATGTCCTCGCCGTCCAGCATGATGCGGCCCGAATCGGGTTTCACCAGTCCCATCACCGAATAGAAGCACGTCGTCTTGCCCGCGCCGTTGGGGCCGAGCAGGCCGATCACTTCGCCGCGGCCCACCGAGACCGAGACGTCGGTCAGCACTACGCGCTTGTCATAGGATTTGGCGATCGAGACGACCGCCAGCCCCTTGTCGGGGAGCGGCGCCGGATCGGCGACCGGTTGCTCGATCATGGCGACGTCGTTCATTCGGACTTCCTGCGCGGACTATATCGCACCGCATATAGGCGGTTGGCAGGATTCCTGCAGGAGATTGCCGGCGATGAAAAGCGAAACTGCGGCAGTGCGTTGAAAAACGCAGGCCTATTGCGTGTTGCGCTTGGGGACCGAGAAGCGCCCGGTGACGCGTCCGCCCGAGCTCTGCACGCCCGGCTGGCCCGGCGTTGCGCCGGCGCCGCTGCGCACGCCCGAACCGTCGATCGTCGCGCGGCCGGTGTCGAGGTCGATCGACAGGCGCCCGCCCGATACGGTGTTGCCCGCCTGGCGCAGCGTCACCGCGCCGACCATCGTGATCACCCGGCGGTTGAGATCATAGACTGCATATTGCGAACGCGCGCTCTGGTTCGGCCGGTTGACCGTGACGCCGCCGGCCGCATCGAGCCGCGAGACCTGCGGCGATCCTTCGCTGACCTGCCCGGTATAGGTGACGGTGACCCGCGCCGCGGCGAGCGTCATCTCGGCCTGTTTGATCTGGACGTTGCCGCTCAGGATCGCGCGGTTGGCGCGGTCCTGCAGCTCGATCCGCTCGGACGCCACGTCGATCGGCGCATCGGTATTGTGGCGCGTCTGCGCCATCGCGGGCACAGCCAGCGTCAGCATCAGCCCGAAGCTGCCCAGGGCGAAGCGTAGCATCATCATCACCTATTTGCCCGCCGCGGCTGGATCCGCAAGCGCGCATTCCCTTCGAGTGAGACGGTGCGCTTCTCCAGGTCGGCAGTCAGCTTGTTGGCACTGAACACCCCGCTCGGGGTGTTGCCGCTGACTGCGCCGCCGCTCTCGAGCCGCCGCGTCTTGAGGTCCACCGTCGCGTCGTGCGTGTTGAGCACATAGCCGTCGGTGGTCTGGAACTTGAGCGGCCCGTCGACTGCGACGCGCTCGGTCGTCATGTTGTAATGGCCGCTGTCCGCCTTGATCGAAGCCGGGCCGTCGTCGAGCCGGATTTCGGCGGCGAGGTCGTTGAGCCGCACGATCGGCTCGGCCGAACTGCGCTGCAGCGCCGAACCGGCATGGAGGTGGAACGGCCGCCCCTTTGCGTCGGACCCGCGATATTCGGCGCTGTCGATGCGCAGCCGCTCGGGCGAGATGTCGACCTTGTTCTTGTCGAGCACGAAGCTGGCATCGCCGCCCATCAGCAGCGGCGCCACCACCAGGAACGCGCCGAGCACGCCGATCCCCATCGGCAGCACGATCAGTCCGGTGCGCACCAGCCGGTCATGGCTGCTGCCGGGATGCGCCCAGCCGCGCTTCTGCGCGTGAAGGCGCGCGGCAACATCAGACATGAAGAACCATGTCCGGCAGATAGTGCGGAAGCGGCGTGGCGCTAGATATGCGCAAAGATATCCACCTCGGCCCAGCCGGCGAGATCCAGCTCCGCCCGCCAGGGAAGGAAGTCGAAACTGGCCTGTGCGAGCGGCATGCGTCCTTCACGCTCGAGACGCTTGTCTAGTTCCACTTTCATCGCATGCAGGAAGCGAACGTCGGACGCGGCATAGTCCTTCTGCGCGTCCGAAAGATCGGGGCCGCCCCAGTCCGACGATTGCTGCTGCTTCGAGATTTCCTGTCCGACCAGCTCGCGGACCAGGTCCTTGAGGCCGTGGCGGTCGGTATAGGTGCGCACCAGCCGCGAGGCGATCTTGGTGCAATATACCGGCGCCGCGGTGACGCCGAGATAGAAGCGAATCGCCGCAAGGTCGAAGCGCGCGAAATGATAGAGCTTGAGCCGCTCGGGATCGGCGAGCACCGCGCGCAGATTGGGCGCGTCATAGGTGGAGCGCGGCCCGAAGCGGACGAGATGCTCGTCGCCGCTGCCGTCGGAAAGCTGGACGACGCACAGCCGGTCGCGCGGAGTGATCAGCCCCATCGTCTCGGTGTCTACGGCGATCGACGCGCCCGGAGCGAACACGCCCTCGGGCAGGTCTTCTTCATGAAAATGCACGGTCATGCCGCGCGCATAGGCGCGTTGCGCATTTACCTCAATGGGTGGTGGGCGGCGCTGTATCGGCTGCGGCCTCCGCGGCGGCGTGCTTGCGCGCCTTGCTCCGCCGCGACCAGATGTTGAGCAGCTCCACCCCCGCCGAGAACGCCATGGCGGTATAGATATAGCCCTTGGGGATATGCGCGCCGAAGCCCTCGGCGATCAGCACCATGCCGATCATCAGCAGGAAGCCGAGCGCCAGCATCACCACCGTCGGGTTGCCGTTGATGAAATTGGCGAGCGGCGTCGCCGCGAACAGCATCACCATCACCGCGAAGATCACGGCGACATACATGATCTCGACATGCTCGGTCATGCCGACCGCGGTGAGGATCGAATCGATCGAGAAGACGATGTCGAGCAGCAGGATCTGGACGATCGCCGCGGTGAAGCTGATCGACAGCACCTTCTTCTTGTCGAGCAGATCGTCGGTGTCGTGCGCATTGGCATCGACCGAATGGTGGATCTCGGTCGTCGCCTTCCACATCAGGAAGATGCCGCCGGCGATCAGGATCAGGTCGCGCCACGAGAATTGCGTCTCGAACGCGGGCTCGCCATGCGCGCCCAGCGGGCCGGTAATGCCCAGGTCGATCACCGGGGCGACCAGTCCGACGATCCATGCAATCATCGTCAGCAGCGCCAGCCGCATCACCAGCGCCAGGCTGATGCCGATCGTGCGCGCCTTCTTGCGCTGTTCCTCGGGCAGCTTGTTCGACAGAATCGAAATGAAGATCAGGTTGTCGATGCCAAGCACGACCTCCATCACGATCAGCGTTACGAGTGCGGCCCAGGCGGCCGGGCTGGCGAGCAGTTCGGCAATAGATTCCATGGCTGGCACCTGTGCCTTGCGGCGAACTGTGGCGCAAGCGCCGCGATCTCCATGAATCTGCCGTAATCAAGTCGATTTTCGTTCGCGCGCTGTATGATTTTGGGCTATGGCCGATTCCGTGGCGCTGTTTTTTGTGCCCGAACACCTGCGTTTTTCGTCCGGCGCTTGGGTTTCGATTGCAGTTGGGCGAACCGGGAAGACGAACAGGGCATGAGTTTTGATCGAGGGCGCCGTGGGGATCGCGGCGGGCGCGGCAGAGACAAGCGCGACGGTTTTGGTGACGAAGGCGGCAGCAGCAGCAGCTTTGGCGGTGGTGATCGCGGCGGCTTCGGCGGTGGCGGCTTCGGCGGCGGCGGCGGTTTCGGCGGCGGCGGCGGTGGTGGCTATAGCGGCGGCGGTGGCGGTGGCTATCGCGGCGGTGGCGGCGGCTTCGGCGGCGGTGGCGGCGGCGGCGGTGGTTTCCGCGGCGGCGGCGGCGGTGGCGGCGGCATGCCCCCCCAGGTTGTCGGCGAAGCGACTGGCGTCGTAAAATTCTTCAACGCGCAGAAGGGCTTCGGCTTCGTCGTTCGCGATGACGGCGGAGAAGACGTGTTCGTGCACATCTCGGCAGTCGAGCAGGCCGGCCTGACCGGTCTCGCGGAAGGCCAGCCGATGGGCTTCACGCTCGTCGATCGTGGCGGCCGCATCTCGGCGACCGATCTCAAGATCGACGGCGAGCCGATGGCAGTGACCGATTCGGGCCCGCCTCGCGATCGTGACGCGCCACGTGGCGGCGCCGGCGGTGCCGGTGGCCCGCAGCGCCAGCTGACCGGTGAGAAGGCGACCGGAACGGTCAAGTTCTTCAACGCGATGAAGGGCTTCGGCTTCATTCAGCGCGACGATGGACAGCCCGATGCGTTCGTTCACATCAGCGCCGTCGAGCGCGCCGGCATGCCGACGCTCAACGAAGGCGACCGGCTCGAATTCGAGCTGGAGGTCGATCGTCGCGGCAAGTACGCGGCAGTGAACCTCACGCCCGGCAGCTGATCCCAGCGACCGAACTACGAAGGGGCCGGGCGGAAACGTCCGGCCCTTTTCGTCGTGTACGTCCCTCTCCCGTTAGAGCGCGGGATGACGTACTCTGATCCGTTCGTTTCGAGCGAAGTCGAGAAACCGCAGCAGGCGGATCGCCCCCGTTTCTCGACTTCGCTCGAAACGAACGGGAGGACTGTGCAATTCACGCGCAAGTCGTCGGGATTTAACGCGAGGGAGGATTGGGGAAGCCCTCCCCCGTGGCATGGCCGCCTTACTCCAGCACCCGCCCGATTCGCACCAGCGCGCCGCTGGGATCGCTCACTGCGAATTCATATGTCCCCCACGGCTTTCGCTCCGGCGCCCCAGGCGCGAGGATCAGTTCGCGCACCCGATCGGCGACCGCATTGACATCCTCGACATAGAGGTACAGCCCGAACGGATTGTCCTCGATGTTACGCGGCCAGCCCGGCATCCGATTGAGATGCAGGTGCCAGCCGCGCCCGTCGGCAAGGATGCGGTAGTGGCCATGGTCGCTGACGACTTCGAACCCGAGCCGCGCATAGAAGCGCTCGCTGACATCGAGATCGTCGCTCGGCAGGATCGCCACCACGCGGTGTGATTCGCTCATTCAATCCTCCTGAAATCGAGGCTCCACCCTGAACCGGCCCGCGCCGCCGCGCGAGCGCCAAACCGCCGCGAATCGCCGCTTCCGGACGAACCCCGGCAAATGTCCGCCGCGCCCGCGCAATCGATGCGCTAGAGGCAGGGCAAGATGGACCAGGACGAGAGCGATCCGCGCGTGAAGCGCACCCGAGCGGCGATCATCCAGGCCTTCACTGCGCTGGTCCTCACCCGCCGCTACGATTCGATCCGCACCGCCGACCTCATCGCCGCTGCCGGCGTCGGCCGATCGACCTTCTACGAGCATTTCCGCAGCAAGGAGGCGGTGCTGCTCGCTGCGCTTGATCCGGTGCTGCGCACCCTCGCCAACGCCGCGCTGGGCCGGGCGAGCAAGGTCCAGGTCCGCGCGATGCTCGAACATGTCTGGGAGCAGCGCGGCTTCGCGCGGCCGCTCTTCGAAGGTCGGGCCGGCGCCGGTCTCGAGCGCCGGCTCGCCGCGCTGGTCCTGGAGCGCCGCGAGGCCGATTCGGGCCCGGCAAGGATGGCGGCAATGGCAGCGGCTGCGGCCCAATTGACCATGGTCCGGCTCTGGATCGCCGGCGCGGTGCCCTGTCCTCCCGCCGACCTGGCGCCGCGCATGCTCGCCTGCGCGCACCTGCTCGCAGAGGTCTGCTGAAGCCCGTCAACCCTGCTCGATATCGAGCGGCAGCGCAGTGCTGAACTTCCGCCGCCGCTTGACGAAGCTGGTCTCGTAGCGCCGCACCACCGGATCGGACGCCAGCATCGTGTCGGCAAAGGCATTGAATGCGTCCATGTCCTTCACCGTCACCAGCAGCATCAGGTCGAACGTCCCCGAAACCTCGAGGAACAGCTGGACCTGCGGGCTGGCGGTCAGGCGGCGCAGCAGCGCCTCGACCGCGGCGAGCGCGTGCCGGTCCATTTGCACCTGCACCACCGCCGACAGAAACGGCCCGACGTCTTCGGACAGTACCGAAACATCCGCCGCGATCACGCCGCTCTCGCGCAGCCGCCGTATTCGCCGCGCGATCGCCGAGGCGGAGAGCGGCAGTCGCCCGGCAAGCTGGTCCGCCGTCAGCAGCGCATTGGCCTGGAGCAAGTCGAGGATGCGCAGGTCCATCGTGTCGCGCGTCGCGCCCATAATGCGCAGAAACTCCCCGTATCATGCCAGAATTGTGCACATCCGCACCCAACATTGCCTCCCCAACGCCGCCCGCGCCAGCGCAGACTTGGGGCCGGGGCGTAACCGCGCGCAATGGGAGGTTTGGAATGCGTAGTATGATTCTGGCCGGGGCGATCGCCGCCGCGGCCCCGCTGGCCTTTGGCTCACCGGCCGCAACCGCCCAGGCGGCCTCGACCTTCGATTCGCGCGCGGCGGTCGAGGGCGTCCGCACGGCGCTGCGCGAGAATTATGTCGTCAAGGAGCGCCGCGCCGCGCTCGACGCCACGCTGGCCAAGGGACTGGCCGGCGGCCGCTATGCCGTTACCGACCCGCAGGAATTCGCTGCCCGCATCACCGCCGATCTCGAGGCAGTCGCCCACGACAAGCACCTCAACCTGCGCCACAACCCCGAGCTCGCCCGGCAGATCGGCACCGGCGGCCAGCGCGACGATGCCACCGAATCGGCCTATTGGCGCGACATTGCGCGCCGCCAGAACGAAGGCGTGCGCGAGCTGCGCGTGCTCGACGGCAATGTCCGCCTGATGCGCTATGACGGCTTCTTCTGGAACGGCGACACCAGCAAGGCCGCGATCGACGCGGGCATGGCGTTCCTGCGCGGCGGCGACGCGATCATCATCGATCTGCGCACGAATGGCGGCGGCAGCCCCGACGCCGTGCGCCGCATCGCCAGCTATTTCGTCCCCGCCGGCGCCAAGCTGGTGACCTTCCACATGCGCGACGAGGCGCCGACGGTGTCGCACGCCGAGGCATCGGTCCCCGGCGGGCAGATCACCGGCATCCCCGTCTATGTCCTCACCAGCGGCGGCACTGCGTCCGCAGCCGAGGAGTTCAGCGCGCACGGCGCCGGCTTCGGCTTCGCGACGCTGGTCGGCGAGACCACGGCGGGCGCGGCCTATCGCAACGATTTCTTCGCGGTCCCCGGCGGCTTCGTGCTCAGCGCCTCGGTCGGCCGCCCCGAGCTTCCCTCGGGCGGCGACTGGGAAGGCAAGGGCGTCGCACCCAAGCTCGCGGTAGCACCGGAACTCGCGCTCGACCGCGCGCTCCAGGATGCGCTGGCCAGGCTCGCGCCCAAGGCCAGCGGCGCCGCGCGCACCGAACTCGAATGGGCGGCAGCCCGCTACGCCGCCCGCGCCGCCCAGGCCAGGCCCGGGCTCCCGGCAAGCGCCTATGCCGGCCGCTATGGCGAGCGCACCGTCACGATCGACGCCGCCGGCCTCGTCTACCAGCGCGACGGCGGGCTCAAGACCGCGCTGATCCCGCTGGGCGGCGACCTGTTCGCACTCGAACAAGACCCCCGCGCACGCCTGCGCTTCGTCACCGCGGGCGGCACCGTCACCGGCTTCGTCCTCGAACGCGCCGACGGCAGCAAGGTCGAGGCGAGCAAAGCGTAGCGCGCCGCGCGGCAGAAAGACTCCCCTCCCTGCAAAGGGAGGGGCTGGGGGTGGGTTTAGCGATGGGCGAGGCTCGATGCCTCGACCATCGCTGCGATGCTGCGCGATAAAGTCTTTTTAGCGCGCAGACGCGCGCACCCACCCCCTGCCCCTCCCTGCAGGGAGGGGAGTACGCTCCCCTACGTCGCCAGCTTCCGTAGCCCCGCGATCGTATCCGCCTCGCTGGCCGGCTTGTCGTTCCGGATCCGGCTGATCCGCGGGAAACGCATCGCCAGCCCGGACTTATGGCGCTTCGACTCGTGCACCGAATCGAACGCCACTTCGAGCACCAGCGACTTCTCGACCTCGCGCACCGGACCGAAGCGCTTCAAGGTGTTGTTGCGCACGAAATGGTCGAGCCACTTCAGCTCCTCGTCGGTGAACCCGAAATAGGCCTTGCCGACCGGGAGCAGCTCGCCACTCTCGGTCCACGCGCCGAAGGTGAAGTCCGAATAGAAGGACGAGCGCTTGCCGCTGCCGCGCTGGGCATACATCAGCACGCAATCGGCGTTGAGCGGATCGCGCTTCCACTTGTACCAAAGCCCCGCGCGCCGCCCGTTCACATAGGGCGAATCGCGCCGCTTGAGCATCACCCCTTCGATCGCGGCATCGCGCGCGCCGGCGCGGATTTCCTCCAGCGCCGCGAAGTCCGCCGCCTCGATCACCACCGAGACGTCGAACCGCTCGCCATCGAGCCGCGCCGCAAACGCCTCCAGCCGGACCCGCCGTTCGGACCAGGGCAGCGCCCGCAGATCCTCCAACCCGTCGAACAATATGTCGTACAGCCGCACGAACGCGGGATATTCGGCCAGCGTCTTGGCCGGCACGACCTTGCGCCCGAGCCGCTGCTGGAGCGCATTGAAACTCCCCGCGCCGCCTTCCCCGCCCTGCGCCGTCCCCTTCACCAGCAATTCGCCGTCGAGCACCCCAGGCGTGACGAACGCCTTCGCCACTTCGGGAAAGCTGTGGGTGATGTCGTCGCCCGCGCGGCTGTACAGCCGGGTCTCGCCCGCGACATGGACCAATTGCACGCGGATGCCGTCCCATTTCCACTCGGCGGCATAGTCGTCCAGGCTGACCTGCGCCTCCTCCAGCGGATGCGCGAGCATGAACGGGCGGAAGACCGGCACATTCTCCGGAGTCGGCTGGCTCCCCCGCCCCTCTGCCCAGTCGAACAGCGGCGCATAGGGCGGCACCAGCCCGTGCCACACTTCCTCCACGGCATCGACATCGAGCCCGAACGCCTGCGCCAGCGCGGTCTTGGCGAGCCGCGCCGAAACCCCGACGCGCAACGCTCCCATCGCCAGCTTGAGCAGCGCGAACCGCTCGTCCGCCTCCAGCCGATCGAGCATCGACGCCAGCATCGCGGGCGCATCGGATTTCGAGATCGTGGCGAGGATCCGCACCACTTCGGACAGCGTCAGCGGCTCGGCGGGCACCGAGGCCCCCACGGGCTCGGGCCACAGCAACGCAATCGTCTCGGCCGAATCGCCGACGAAGTCGCGGCTGAGCCCATAGAGCACCGGATCGACGCGCGATTCGATCAGCGCACGCACCAGCGCCGGCTTGACCGCAGGCAAGTCGAGGCTCCCGGTCAGCGCCGCCATCGCCCAGCCGCGATCGGGATCGGGGGTGCCCGCCAGATAGTCGCCGATCAGCCGCAGCTTGGCGTTGCGCGAACGGGTGTAGATCAGGGCATCGAGCAGATCGGCGAAAGCGCGCATCACCGCGCAACGCACAGCGCCGCCGATGCGCTCCCGTCACGAGCGACGCGACGGTTTTCGCCCGGACCTTTCGGCCCGGGCGATAGGCAGTTCAGAGAAAGAGGTCGCTCTGCAGGATCGACGAGCCGCCGATGCCGATGACGAAATCGGCCAGGCCGTCGCCATCCGAATCGCCCGCGAGGAAGCGTGCGCCGAGGATGGAATAGCTGAGCAGCTCGCCGGCCGTGTGGCTGAACGTGCCGCGGCCGATGAACGTGAACGCCTGGTCGCCCTCCGCAAAGGTGTTCGCGTCGATCTCCGACAAGTCGATCTTGTCGGTGCCCGAGCGGAAATCGAGGATCGTGTCGATGCCGCTATCGGCGAAGAAGCGAAACTCGTCCGCGCCCGCGCCGCCCCACAACAGGTCGTTGCCGCCCAGGCCGTTGAGCACGTCGTCGCCGCCATTGCCCTTGAGCAGATTGGCGACGTCATTGCCGACCAGATAGTCGCGCGCCGCGCCGCCGATCGCATTCTCGATCACGGTATTATACGCGATCGAGATATTGCGATGCAGGGTGGCGGTCACCCCGGCCACGCCGGTATCGCCTTCGACGCGGCCTGCGCCGTTCGACGTGAGGTAGCTGGTCCAGCTATTGTAGAAGTCCGGATTCCATTCGGTGGTCGGCGATCCCTCGGGCTTGAGCGCATTATATGCCGCCATCGCGGCGGCGGCCTCGTCAAGCGAGAGATAGCCGCTCGACGCCGAGCTGAACGCGCCCGGCCGCAGATCGAGGAACACCCCGGTGCTGGCGGTCGAGAAGTCGAACGTGTCGATCCCGCCCGCATCGTACACCGACAGATACGGAAACGGATTATGCTCGAGATCGTAGACGGCGTTGCCGGCGGTCGAATTGGCGAAATAGACCGTGCTGCCCGCACGCGTCGTCGGATCGGCGCCGTACTTCGCCTGGACCGTCAGGATGTCGTGCAGCAGCGGCGTTTGCGGGTTGGTCGGGACGAGCAGCGAGGGATCGAACGCCTGGCTGCCCGTTTCCCAGTTCAGGAAGTACGACATGATCGTATATTCCTGCGAGTCCTGCGCATATTCCGCGTCGCTGCCATAGCGGATCGGATCCGCCACGCCGTCGCCATCCTCGTCCGCGCCGAAATTATAGTCGCCCGGATGGCTGAGCCCGAGCGAGTGGCCGATCTCGTGGACCATCGTGCTCTGGCCATATCCGCCATAGCTGACCCACTCGTTGGTCCAGTTGACGTCCGGATCGGCAATCCAGATGCTGCTCTGCGGCGTGCTCGGATCGCCGTCCTCGGTGGGGTAATATGCCCAGGCCTGCGCCGGGCCGGTGGTCGTGTTGCCCAGCACGATATCCGCGCTGCTGCCGTTCTTCTCGACGAAGCGCGCCGCGATCAGATCGTCCCACAGCTTCATCGAATCGCGCGTGGTGGCCTTCTGGGTCTCGCTCAGCGGCGAGAAGCCCGCATATTCGCCGCCGGTGTTGCCCGAGGTGCCGTCCAGGAAACCGTAGCTTATCGTCTGGCCCTGGATCTTCGCGCCCATGTCGAGCTGGTCGATGACCTGCGCCTGGTTGAACACCGGCTTGCCGGCCCAGCTGTCGAGGTCTTCGAGCAGATAGGGCGTGTTCGCCGGTGCCTGCGTGCCCGCGACATCGTCGTCCAGCCGGAAATGCGCCAGTGATTTGAGTTCCTGGATGAATTTCAGACGCGCCATTATGCCTCCTGACCTTCAGCGGTGCGTGATGCCGTCCGCCCCAATCCATCAGACGATGCTGCACTGCAAAACAGACACATCAGTGAAACAAAAATGTCCGGAACGCCGCGCGGACGACAGAAAGAACCTCCCGCACCGCGCGCCGTGTTAGTCCGACACTTGCGTCGCCGTTGCGGAGGCGCCCCCGGATCGACAGGGAGGAAGGATGATCAGGCGCAATCCGCTATGGGTGATCTTCGCGGGCGGGTTCGTCGCCGTGTTGGCGCTCGCAGGCTACGGCTTCGCGGAGGCACGTCGCGATCCTGTCGTGCGCGAGGCTGCGATCGTCCTGCCGGATTGGCCGGCAGGCGCGCCCCCGATCCGGCTGGTGCTGCTGAGCGACATGCATATCGGCACCGCGGCGATGGGGCCCGACCGGCTTGCGCGCATCGTCGAACAGATCAATGCGTTAAGCCCGGACATCGTGCTGATCGCCGGCGATTTCATCTTCGGCCATGCTCCGGGCAGCGCCGCGCGGCTCGGTGAACCGATGGTCGCGCCCTTGTCGCGGTTGCGCGCGCGGCTTGGCGTCGTCGCGGCGCTGGGCAATCACGACCATTGGACCGGGGCGGATACGGTGCGGGCGCTGCTCCGCCGTGCCGGCGTGACCGTCGTCGACAACAGCGCCATCGCGCGCGGCCCGCTCGCGCTCGGCGTCGCCGGCGACGATTTCACCGGGCGCGCCGATCTGGCCGCGACGATCAAGGCGGTGCGCCGCCTTCCCGGCGCGCGCCTGATCCTTACGCACTCGCCCGATATCGCGCCGGCGCTCCCGTCCGACATCGCGCTCTTGCTCGCCGGCCACACCCATTGCGGTCAGGTCGTGCTGCCGCTGTTGGGGCCGATCTCCGAGGTATCGCGCTATGGCGCGCGATATCGCTGCGGGGTTCGACGCGAGGGCGGCCGCACGGTGGTGGTCACCGCCGGGCTGGGGACCAGCGGCGGCCCGTTCCGCCTCGGCGCGCCGCCCGATATCTGGCTGCTGACGCTCGGCGCAGCCTAGCCGCGCCCGCGCGCGCCGCGGGGCGCTGCAATGGCGCTGCCATGAAGTTGCGGGTAAGCTCGCGCCGCCGGCAGCAAAGCCGGTATTGGCAAGAGGGTTCCGATCACATGAAGTTCATCGTTCCGGTCGCGGCCGCGCTCATGATTCTTGCGCCGGGGGCGTTCGCCCAGACTGCGCCCGCGCCCGCTGCCCCCGCCGCCGCACCGGCTGCGCCAGCCGCGAAGTTCAATCTCGACACGCCGATCGAAGTCATCGTCGCCGATCCGCAGGCCAAGGCCGTGCTCGACGCCGATATCCCCGGGACGACGACGCATGCCTCCTACGGCATGTTCAAGAGCATGAGCCTGCGCGCAGTCCAGCCCTTCTCGCAAGGCAAGCTGACCGACGAGATGCTCAAGAAGGTCGAGACCGACCTCGCCGCGATCAAGTGAAATGAAAAGGGCCGGGGGAACGCCCCGGCCCTTTGATGGTCAGCCCTTGCGGCTGGCTTCGAACAGGAACCAGGCGCGCTCCTCGGCCTGGTCGGTCCATTCGTCGACAATGCCCGACGTCGCGTTGTCGCCGGCGCTCTCGGCGGCTTCCTTTACGGCGCGGAAGCTCTCGACCAGCTTCAGATTGTCGTCGCGCAACTCGGCGAGCATGTCGCCGGGCGAGACGAAATCGGCGTCATTGTCCTTGATCGTCTGGCGGCGCGCAATGTCGCCGATCGAACGGATCGTGGTGTTGCCGGTCTTGCGCACGCGCTCGGCGATCGCGTCGGTCACGCCGTAGATCTGCGCCGCCTGGTCGTCGAGCAGCAGGTGATAGTCGCGGAAATGCGGGCCCGAGACGTGCCAGTGGAAATTCTTGGTCTTGAAATACAGCGTGAAGCTATCGGCCAGCGCGCTGTTCAGCGCCTCGGCGACGCTCTTGGTGTCGTTGCGATTGAGGTCGGTGGGGGTCGCCAGCGCGGCCTTGGTGTCTGCCATTCTCTGCCTCCGGAAAAACGATACGTGAGCCCAACGAAGCCGATATAGGGTGAGCTTCGCGCCTCGCCATGGGGTATTTTCGATGCCAGCGATCGGATCGCCCGATCAGCCGGTCAGGCGCAGCGCACCGAGCCCGATGATGGTTCCCGCGATCAGCAGGATCGCCGACGCCGCGTAGCGGAACCAGCGCAGCGGCAGCCGCGCCCACCCCGCCTCGCCGAGCAGCGCCGCGGCCACTGCCACCACCAGCGCGCCCAGCGTCGCGCCGGCCGCGGCGAACCACGGCATGCCCGACGTCGCCAGCGCGAAGGTGACGAACTGGGTCTGCTCGCCCAGCGCGAGCACGAATATGCCCGCCATCGGGGTCAGGAACGGCCCCAGCCGCCAGCGCTCGAGCCGGCTGGGCAGCGCCGGACGCCCTATCCCGGTCACCCCGCCCGCCAGCAATGCGATCGCCAGCAGCAGCGATTGCGCCTCCGGAGTCAGCATCGGCGCCACCAGCGCCCCGCCAAGTGCCGCGAACCCGCTACCGAGCGCATGCGCGATGCCCGCGGCGAGCGCTACCAGCAGCGGCCGGCGAAACCGGTCGGCCAGGACCGCCGTCAGCAGCGCCGGCCGATCGCCGATCTGTGCCAGCAGCGCGAGCAGAAAGGCGGGGACGAGCACTTCCATCCGACCTTATCGGCACATCGCGCCGGCTTCGGCAACGCCCGCGGAGACGGCTGGCGAAGCTGCGCGGCGGACGCTAGGCATGGCCGCGCCGCAGTCTCGCGGCGGTTCGGGGGGAGAGTGCGATGCTGCGGTGGTCTGTCGGGGCATTGGCGCTCGCCGCGCTCGTGCCTGCAGCGGGGGCCGGCGCCCAGACCGCACCGCCCGTCGCCGCAGCGCCGGAGCCCGCGCGGCTGGTCGCGGCACAGGCGCTGATCGAGAAGTTCATGCCCGGCGATCGCCGCGATGCGATGATCGAGCAGATGCTCCGGCCGATGCTCGAAAACATGCGCGGGGCGATGTTCGACGACGCGATGTTCGGCGACATCAAGTCCGATCCCAAGCTGTCGGCAGCGGTCGACGGCTTCGTCAAGGCCGAGTTCGAACGGGCTATCGTCCTCATGAAGGCGACGATGCCCGCGATGATGGATGCGATGGCGCGCGCCTATGCGCGGCGCTTCACGCTCGACCAGCTCCAGTCGCTCAACGCCTTTTTCGATACCCCGGCGGGCCGCGCCTATGCCGAGCAGGCGCCGTCGCTGATGGGCGATCCCGACGTGCTCGCCGCGCAGCGCATGATGATGACCCAGGCGATGGCGGGGATGGACCAGCGTGTCGATGCCTTCGCCGCCAAGGTCGTTGCCGAAACCGGGAAGGAAGACTGACCGGCCGCAACGCCGCTTCTTGACTTTTGCGCGGGACTCGCGCATCCGCCGCGGCCTGATAGCGGTGCGCCCTGCGTGCCGCTCTTTTCTTTTCGAACGATTCAAGGGTTTCGGGTCATGGCTAAGCCGACCACTGTCAAGATCAAGCTCGTCAGCACGGCGGACACGGGTTTCTTCTACGTCACGAAGAAGAATCCGCGCACGCAGACCGAGAAGTTCTCCTTCCGCAAATATGATCCCGTCGTGCGCAAGCATGTCGAGTTCAAGGAAGCCAAGATCAAGTAAGGTCTGCAGGGCCGCCCCGGCCCTGCATCCGGAACCCCGCGCGGTTTCGGCGATTGGTGCGCGAGGCCTGCCAGGCAGGTCCGCGAAACCATAAGGGGATGCCCATGAAGATTCTGCTCAAGGCGACTGCGGTTGCCGGCCTGTTCGCGCTCGGCGCCTGCGGCCAGAATGCCGACGATCGGGCCGCCGACAATATCGAGGCCATGGCCGAGAACCAGTCGGACATGCTCGAGAATCAGGCCGATGCGGCCGCCGCCGCCGGCAACGACCAGCTCCACGATTCGCTCGAAGCCCAGGCCGACAATGTCGAGGACCGCGGCGAGGCGATGGCCGACAAGGCCGATGACGACGACGATGCCCGCGTCGAGCAACAGGCCGCCAACCATATGTAATCCGCCGGCAAGGCACGAAAGGGCGTCCGCCGTCAGGCTGGCGCCCTTTTTCGTTTCCCCTCCCGCCCCCATCGGCCTAAGACCGCGTGCATCCCCGGGGGACCGCTGACACGGCGGTTGAGAGGGAAGCGCGAGCTTCCGACCCGCTGAACCTGATCCGGCTGACACCGGCGTAGGGAGGGAGCGGTGCCCACCCGGAAACCGTCCTCTCCCCAAATGGAGAAGACGAATGGCCGACATCCCCGCCCGCACCGAAATCGGCGTCACCACCGGCCCCATTCGCGGTTCGAAGAAGATCCATGTCGGCCCGCTCGGCGTGAAGATGCGCGAGATCCATCTCGATCCCAGCTCGCTCGAGCTGCCCGTCCGCGTCTACGACACCTCGGGCCCGTACACCGACCCGCAAGCCCGCATCGACATCAAGGCCGGCCTCCCCGCGCTCCGCCGCGACTGGATCCTCGGCCGCGGCGATGTCGAGCAAGTCGCCGCCCGCGAAGTCCGCCCCGAGGATAACGGCCAGCTCGGTCCCGACCGCAGCGGCGGCGTCGAGCCCTTCCCCAACGTCATCAAGCGCCCGCTACGTGCCAAGCCCGGCGCAAATGTCAGCCAGATGCACTATGCCCGTCGCGGCATCATCACCCCCGAGATGGAGTATGTCGCCACCCGCGAGAATCTCGGCCGCGAGCGCCTCGCCGAGTACATTCGCGACGGCGAGAGCTTCGGCGCGTCGATCCCCGACTACGTCACCCCCGAATTCGTTCGCGACGAAATCGCCCGCGGCCGCGCGATCATCCCCAACAACATCAACCACCCCGAATCCGAGCCGATGGCGATCGGCCGCAACTTCCTGGTCAAGATCAACGCAAACATCGGCAACAGCGCCGTCGCCAGCAACGTCGCCGCCGAAGTCGACAAGATGGTCTGGTCGATCCGCTGGGGCGCGGACACGGTCATGGACCTCTCGACCGGCCGCAACATCCACGACACCCGCGAATGGATTCTCCGGAACTCCCCCGTCCCGATCGGCACCGTCCCGATCTACCAGGCGCTCGAAAAGGTCGGCGGCGTCGCCGAGGACCTCACCTGGGAGATCTTCCGCGACACGCTCATCGAGCAGGCCGAGCAGGGCGTCGACTATTTCACCATCCACGCCGGCGTGCGCCTCGGCTACATCCCGATGGCCGCCAGGCGCGTCACCGGCATCGTCAGCCGCGGCGGCAGCATCATGGCGAAATGGTGCCTCGCGCACCACAAGGAGAGCTTCCTCTACGAGCGCTTCGACGAGATCACCGAGATCATGAAGGCGTACGACATCGCCTACAGCCTCGGCGACGGCCTGCGCCCCGGCAGCATCGCCGACGCAAACGACGAAGCCCAGTTCAGCGAGCTCTACACGCTCGGCGAGCTCACCCACCGCGCGTGGAAGCACGACGTCCAGTTGATGATCGAAGGCCCCGGCCATGTGCCGATGCACAAGATCAAGGAGAACATGACCAAGCAGCTCGAAGTCTGCGGCGAGGCGCCCTTCTACACGCTCGGGCCGCTCACCACCGATATCGCTCCCGGCTACGACCATATCACCAGCGGCATCGGCGCCGCGATGATCGGCTGGTACGGCACCGCGATGCTCTGCTACGTCACCCCCAAGGAGCATCTCGGCCTCCCCGACCGCGACGACGTCAAGGTCGGCGTGGTGACCTACAAGCTCGCCGCGCACGCCGCCGATCTCGCCAAGGGGCACCCCGCCGCGCAGGTCCGCGACAATGCCCTGTCAAAGGCCCGCTTCGAATTCCGCTGGCGCGACCAGTTCAACCTGTCGCTCGATCCCGACACCGCCGAGGAATATCACGACCAGACCCTGCCCGCCGAGGGCGCCAAGACCGCGCATTTCTGCTCGATGTGCGGGCCGAAATTCTGCTCGATGCAGATCAGCCAGGAAGTCCGCGCCTTCGCCACCAAGCAGAACCAGGGCGTCGAAGGCTTCCTCGCCACCGGCCCCACCGGCGCGGAGACGGCCGCCGCCAGCAAGGCCGCAGCGCTCAAGGGCATGGAAGAGATGAGCAAGGTGTTCAAGGAGACGGGGAGCGAGCTGTATATGGGCGCTGGTGGGCGGGAGCACGACTAGGACCCATTAATTCCTCCCCGAGCTCGCCTCGGGGAGGGGGACCATTCGCTGCAAGGGAAGGAGCGCGCATGGTCGTGCAGAATCACCTCCGGAATGGACGAGCTTGCCCCCAAAACCGATACAAACCTGATAGCCTGCGCAGCAAGGCAACCGGGAGATGACGCAATGACACGGGCATGGCGGCTGTTGGTCGGAGCGTCGCTGCTGCCCGGCGCGCTCGTCGTCGCCCCCGGCACGCTGGCGCAAAGAGTCATCTTGTTGGGCGCGCCGCCGATGCCCTTCAAATTCTCCCAGATACGATCCCGGGAGCATGCCGACAGGCTGCTAGCCTTCGGATCGCTGGTAAAGATCTATCTTTTCCCCACCAACCTGGGCGGGGACGACGATCCGCGCAACATCGTCTACGTCACGCCCGACGCCGCCGAAGCGCACGCCGCGATCGTCGGCAGGCTCCGCCGCTTCGTGCAGGGGCATGAAGAAAACGAGCTGGAAATCCGGCCCGAATATAAGGGCGGCAGCATCGTCCCCACCCGCATCCACTTCATCGCCAGTCACCGCAGCGGCGGAGAGCGGTTCGAGGAAGAGGTGAGGGTCTGGCAATGCGATGCACCGAGACCGCGCACTGTTGCGACGCACGTCAACAATGCGGAGCGCTGTTGACCCGAAGGGGCGGGGAGAGGGCAGTGGCAGATCGAGGCGAAAGGGCAGGTTGGCACCGCCGGACCGGGGTGTTGCTGTGCACGGCAATGGCGCTGCCGCTTCCTCTGTTGCCGGCGACCGCCGCGCGCGCTCGTCAGCAGACCGTCCCGGCATTTGCCGCGCCCGATTTCTCCACCATAACCACCCGGGCAGAAGCGGCCAGGCTGGCGCGCAAACACGTGCTGGTGCGGATCCAGTTCTTCCCCACCGAACTGGGCGGCCCGAAGAGCAAGGTCAATACCGGCTATGTCACGCTTGAAGCCGCCGCGTCGCACGCGCGGCTGGTCGAAATGCTGGCCGCCTATGCCGAACGCGGCCGCATCGACCGGCTCGAGATCGTGCCCGAATATAAGGGCGCCAGCGTCATCCCGAACCGCATCCGGATGACCGCCACGCACAGCCGCACCGGCGAGCGCCACGAGCGCTCGATCGAGATATGGGACTGCGGCTTCTGCCCCCCGCTCGACCCCTTGCCCGATCCCGACGGGGTGCGCGATGTAACGGCGTGATAACCGCGCCGAGGAATATCACGACCAGACCCTCCCCGCCGAAGGCGCCAAGACCGCGCATTTCTGCCCGATGTGCGGCCCCAAATCTGCGCGATGCAGATCAGCCAGGAAGTCCGCGCCTTCGCCACCAAGCAGAACCAGGGCGTGGAGGCCTTCATCGCCACCGGCCCGACCGGGGCGGAGACGGCAGCGGCGAGCAAGGCCGCGGCGCTCAAGGGGATGGAAGAGATAAGCCGGGTGTTCAAGGAGACCGGCGGCGAGTTGTATATGGGGGCTGGGGCCGGAGCACGATTGAGGGCTTGGGTTGCCCTATTGTCGAGCGAGGCGCACTCGCAAGCAATCACCCCGTGCCGTCTGAGGGGAAAAAGATAGAAATTGGACTATCGACCGAATCGGGGTTTTCTAATGCTCGACGCACTTGCGTCGCAATTTCAGCGCGATAAGCATCAAGTTTTGGGGTAAGTGTATAAATACTAGTGGTATCGATCGTTATGGTGCGGACTTGGTTCACGTCAAACGGTATCGTGTCCAACGAGCGCATTATTTGGACGACGGGCTTTTTAAGCATATGGCGTACCGCTAGTTCGTAAAATACATTTGGATTATGGTATGATAGGTCTGCGATAACTAATCGAGCTTTCATGAGATACTCGATTACCTGCTTCGTAATTACACCTGGACGATCGATTTTATCTGCTCTGACCACTGTAAGTTTGAGCGATTCCAAGGCCGGCTCAACAATCGACCCGAGGAAAAGATCTGAGTGCTGCCGTTGCTCGGCCCCCTCATGGCCGATTGGCGTGATGTAAAACGCCATGCTCTCAAAGTGGGCCTGATCAGACGTCATCAATTCCGTACGGGCGGGAAGCTCTGTGGCGTGACCGGACAGACTGCCACTTGTTGGCAACTCCTCTAGAAGATGATCAACAGTTATAATCCGATCAGCGCCAGACAACGTTTGCAGAAGGCCAGTAAAGCGAAGGTTGACTACAAAGGTATCTACCGCTTCCTCGGCGGCGTCCGAAGATACGCCAAGCTCCTTAGCGGCATCAACCATGGCAGCCTTGGCGGGTAACTTTAAAGACTTAAAGCGTTCGTAAAGGCCTTTGAAGGGCTCGACGCCCATGATAGCTAATTCGATCCTAGCACGTGCGCGCTCACGGGACTGAATTTGATCGTCCGCTGCCTTTTTTCCGTCAGGCGTGAGTTCAAGCAGCTCAGCCTGATAGCTACCTTTGATCAGTCCATATTTTCCGGCGTTAGTGATTAACTGCCGGCTACCACCGCTTTCCGACGATTTTCCCATGTGATTAAAAAGAGAAACTCTGCGGACCGGCTGCCCCGCGCCAAATTCCAGCAATTGCTTTGCGAATTCAAGAGGTTCTTCAAAATCAGAAGCAGGAAAATTTCTCACAGTCCGGGTGCGCTTTGCTTTCGCTGCGATACTGGCGGAAGCTGCAGCTTCTGGTCGCTTAGCAGTTGTCTGCACCGACTTTGCTGCCTTAGGTTTCGCAGGAGTGGCCGGGCCATTCGTATCGCTCATCAACTCGCCCCTATTAGATCATAACGTGAACGTTACTTTGCATTGATCGTTAACGCAATGCGGAACGGGTTCGATAAGGATGTCACCGCAGTTACGGCAGCAGTACCTTTACGGCTGCAAAATTCCCCAAACCTCAACCACCTGCAACGCCTCCAACACTCACGGAAACTGAATCAGCTTGGAATTCCGGGACACAATACCTACTTCAGACTTCTTACTGCCCTCAAAGCCACTGCTCGACATCCATCGCCTTGTGCAGGATGCGCACAATACGGATCGTCTCGCCATCGACGGTGTAGAAAAGCCGGTGCTGCTGGCAGCCAAGCGATCGAACGCCGGCAAGCTCTGGCCGCACTGCGCCGATTTCGGGGAAATCCAGCACCCGACGAAATGCCTGTTCCACTGCATCCAGATACGCGATCGCGCGGGGGACGCCGAACTGTGCGACGCTATAGTCGCGAATATCGTCGAGATCGGCCTGAGCCTCGCGGCTCAGCTCAAGCCGCATCCGCGCTCCGCGCCGCCGCGCGCAAACCGTCGCGCATTTCGTCCAGAAGCTCGAACGGATCGCGCTCGCTCACGCCCGACGCCAACCCGTTGTCGATCGCGGCTCGCAGCGCCCGCAGCTTCTCCGCATGTTCCTGATCCCGCCGCACCAGATCACGCACATAGTCGCTGGTGCTGCTGTAGCGCCCCTCGGCGACGCGCTGTTCCGCCCAGCCCTTGAGCTTGTCGGGGATCGAGATGTTCATCTGCGCCATGCCGGCTTTATACGATTTTACGCTAAATTTGCCAAGCTGCCGAGATTGCCGACTAGCCTTGTCGCTCTCGGCAGTGATATGCCCAACGAAGGGCGACTTGCGCCTGCTGCCCTGAAGGCGCCCACCCACTTTCAATGTAGGATTTGATCTGCTCCATCCTTGTCGATGGAAAACCAGCATCCCCGCAATCCGTCCGCGCGCGATGCCGCGCCCGCATTTTCGCCCCAGCCGAGGTCCGCGCGTCCGCCCCGCGGGCAATGGACGCCCGCCCGGCAGCGCATCTTCCTCGCCGCGTTGCTTGAAACCGGCAGCGTCGCGCAGGCGGCGCGCGCCGCGGGCATGTCGCAGTCGAGCGCACACGGCCTGCGCCAGCGCCTCGCCGGCACGCCGTTCGATCGCGGCTGGGATCAGGCGCTCGCGGTATATGCCCGGCGGATGGCCGATCCGTTTGCGTCGGATGCGCCGCCGGCGCGGCAGGCCGTCGCCAGCGGGGCGCGTCGGTGACGCGTCGCCGTCGCCGCGCAGTCGCGATTCGTCGCGCCAGTGTCGCGGCAGTGTCGTTTAGTGTCGCGTCGGCGTCGTTTAGTGTCGCGTCGGTGTCGCCTCACGGTCCGTTCACCGCTCGCCCCCGAGGGGGCAGCGCGTCAAATCACGCGAATCCGTCAAGTTCGTCAATCTGTCGCACCGCTGCCGGCCCGGTCGGCGGGCCTCAGCCCTTGAGGTTCACCATCGCGACGGGCTTGTCCTTGGTCGATGCGTTGGCGGCGATCGTCTTGACCTTCTCCGCCTTGGGCTTGCGGACTTCCTTGTTCGATTTCTTCTGGCTCTTGGCCATCGCCTGTCCTTCGGGAGCGAAAGGCCCCGCGCCACCCCTTAGGCCCGTCGGCACTGCATCCGCGCATCAATTCGTGCGCGGGCGTTGGCCGGGCTCAGCGCTTCCGCACGAACTCCGCGCGCAGCACCAGGCCCTTGATGCCTTCATATTTGCAGTCGATTTCCTGCGCGTCGCCGGTCAGCCGGATCGACTTGATCAGCGTGCCGCGCTTGAGCGTCTGCCCCGCGCCCTTGACGGTCAGGTCCTTGATCAGCGTCACCTGGTCGCCGTCGGCAAGGAGATTGCCCACCGAATCGCGCACTTCGATCTGGTCGCCGCCCGCGCCGTCCCTGGCCTTCGCCTCGGCTGCGCTGATCCATTCGCCGCTGGCTTCGTCATAGACGAAGCTGTCCTCTTCTTCTGCCATGGGGCCGCCTTAGCCGTGCGCGGGCACTCAGAGCAAATAGCGCATCCGGATCTGCTGGGCCTCGCCGCCGGGTCCCACTGCGAAGCGCGCGGCGGCGAAGCGCGGCGGGCCGAAGCCGATCCCCGGGTTGCGCGAAAAGCCGAAACCTTCCTTGGGAATGCCCAGCATCGTGTCGAGCTTGGCGTTGGCATTGGCATCGTGGATCACGGCGACGGCATAGTCGCCGGGTGGCAGGTCTTCGAAGCGGATGCGCGGCACCGCGGCGGACCATGTCCGCCGCATGCCGCCGGCGCCGCTCTTGCAGTCCGGGAACGCGCCGGCATCGGCGGTCAGGCAGAGCTGGATCATGCCCTTGGCCGAGCGCAGCCCGGTGATCTCGATATCAAGGCTGGCGTGGGGTGGCGTCGCCCCCGGCAGCGCCACCAGGCACAGCGCGGCCGCCGCGATGCGCGAAATCGCCGAGACCGTGGTCGGTGCCGCAAAGCCGGTCCCAGAAGCGAAAGTAGAGACCATAATTGCATCCATAGAGCTGGTGGTGGCGCTGATGATGGCTCGCGGTGATCAGCCATCCGCCCAGGGGCCCACTGTGGACGAACCGGGGGAAGATCTCCCAGCCCATGTGGTTGGTCACTCCCATAACGGTCATGATCGCCAGCACCAGCCCCAGCGCGCCGATATGGATCGGGATCAGGAAGACGAGCAGCGGGATGACGACGGCGCCGGTCAGCGCCTCCACGGGATGGAAGCTCATCGCCGCCCAGGCCGTGGGCGGGCGGCTGGCATGATGGACGGCATGGGCGATGCGGAACCAGCGCGGCCGATGCATCAGCCGGTGCGTCCAGTAGAACCAGGCATCGTGCGCTATCAGGAACAGCAGCACCGACACCGGCAGATACCAGAGCGGCCAGGCGTCGACATCGGCATAGATCCGCGTCCAGCCATGGTTCTGCCAGCCCCAGGCAACCACGCCGGCGGGCACGCCATAGATCGCCGCCGAGGCGAGGCTCCAGCCGATCTCCTTGCGGATCTGCTTGTCGAGCCCGGTATAGAGCGCCGGATGCCGCAGCCGCGTCGCAAAGGCGAACGCGCCCGAGGTGACGAGGTAGCGGACGCCGACGATCAGCGTCATCGCAATTGCGGAAAGGAAAGGGGCAAGGGCCATGTGCTGCGCTCTACACTAGCCGCCTTGCCATGTCCTGACGGCATCGATCGGCCAGACCAGCATCAGCACGTTGAGCGTCAGATTGTCGCGGATCAGCGCCAGCGTCCCCAGTTCGAACAGCAGCGCCAGGGCGATCGTCGCCCAGGCCGGCAGCCGCGAGGCGAGCACGAAGCCCAGCGCCATCCAGCCGATATCGGCGAGCGAATTGACGATGCTGTCGCCCGAATAGCCGAGCGCGATCGTCGCCTCGCGATAGCGGTTGATGATGATCGGCGAGTTTTCGAGGATTTCCCAGAATCCCTCGACTGCAACGGCAAAGGGCAGCGCCCAGCGCCGCGTCCGTCCGCGGAGAGCGAAATGCGCAGCGGCGTAGAACAGGAAGCCGTGGATGATGTGGCTGAACGTATACCAGTCGGACAGGTGCTGGCTGTTCTCGCTCGAATGGACATCGCCGTGCCACAGCTTGATCGTGCCGCATTGGCAGATCGGCGGCCGGTCCATCGCCAACAGAATGACGGCCACGGCCAGCCCGACGAGAATCGCCGCGACTACCGCGCCGCGCGAAATTCGCAGCGGCGGACGCAGCGCGCTCAGGATTCGGCTCCGGCGATCAGCGCGATGCAGTCCTGGGCGACCTGTTCCAGCTCGGCGCGCGACGCCCCACCCCGCGCGCGAACGCTGAGCGAATGGAGCACCGAGGCGACGAGCCGGCCCTGTGCCTGCGGCGCAGTGCTGCCCGCCGCGGCGAGCAATTCGGCGATGCGTCCGTCCTCGATCGCAAGGAACGCCGCAACCTTCTCGCGAACCGCCGGGTCGGACGCGGCCTGGGTCGCCGCGGTGTTGAGGACAAGGCACCCCTCGGGCCCATCGCTGCCCGTCAGATACAGTTCGATCCCGCCGAGCAGGATGCGCTCGAGCAGTTCGCGCAGCGGCAACTTCGCCTCGCCAAGCCGCAGCAATTGCCGCTCGATGCGCGCGGAGAGCCGCTCGATCGCGGCAAGGTACATCGCGCGCTTGTCGCCGAACGCAGCGGCAAGGCTGGGTCGGGCAAGCCCGGTCGCCGCGGCGAGGTCGTCGAGCGATGTGCCGGCATATCCGTGTGTCCGGAAACGCTCGGTGGCGCGACCCATCGCTTCGTCGGGATCGAAGCTGCGCGGGCGCCCGCGGACCTTGGTCGTCATTTCTGTGCGATCTCGCAATTAATCCTTGACCTCTCAATTTCTATGCGAGATCGTACATTAATCAAGGGAGGTTGGTAATGAAGCTCTATTTTCGCCCGTTCGCCTGCTCGCTCGCTGCGCGGATCGCGCTCGAAGAGGCGGAACTCGATGCCGAATTCGTGCTGGTGCCCGCTGACGGACATCTGCCCGACGGACGCCATTTCGGCGAGATCAGCCCGATGGGCTATGTCCCGGCACTCGAGACCGGCGCAGGCTTCACGCTCACCGAGGGACCGGCGATCCTCACCTATATCGCCGAATTGGCGCCCGAGGGGTCGCTTAGCTTTA
The DNA here is from genome assembly GCF_002002925.1 of Sphingomonas sp. LM7. Lineage (NCBI taxonomy): Bacteria > Pseudomonadati > Pseudomonadota > Alphaproteobacteria > Sphingomonadales > Sphingomonadaceae > Sphingomonas > Sphingomonas sp. LM7. The sequence goes on along the minus strand of NZ_CP019511.1, from coordinate 3,311,154 downwards.
CCGGCTTTTCGAACGCGCATTACCGGATGCTCGCCTGGCTCAACTTCACCGGCACCGAATTGCACAAGGGCGTGTTCACGCCGCTGCTCGGCAAGACCGCGGGTCCGGAGGAGCGCGCGGCTGCGCTGGCGCGTGCCGCCAAGCCGTTCGGGGTGCTGTCGCGGCAATTGGAAAGCCGCGATTTCCTCGACGATCGCTTCACCGTCGCCGACGCCTATCTTCTGAGCGTGCTCAACTGGTGCGAGCATGCCGGCGTGGCGATCGCCGACTGGCCGGTGCTGCTCGCCTACCGCACCCGTCTGCGTATCCGCCCTTCCGTGGCCAAGGCGATGGCTGACGAATGGCCCCTGCTCAAGGCCGCCTGACACGCGCTCCGGGAGTGCGACCATCGCTCCACTCCCGCCACACCTGCCCTCTTCGGTGCGAGCCGGGGAGGGTTTTTGTTGGAACGCCGCAGACCCTTGGGCTAGGCCGGGCCGATGTCGGCCACGATCAGCTGCGATCTCGCCATCGTCGGCGGCGGCCTTGCCGGAGGGCTGATTGCGCGCGCGGTGCGCGCCAGGCATCCCGAAGCCGATGTGCGGCTGATCGAAGGCGGCGCGCATATCGGCGGCAACCACCTCTGGTCGTTCTTCGCCAGCGACGTGGCGCCCGCCGATCGCTGGCTGGTATCGCCGCTGATCAGCCATGGCTGGACGCGCTACGACGTTGCCTTTCCCGGCCATGCGCGGACGCTGAAGTCACCCTATTATTCGATCGAATCCGCTAATTTCGAACGCGTGGTGCTGAACGAGCTGCCGACAAACGCAGCCATGGTCGGCCGTGAAGTTCAGGCGGTGAGTGGCACCGCGGTGGTCCTCGCCGATGGCGACCGTATCGAAGCGAAAGGTGTGATCGATTGCCGCGGCGCTGGCGACCTTTCGACGCTGGACCTCGGCTGGCAGAAATTCCTCGGCCGCGAACTCCTGCTGCAACGACCGCATGGCGTCGAACGGCCAGTGGTGATGGATGCCACAGTCGAGCAGATCGACGGCTATCGCTTCGTCTATTGCCTGCCCTTCTCGGCCGACCGGATATTCGTCGAGGACACCTATTACAGCGATACCTCTTACATCGACCCAGCGGCGCTGGGCGGCCGGATCGACACCTATGTCGCCAGACGCGGCTGGGAATTGAAGGACGTCGTACGCGAGGAAGCCGGCGCCCTCCCGGTTGCGATCGGCGGCGACTTCGAAGCCTATTGGCGATCGGGTGGGCACAACGTCGCCAAGGCGGGCGTGCGCGCCGGGCTCTTCCATCCGCTGACCAGCTATTCGCTGCCCGATGCAGTGCGCACCGCGACGCTTGTCGCGAGTGCCGGCACTTTCGACGGGCAGGCGTTGCACGACCTGCTCCACGGCTATTCGCGACGGCTATGGCGTAGCCGCCGTTTCTACCGGATGCTCGCGGCGATGCTGTTTCGCGCCGCCGAGCCCGAGGAACGCTATCGGGTCCTCGAACGCTTCTACCGGCTGGACGAGGAACTGATCGGCCGCTTTTATGCGGCCAAATCGAATCTGGGCGACAAGATCCGGGTGATGACGGGCAAGCCGCCGGTGCCGATCGGCCGGGCGGTGCGCGCGATAACGGGGGTCCAATGAAGAAAGCGGTTGTCATCGGCGCAGGATTTGGCGGGCTCGCGCTCGCGATCCGGCTGCAATCGGCGGGAGTCGATACCACCATAATTGAGGCGCGCGACAAGCCGGGCGGGCGCGCTTATTATTGGGAGCGCGACGGCTTCACCTTCGATGCCGGCCCCACGGTGATCACGGCTCCCGATGCGCTCGCGGAATTGTGGCGCCTCTCCGGGCACGACATCTCGGAAGACGTGAAACTTGTGCCGGTATCGCCCTTCTACCGCCTGTCCTGGCCCGACGGCACAGCCTTCGATTATTCGAACGACGATGCGCAGCTGGGCGCCGAGATCGCCCGGCTCAATCCCGAGGACGTCGCGGGCTATCGCCGCTTCCTCAAATATTCGGCGGGGGTGTACCGCGAAGGCTATGAGAAGCTCGGTCATGTCGCGTTCCTCGATTTCGGCTCGATGGTCCGCGCCGCGCCGGCGCTGATGAAATACCAGGCGTGGCGCTCCGTCTATTCAATGGTGTCGCACTTCGTAAAGAACGAGAAGCTGCGTCAGGCACTGAGCTTCCACACGCTGCTGGTCGGCGGCAATCCGATGACCACGAGCGCGATCTACGCGCTGATCCACAAGCTCGAGCGCGACGGCGGCGTCTGGTATGCCGAGGGTGGCACCAACCGCCTCGTCGCGGGCATGGTCCGCCATTTCGAGCGGCTGGGCGGCGTGATCCGGCTCGGCGATGCCGTCGCCAAGATTCACACCCTCGGCGATCGGGTGACCGGGCTGCGCACCGAGAGCGGTTTCGAGCTAGAGGCCGATGCGATCGCCAGCAATGCCGACATCGTCCACAGCTATCGCCACTTACTGAGCGAGTCCCGTAGCGCCCAGCGCACCGCGGCGAGCCTCGAGAACAAGCGCTATTCGCCCTCGCTGTTCCTCGTCCATTTCGGGGTGCGCGGCAGCTTCCCCGAAATCCCGCACCATTCGATCCTGTTCGGCCCGCGCTATCAGGGGCTGCTCGCGGACATTTACGATCACGGCGTGGTGAGCGAGGATTTCTCGCTGTATCTCCACCATCCCAGCGCAAGCGATCCCTCGGTGGCGCCCGATGGCCAGTCGACCTTCTATGCGCTTGCGCCGGTGCCGCATCTCGGCAAATTCCCGGCCGACTGGAGCGAAATCGGCCCCGTGCTCGAAGAGCGCATCCTTGCTGAAATATCGCGCCGGCTGATTCCCGACCTCAAGGACCGTATCGTGACCAAATTCTCCTATGCGCCGCCCGATTTCGCACACGACCTCAAGGCGCATCTCGGCTCGGGCTTCAGCCTCGAGCCAATCCTCACCCAGAGCGCGTATTTCCGCGCGCACAATCGCGACGATTCGATCTCGAACCTCTATTTCGTCGGCGCGGGCACGCATCCTGGCGCGGGCATCCCCGGCGTGGTCGGCAGCGCCAAGGCGACTGCGGCGCTGATGCTGGGCGACGGCCGGTGAAGCGCCTGGCAGTCTATTGCGGCTCGGCCACTCCCGCCGACCCGGTCTATATCGAAGCCGCACGCATCGTCGGGCGCAGCTTGGCCGAGCGCGGCATCGGGCTGGTCTATGGCGGCGGGCGCCTCGGGTTAATGGGCGCGGTGGCCGATTCGGCGCTCGAAGCCGGCGGCGAAGTGATCGGCGTGATCCCGACCGCGCTGGTCAACGCCGAGGTCGCGCATCGCGGGCTGACCGAACTCCACGTCGTCGATACGATGCACGAGCGCAAGGCGCGCTTCACCGAACTGGCCGACGGCTTCGTCAATCTGCCCGGCGGCACGGGCACAATGGACGAATTGTGGGAGGCGCTGAGCTGGGCGCAGCTCGGCTATCATGCCGATCCGATCGGTCTGCTCAATATCGCGGGCTATTACGACAAGCTGATCGAATTCTGGGAGCATATGGGGACGGTCGGATTTCTGCGGCCGCAGCACCAGGGGCTGCTGCTGATCGACGATCATCTCGACGGGCTGCTTGACCAGATGGCGGCGTTCATACCGACGATCCCGATCATCAAGATGAAGCGCGAAGACCTCTGAGCGGCGGCCTGCCTACGCGCGACGCGATCGTCGCAACTGCGGGTGAGTCGATCGCCCGCGGATCGAAGAGCTTCGCTGCGGCGAGCCGGCTCTTCGATCGGCGAACCCGCGAGCGCGCTTGGCTGCTCTATGCCTGGTGCCGCGCATGCGACGATATCGCCGACGGGCAGGATCATGGCCAGGCCAAGCATGTCGTCACCGACGCCGAGGCCGAGGAACGGCTGGAAGCGATCCGCGTGCGCACTGCAGCGGCACTGGAAGGGCGTTGGGTCGGCGATCCCGCCTTCGACGCGCTGCGCATCGTCGTCGAGGAAACCGGAATGCCGCACCGGCTGGTGTGGGACGTGGTCGAGGGCTTCGCGCTCGACGCGGCAGGCTGGCGGCCACGCAGCGAGGCCGACTTGTTCAAATACAGCTATCATGTCGCCGGCGCAGTCGGCTGCATGATGGCGGTGGTGATGGGGGTTTCGCCCCATGACCAACAAGTGCTCGACCGCGCCTGTGACCTGGGCCTTGCCTTCCAGCTCGCCAACATTGCCCGCGATATCGAGGCCGACGACCGGATCGGGCGGTGCTACCTGCCCGAGGAATGGCTGGTTGAAATGGACATCCCGCCGGGAGAGCATGTGAAGCCGCACTTTCGCCAGCGGCTGACCGTGCTCGCGCGACGGTTGGCGAAATGCGCTGCATGTTACGAGGACAGCGCGCGCGGCGGCACCCTGGCGCTGTCGTTTCGCTCGGCCTGGGCAGTGCTAGCGGCGGCCGGAATCTATGGGGCCATCGCGCGCAAGGTCTCGTCGATCGGCGACCATGCCTGGGATCACCGGGTAACGATCGGCCGCATCGAGAAACTCGGGTGGATCGCACGCGCCTGGTGGCAGGCGCTTCGGCGCAAGCAGCTATATTCGGGGACCGAGCGCCCGGCATTCCTCTGGCAAAGGCCACGCTAGCGCAGGCCCTCACGCAGCGCCGGGTTACGCGCTCTTTCCCGGAGCACTATAGTTGATTGCAGGAAGACGGCCTAGCTGCCGGCCCGCTCGGTTCGCGTCCGGCGGGCATCGACCATTTGCGGCGTCATGCGCTGGCATGCGGCGCTGATCACCGGATAATCAATGTCGGTGTTGCGCTGGAGCGCACCGGGCATTTCCTGCTGGCACGCCTGGATCGAGGTGTATCGGGCGGGCTCGATACGGGCCTGCTGGCACTGCATCGAATCGTCCCCGCAACCCATGATCGCCAGCACATAGAGGACCTGATCCATCGTCCTTCCCTTCGCGGATAAAACGAAGCGAGGCCGCGCACGTTCCGGCAAAACGTTGCATCGCGGCGCCCGGCGCACCAAATCGGGACTTGATGCCTCCCATGAATTCTGAATCCGCGCCCGAGCGGCCGCTGCTCGCGACGATGCGGCGCTTCCTGCCCTATCTGTGGCCGAAGGATTCGCCCGGGCTGCGCGCACGTATCGTGATCGCACTGGTCCTGGTGGTGATCTCCAAGCTGATCCAGGTCTATGGAGCGCCCTTCGCGCTGCAGGGTGCGATCGACCGGATGGCGAGCGGATCGCGCGACGCGGTGTGGCTGGTGACCGCGCTGGTGGTGGGATATGCCGCCGCTCGGCTGGGCGGCGTACTGTTCGACAATCTGCGCAACGCCGTGTTCGAAAAGGTCGGGCAGGACGCCACGCGCCGGCTGGCGTCGGACGTGTTCGCGCATCTCCACCGGCTGAGCCTGCGCTTCCATCTGGAACGGCGCACCGGCGCGATCACCAAGGTGGTCGAGCGCGGCACCAAGAGCATCGATACGATGCTGTATTTCCTGCTGTTCAACATCGCCCCGACCATCCTCGAACTCGGGCTGGTGATCGGCATTTTCTGGACGCGGTTCGGTCATTGGCTGGTGGCCGGCACGGTGACAATGGTGGTTGTTTATATCGCCTTCACCCGTTGGGTGACGGACTGGCGATCGAAGCTGCGCGAGCAGATGAACGACCTCGATACCGGCGCAGTGGCACACGCAGTCGATTCGCTGCTCAACTTCGAAACGGTGAAGTACTTCAACGCCGAAGCGCGCGAGGCCGCGCGCTACGACAAGGCGATGACGTCGTACATGAAGGCGGCGGTCACTTCCGAGAACTCGCTCGCCTGGCTCAACATTGGCCAAGCGCTGATCACCAACGCGATGCTCGGCGCCGGCATGGCGCTGATCGTCTGGGGCTGGAGCACGGGCCGGTTCACCGCGGGCGACGTCGTGCTCGTCTCTACGCTGCTCAGCCAGCTATTCCGCCCGCTGGACATGCTCGGCTGGGTCTATCGCACGATCCGCCAGGGCGTGATCGACATGGGCAGCATGTTCGACCTGATCGATACGCAGGAGGAGATCGCAGATTCGCCCGGGGCGACACCGCTTGACGTCGCGCGTGGGCACGTCCGCTTCGAGAACGTCGAATTCAGCTATGATCCCGACCGGCAGATTCTGAAGGGCATCGACCTCGACATTCCCGCGGGTGCAACCGTGGCCGTGGTCGGCCCCTCCGGCGCGGGCAAGTCCACGCTGGCGCGGCTGATGTACCGTTTCTACGACGTCACCGATGGTCGGATCACGATCGACGGGCAGGACATTCGCGCCGTGACTCAGGCGAGCCTTCGCGCGGCGATCGGCATCGTCCCGCAGGACACGGTACTGTTCAACGACACGATCGGCTACAACATCGCCTATGGCCGCGAGGGCGCCGACTCCGACGAAGTTGCAGCGGCTGCGCGCGGTGCCGCGATCGCCGGGTTCATCCAGTCGCTTCCCGACGGCTTCGACACGCGCGTCGGGGAGCGCGGGCTCAAGCTTTCGGGTGGCGAGAAGCAGCGCGTCGCGATCGCGCGGACGCTGGTCAAGAACCCGCCGATCCTGATCCTCGACGAAGCGACCAGCGCACTCGACAGCCGCACTGAGGCCGATATTCAGGCGACGCTGGAAGCGATCGAGCGCGGTCGCACCACGATCGTGATCGCCCATCGCCTGTCGACCGTGGTCCATGCCGACCGCATCGTCGTGCTGGAAGCAGGCCGCGTCGCCGAGCAGGGCACGCATGCCGAGTTGCTCCGGCACGATGGCCTGTATGCCGAGATGTGGGCGCGCCAGGCGCAGGAACGCGAAGCCGGCGAAGAACTCGCGGCGGAGTGAGGCGCCGCCTTCGCTTATCCTCCTTGGAATGGAGGCGTTAGATTAGACCAGCAGATCCTGCCATTCGGCATGCCTGGCGATATAGGCCGCGACGAACTGGCATTGCGGACGGATCTTGAGCCCCCGGCCGCGCACATCGGCGAGCGCCGCCGCGATCAGCCGGCTGCCTACGCCCATTCCCTGCAGCGCCGAGGGCACGATCGTGTGGGTGAAGGTGATCACCTCGCCGTCGATGGCATATTCGGCAAAGGCGAGATGGCCCTGCTCGACCAGTTCGTAGCGGCTGCGTTCTTCGTTGTTGCGTACGTCGGACATGCCTAGGTTCTAGCCATGCGACGCACGAGAGGGAAGCGATGCTGATACCATTGGGGCTGGCCGGGATCTTCGCATTGGGGCTCGCGGGCTGGTCGGCCTATGTCGGGCGCAAGGCCGAGGAACTGGTGCCCGCCGAGGGCAAGTTCGCCGAAGTCGCCGGTGCGCGGCTCCATTATGTCGACATGAATCCCGAGGCCGAGGGCCCCGCGATCGTGATGGTCCACGGGCTGATGGGCCAGCTCCGCAACTTCTCGCATTCGCTTGCCGGCCGGCTCGCCGCCGATCACCGCGTCGTGCTGGTCGATCGGCCCGGCTGGGGACATTCGTCGATCGATGGGCCCCGGCCGGGTATCGCCGCGCAGGCCGGGATGATCGCCGCGCTGATCGAGCAGCTCGACCTCGAAAAGCCTTTGCTGGTCGGACATTCGATGGGCGGCGCGGTGAGCCTCGCGCTCGGCATTGGTCGCCCCGAGCTGGTTCGCGGGCTCGCGCTGATCGCACCGCTCGCACAGGTCGTCGATAGGGTCCCGGCCGTGTTCAAAGGGCTGCTCGCACCGCTCGCCCTGCGTCCGCTGCTCGCGTGGACCGTGGTGGTGCCTATGGGGCTGCGCACCGGCGCCGCAACCGCCGCGGCGATCTTCGCGCCCGATCCGGTGCCTGCCGATTTCGCGCTTGCCGGCGGTGGTGCGCTCGCGATGCGCCCCAAAAGCTATATGGCGGGATCGTTCGAGGTCCACACCGCGCCGGGCGAAATGGCGGCGCTGACCGCGCGCTATGCCGAGATGCGCGTGCCGGTGGCGATTCTCTACGGCCGCGGCGACGCGGTGCTCGATCCGCGGCTGAATGGCGAGCGGACCGCCGCCGAGATCCCCGGCGCGACAGTAGCGTTGATCGACGGCGGCCATATGCTTCCCGTGACGCACCCTGTGGAGACGGAAGCGTGGCTCCGGCAGGTGCTTCAGGCGACCGGCGGCGCGTTTACCGATACCGTCTGACCGCCAGGCAGCTTCACCGATCCGCCCGCGCCCGCCTGTTTCTGGACGAATGACCCGATGAACGCGCCGAGCGTCAGCTTGGCCATGTCCATGAAGGTGGGATAAGCGATTGCGAGGACCGAGAAAAACAATGTCAGCCCAATCGTCGCAAGCGGCAGCCCGGTCAGCCCCAATTTGGTGAATGCACCGGTGAAGCCGCTGAGGCTGGTGAGCCGGATATATTGGGTGACCGCCTCTTCCTGACCCAACTTCACTTGCTCGCTGATCGCCTGCCATTCCTCGCTGTTGATCACCCGGCCCGGCTGCTGGCCGCGCGACAGCCCTACCGATCGCAGCAGCTGGATGCCCAGCACTGCGCCGATCAGGCCGATCGAACTGAGGATGAGCTCGGGCGTGAAATCGGCCAGCGTGGTCGCGCGCTCGCTGGCCTTGGTATCGTCGAGGACGAGCAGATAACAGACGAAGCCGAACAGCGCGACGGCGCCATAGATCAACCCGATCCCCGCTATCGCCAGCGAACTACGCCCCAAATTGAAACCGCGCGGCTCGTCTGAATCGTCGAAGTTGTTTTCCATGCCACGTCCCCCCCGTTGTCACGCGAGACTATCACGGTCGCACGATTTTAGAAGCGGGACTTAACCCAATTCGGCGGGTTGCGTGGTCCAGCCCAGCCGCGGGATGGTGATCGAGCGCTTGCCGGCCAAGTCGACGCGGGTGACGAACAGCTCCTTGCTCTCGATATAGGTCAGCAAGCGGCGCACCCGGCCGAGCGAGCTGGTGCCATAGGTTGCGGCGAGTTCAGTGTCGCTGGGACAGGGCAGACCCTCGCGCGCGGCGCGGGCGACGAGCAGGAACGGCCCGAGCATGTCGTCAGGCAGCGCGCGCGCCGCCTCGAGCGCCTGTGCCCATTCAGCATCGGGATCACCATGGATGCCCGCACGCGCCGCCGAGAGGCGGCGGACAAAGCTCGAAAGATCGAGCGGCGGTCGCGCGAGTCCGACCATCCGGCAACGGACAAGGAAGTCCTGATAGAGCACCGACGGCGACCGAAAGGTCGATTCGCTGTCTTCGACGATGTCGCGCAGCACCTCGGCAATACGCCCGGCAGCCTCTTCGGCATCGATGTCGGGCACGTCCTCGGCCGGAGCGGGCGTCGAACGTGCAAGCGCCTCGATCAGCCGTTCGGAAGGCATCTGGGTCGGCACCGGTGTGGGTGCTGGCGGCGTCCAGTTGGGCTCGGCGGGGGCGAGCAGCAGATCCTTGATGTCTTCCGTAGGCGCCTGGGGCAGCGGCGTCAGCTTGGGGCTCGAGCTACGTGCACTGGTCTCGACTGCGCCGATCTGGATCGACACCGGGCGGCGCGCCACTGCCGGCCCAAGCGCGAGGAAATGGCCGCGCTGCAAGTCGCGGATCGCCTCGGCCTGGCGGCGCTCCATGCCGAGGAGATCGGCGGCACGCGCCATGTCGATATCGAGAAAGGTGCGTCCCATCAGGAAGTTCGAGGCTTCGGCGGCGACGTTCTTGGCAAGCTTCGCGAGCCGCTGGGTGGCAATCACCCCAGCGAGCCCGCGCTTGCGGCCGCGGCACATCAGGTTGGTCATTGCGCTCAGCGACGCGCGGCGGACGTCCTCAGCGACTTCGCCGCCGCCCGCAGGCGCGAACAGCTGCGCTTCGTCGACCACGACCAGCGCGGGATACCAATGGTCACGCGGCGCGTCGAACAGCCCGTTGAGGAAGGCCGCGGCGCATTTCATCTGACCCTCGGCCTCGAGCCCTTCGAGGCTAAGCACTACCGAGGCGCGATGCTCGCGGATGCGCGCGGCAAATCGGGCGACGTCGCGCTCGCTGTGCTCGGTCGCCTCGATCGCGATATGACCATAGCGGTCGCCCAGCGTGACGAAATCGCCCTCGGGATCGATCACCACCTGCTGGACCTGACCCGCCGATTGTTCGAGCAGCCGGCGCAGCAGGTGCGACTTTCCCGAACCCGAATTGCCCTGGACGAGCAGACGCGTGGCCAGGAGCTCCTCGAGATCCATCGACACAGGCGCGCCGCCCGTATCCTTGCCCATTTCCACGCGAACCGTCATTCGCCGTCCGCTTTGACCGATCAGAGCCGCAGTTCAAAGTACCGAGTGCCGCAGCCCATCGAAACCCTGTGGATGGAACGCCCCGACCCTGCTCTGCCTCTCGACACCACCCCTTCGCGGGCCCTAACGAAGCCCGGTGAAAGCGCCCCTGGACATCCTCCGTAAAACCTTCGGCTTCCCCGGCTTTCGGGGGGTGCAGCCTCAGGTGATCGATCGGGTGATGGCCGGCGCCAACACTTTGGCGGTGATGCCGACCGGCGCGGGCAAATCGCTATGCTATCAGGTGCCAAGCCTGGCGCTCGACGGGACGTGCGTAGTCGTCTCGCCGCTGATCGCTTTGATGCACGACCAGCTGCGCGCCGCCGAAGCCGTGGGCATCCGTGCGGCGACGCTGACCTCGGTCGACGAGAATCGCGAGGAGACGATCGCGCGCTTCCGCGCCGGCGAGCTCGATCTTCTCTATGTTGCGCCGGAACGCGCTTCGGGCGAGGGCTTTCGCAACCTGCTGACCCAGACCAGGCTCAGTCTCTTCGCGATCGACGAGGCGCATTGCGTCTCCGAATGGGGGCATGATTTCCGCCCCGACTACCGGCTGCTGCGGCCGTTGCTCGATCGCTTCGCAGAGGTGCCGCGGCTGGCGCTCACCGCGACCGCCGATGCGCATACTCGCGCCGATATCTGCGAGCAGCTGGGCATTCCGATCGACGGGATGATCGTCGCGGGGTTCGATCGGCCCAATATACGCTACACGATCACCGCGCGCGACAATTCGACGCGCCAGATCATCGACCTGATCGCCGAGCAGCCGGGCCCCGGAATCGTCTACGCACAGACTCGCGCTGGCGTGGAGAAGCTGGCCGACAAACTCGCCGAGACCGGACGTAGCGTGCTGCCCTATCATGCCGGGCTCGATCCCGCGGTGCGCCGCCGCAACCAGGCCGCGTTCGTCGCCAGCGAGGACATGGTCGTGGTCGCGACGGTGGCGTTCGGCATGGGAATCGACAAGCCCGACGTCCGCTTCGTCGCACATGCCGGCCTGCCCAAGTCGATCGAAGCCTATTATCAGGAGACCGGCCGCGCCGGCCGCGACGGCGACCCCGCAGTCGCACACCTCTTTTGGGGTGCCGAGGATTTTGCGCGGGCGCGCCAGCGGATCGGCGAAGTCGATGCCGGGCGGCAGGCAGGCGAACGCACGCGGTTGTCAGCGCTGGGCGCGCTGGTCGAGACTGGTGGCTGCCGCCGGCGCATCCTGCTCCGCCATTTCGGCGAAGACGCGTCGGAGAGCTGCGGCAATTGCGACAATTGCCTCAATCCGCCCGCGGCAGTCGATGTTACCGTAACCGCGCAGAAATTCCTGTCGGCGGTGTTCCGCACCGGCATGATGTTCGGCACCGGCTATATCGAGTCGATCCTGCTCGGCCAGTCGAGCGAGCGCAGCATGACGAACGGGCACGAGCAGCTCTCGGTGTTCGGGATCGTTGATGGCGACGAGGCGGCGCTGCTGAAGCCCGTGGCCCGCGCGCTGCTGCTGCGCGACGCACTGCGGGCCAATGCCCATGGCGGGCTCGAGTTCGGTCCGGGCGCGCGGCCGCTCCTCAAGGGCGAGACCGATCTCAAGCTCGTGCTTCCGCCCAAGCGCGAGCGGCGAACCAAGCGCGGACGCACCGCGGCCGGCGGCGACGCCAATCCGATCGGCAACCCGCTGTTCGAGGCGCTTCGCGCCAAGCGCCGCGAGATCGCGATGGAAGCGGGACTGCCGCCCTATGTGATCTTCCACGATTCGGTGCTGCGCGACATGGCGTTGGCGCGGCCCGGGACGTTGGGCGAACTGGGTCAACTCTCGGGCGTTGGCGCGCGCAAGCTCGAGGCTTATGGTGACACGTTCCTGCAGGTAATTCGCGAGGCGGCATGATCCGGAAGATCGACGAGCAGATATCGGTGGCGCCGCAGATCGCGCCCGAGGAGGTGGCGGACATCGCTGCGGCGGGGTTCAGGGGAATCGTCAACAATCGCCCCGAAGGCGAGGAGCTCGGCCAGCCGACGGGCGACGCGGTGCGCGCCGCGGCCGAGGCGGCAGGATTGTCCTATGCGGAGATCCCGGTCACGCATGCCGGCTTCTCGGCGACGCAGGTCGAAGCGATGGCTAAGGCGATCGAGGACGCCGGCGGGCCGGTTCTGGCCTATTGCCGCTCGGGAACGCGCTCGTGCAATCTCTGGGCACTCGCCGAGGCCAGCCGCGGTGGGGATCCGGACGCGCTGACGGCCAAGGCGGCGGGTGCGGGGTATGACATTTCGGGACTCCGTCCTCTTCTCGACGCGCTTTCCGGCCGCGCATGAACTGGATGCAGCTCGGCGGCTCGCTGGCCGCCGTTCTCGTGCTGGCGTGGGTCTCGTGGCTGCTCAAGTTGGGCGAGAGCCGGATCGCCGACGCCAATACCGCCAAGCAGATGGCCGAGGATGCGCTCAGCGGGTTCGTCGCGCGCGCCGCGCTGGTCGGCAGCAATGGCGCGGCGGCTCTGGTGCTGGGCAATGACGGCATCGCGGTAGTGAAGCGCCACGGCGCCAAAGTGTCGGTCCGGCGGCTGGCGCGGCCTTTGTGGAAGCGCGCCTCGCCCGAGGGTGTCACGATCGAGACCGGCGAGCGGATGTTCGGCGCGGTCATGCTGTTCGGCGTGTTGCCAGAAGATGTCGACAGGCTGGAAGCGCAACTGACATTGATGTAAGTCCGTTCGCATGAAGCTCGCCGATCCCGTGACGCTGGCAATTCCCGCCTTTGTGCTGCTGGTGCTGGCGGAGATGGTGGTCGCGCGGATCAAGGACCGCACCCGCTACGAGCCGCGCGACACGCTGACCTCGCTATTGCTGGGAACCGGCAGCACGATCGCCGGGGTCCTGTCGGGCGGACTGGTCTTCGCGCTGGCGACATGGCTCTGGCAGTTCCGCGCCTTCGACATCGGCTATGCCTGGTATTGGTTCGCCATCGCCTTCGTGGTCGATGATTTCGCTTATTATCTGTTCCACCGCTCGGCGCACCGCGTCCGCTGGTTCTGGGCGAGCCACGTCATCCATCATTCGAGCCAGCATTATAATCTCTCGACGGCGCTGCGGCAGACATGGACCGGCTTCTTCAGTCTGGGCTTCCTGTTCCGCCTGCCCTTGTTCCTGATCGGCTTCCCCCCGGCGATGGTGTTCTTCGTGGCCGGCCTCAACCTGATCTACCAGTTCTGGATCCACACCGAAGTGATCGGGCGGATGCCGCGCTGGTTCGAAGCGGTGATGAACACGCCGTCGCACCACCGCGTCCACCACGCGACCAACCCCCGCTACCTCGACAGCAATTATGCCGGGGTATTCATCGTGTGGGACCGCCTGCTCGGTACCTTCGAGCCCGAACGCGACGACGACCGGCCGCGCTACGGCATCGTCAAGGACCTGGGCAGCTTCAATGTCCTGTGGGCCGCGACGCACGAATGGGTGGGGATCGCCAAGGACGTCTGGCACGCGCCAAGCTGGCGTGCGCGGCTCAACTACCTGATCCGGCCGCCGGGATGGAGCCATGACGGCAGCCGGGACACGTCGGAAACGATAAAGGCGCGCTGGGAAACAGCCCGCCAGGAGCGGGGGGATTCGTGGAAGAAGCCGATATCGTCGTCATCGGATGCGGATCGGGCGGGAGCGCCGTCGCAGGCCGCCTGAGTGAGGGCGGAAAATACACCGTCGCGGTGATCGAGGCGGGCGGGCGCAACACCAGCCTCAAGACGATCATGCCCGGCATGATGCCGTTCCAGACCGACAAGACCAACTGGCGCTTCGAGACCGTGCCGCAGCCGGGACTGAACGGGCGCCGCGGCTACCAGCCGCGCGGCAAAGGCATGGGCGGATCGAGCGCGATCAACGCGATGCTCTACAATCGCGGCAACGCGCGCGATTATGACGAGTGGCGCGACCTGGGCTGCACCGGCTGGGGCTGGGGCGACATGCTGCCCTGGTTCCGCCGCAGCGAGCATAATGTCCGAGGCGCCGACGCCTTTCACGGCGACGATGGCCCGCTCTGGGTCAGCGACCAAGACCATGCGCATCCGGGCTCGCGCGCCTTCATCGAAGCGGCGTCGCGGCTTCAGATCCCGGTCAACCCCGACTTCAACGGCGCCCGGCAGGACGGCGTCGGGCTCTATCAGGTGACCCAGAAGAACGGCGAGCGCTGGACTGCGTCGCGCGCCTATCTGGAGGCGAAGCATCGCGACACTCTTCACATCGTCTGCGACGCGCTGGTCGAGCGCATCCTGTTTCACGAGGGCCGTGCGTCGGGCGTCGCCTATCGCAAGCACGGGCAGGCGCACGAGATCCGGGCGCGGCGCGCAGTGGTGCTCGCTGCCGGGGCGTTCCAGACACCGCAGCTGCTGATGCTGTCAGGGATCGGCCCGGCTGCGCATCTCGCCGAGATGGGGCTGGCGGTGCGTATCGACCGCCCGGCAGTCGGCGCCGACCTCCAGGACCATATCGACTATACTGCGGCGTTCGAGACCGACGGCAGCCTGTTCCTCGGCCGATCGGCGCTGGGCACGCTAAAATCGGTCGGTGCATTGCTCCAATGGCTGTTCACCCGTGGCGGCGGAATGACCTCGCCCTATGCCGAGGCGGGCGCGTTTCTGCGTACCGAACTCGCCGGCGAGCGGCCCGACGTCCAGCTCCACTTCCTGATCGCGATCGTCGAGGATCACGGCCGCGCCAGGGTGAAGGGGCATGGCTATAGCTGCCACGCCTGCGTGCTGCGCCCGGAAAGCCGCGGCACCGTCCGGCTCCAGTCGCCCGACGCCGCGGCGCCGCCGCTGATCGATCCGAATTTCCTGAGCGACCCGCGCGATATGGCAGTGCTCAAGACCGGCGTACGCGCGATGTACCGCATTCTCGATACGCCGCCGCTCGCCGACTATAAGGGCCGCGACCGTTATCCGATCGACCTGACCGACGATGCCGCGCTCGACGCGCTGATCCGCGCGCGGGCGGACACGATCTACCACCCGGTCGGCACGGCGCGGATGGGATCGGACGCGGAGGCCGTGGTCGACCCGCGGCTCAAGGTGCGGGGCGTCGACAGGCTGTACGTCGCCGACGCATCGGTGATGCCGCGCCTGATCGGCGGCAATACCAATGCGCCGAGCATCGTGATCGGCGAACGCTGCGCGGCGTTCATTTCCCAGGATCTAGGCTAGGGCCGAACCATCCTAGCGCCGGACCCCGGCCTTAAGCCGGGGTCCGGCTGCCCCTGGCTGGTCGAGGCGAGGGCTGTCAGCGGGGCGCATAGCAAAAGCAAAGGCCATACCAGAGACACACTGTCGCGCATGTTCCGGCGGCAGTGTGACCCTGCGGAAAATGTCAAAGAGCAAGGGGCAAGGCCCCGAGCATCGGCCTCAGCAGGCAAAATCCTACCTTTCAAGCGGTTTGTCAGGCAGCAGCAGACACCGCTCGGCCACCGGGAAACGGCCATCGCCCAGCCGCACCCAGATCGAATTCTAACGCGTCTCGATCAGGACCAGCAGGTAGCGATAGGCCCATTCGGTGCTCTTGTAGCGCCGTTCGGCATAGCGGAAGAACGAGGCGAGCGTCAGCGCCGCCGCGAGTGCGGCCACCACTGGGCCCGTGGCGAGCAGCAGCGCCGCGACCGGAATCACCACGACGAGCGACCGGAAGAACTTCGAGTCCGCCTCATAGCGCTCGACATCCGAAAGCGCCGCCGGGGCACGTAGCCGCAGCACCGATTTGGCCCAGGCGAAGCTGTTCATCGGCACGTCCTTCTCCGTGGTGTCGAAGAAGCGCTCGCGCGCTGCCGTGGCCCGCGCATAGCAATGATCGCCGCCGCCGCGGAACCGCTTCCACAGCTTGAGGCGGTCATAGACCTGCCCGTCGAGCAGCGAGGCGACCAAGAATATGAAATGGCCCGCGGCATAGGAAGTGAGCGCGAACGCCACCCAATCCGCGCCGGCCGGCGCCAGCAGCGCGCGCAGCGGCTCCTGAAACTCGGGATGGAATCGCCCGACCAGCGCGGCGGTGAGCAGCGCGCCCGGCAGCAGGATCGAGAAGAACTCGATCACCCCGATATGGAAGTCGTTCGGCTTCGGCATGGCACCCCCCGGTCAGCCCCGATGCCGTCATACGCCGCGCACGGCCCGCACGCAAAAAAAGAGGGCCGGCGGTTCGAAAACCACCGGCCCAGTCGTCCGCAGGAGGAACGTCGTTTGGGCGCCGCGCTGGCAGGAGCGTGCGCGGCGCCCGATCTCGTCAGTAGTTGTAGGCGCGCTCGCCATGCTCGTTGATGTCGAGCCCTTCGAGCTCGACTTCTACGCTGGGACGCAACCCGATCGTGTGCTTGATCGCGAGGAACAGGATAGCGGTGACCCCGCCCGACAACACCAGCGTCACACCGACCGCCTTGGCCTGGGTGAGTAGCTGCGCACCCATGTCATAGGTGCCGGCGACCGCCGGGATGACGTTGAAGTCCATGAAGCCCTGGCCGCCCAGCGCCGGATCGGCGACGATCGCGGTGCCGATCGCGCCGACGATGCCACCGACACAGTGGACGCCGAACACGTCGAGCGTGTCGTCATACTTCAGCTTGTTCTTCACCGTGGTGACGAAGAAGAAGCACACCGCCGATGCCACCGCGCCGAGCACGATCGCCGTCATCGGATGCGCGAAGCCTGCGGCCGGGGTGATCGCCACTAGGCCGGCGACAACGCCCGAGGCTGCGCCGAGGAGCGACGGCTTCTTGTGGATGACCTGCTCGATGATCGCCCAGACAGCGCCTGCAGCGGCGGTCGCCGTCATCGTGTTGACGAAGGCGAGCGCGGCGAACTTGTTGGCTTCGAGGTTGGAGCCCGCGTTGAAGCCGAACCAGCCCACCCACAGAAGGGCCGCGCCGATCATCGTCATGGTCAGCGAGTGGGGCGGCATGGGATCGGTCTTGTAGCCCGTGCGCTTGCCGATCACGAGGCAGCCGACGAGGCCGGCGATGCCCGCATTGATGTGGACGACGGTGCCGCCGGCGAAGTCTAGTGCGCCGAGACCCCAGAGATAGCCGTGATCGTCAGGCAGGCCGGGCTGGAAGTCCGGGCCGGGCCAGTACCAGACCATGTGCGCCATCGGGAAGTAGACCAAGGTCAGCCATGCGACGACGAAAAGGATCAGCGGCGTGAACTTGATGCGTTCGGCGAACGCACCAACGATCAGCGCCGGGGTGATCATCGCGAAGGTCATCTGGAAGACGACGAATACAGTCTCGGGCAGATAGACGCCGTTCGAGAAGGTCGCCGCGAAGGTGTTCGCATCGACGCCCTGGAGGAAGACCTTGGAGAAGCCGCCGACGAAGCTGTTCAGCGAACCGCCGTTGGTAAAGGCCATCGAATAGCCCCAGGCGCACCAGACGAGGCCGGCGACGCAGACGATCGTCAGCACCTGCATCAGGATCGACAGCATGTTCTTGGTGCGGACGAGGCCGCCATAGAAAAGCGCGAGGCCGGGAACCGACATCATCAGCACGAATGCCGCCGAGACGAGCATCCAGGCGACATCGCCCTTGCTCACCATCGAATCGTCGGGAACGACCGTCGCCACTGCAGGCGCGGCGTCCTGTGCCCAAGCGGGCAGCGCCGCGAACAGGGCAAGCCCTGCCCCCGCGGCCAGTTTGGTTGCTAGCTTCATCTGATCCCCCTTCATCACAGCGCCGTCTCGTCGGTCTCGCCGGTGCGGATGCGCACCGCCTGGCCGAGATCGAGGACGAAAATCTTGCCGTCGCCGATAGCGCCGGTGCTGGCCGCGGCCTGGATCGCCTCGACGGCGCGATCGACGATGTCGGCCCCGCACGCGATCTCAAGCTTGATCTTGGGCACCATGTTGGTGCTGTACTCGGCCCCCCGATAAATCTCGGTCTGGCCCTTTTGCCGACCGAAGCCCTTGACCTCGGTGACGGTCATGCCCGCAATGCCCACTTGCGTGAGCGCCTCGCGCACTTCGTCCAGCTTGAACGGTTTTATGATGGCGATGATGAGCTTCATGTCGCCCCCTCTTGGCGGTTAACCCGAGGGCAGCTCAGCAAGGGGCGTGCCAGCCGGAATTTTACGTGATTCCGCGCCCGGAGCGGGCAGTCAAATGTCACCGAACTGTAAATTTTTGTGCAGATGCGAAAGCCTGCACAAAAATGAGGCAGTGTCCGCGCGTCAGACGAGCCATTTGTGGCGGGCCAGTGCCGCGCGACTATCGGCATCGAGCGGGCCGGCGAGCATTGCGCGCAGATTGGCCTCGAGATGCTCGCGCCGGCACATTCCCACGGCAACCGTAGAGACCGCGGGGTGCGACAGGCAGAAGCGCAGCGCCAGATCGGTCACCGAACGTTCGGGCGACCCGGTCGTGTCCGCCAGATTGTGGACGCGCGCAACGGTCTCGCGCCGATGAGCGTCGAAGAAATAGCCGCGGCGCCAGTCGCGATCCGAAAAGACCGCTTCGCCGAACCCGGGCGCGATTGCGCCGTAATAGAGCGGCGCGCGGACGACCATGGCGACGTCGTGCGCCTGGCAATGCGGGAACAGCGCCGCGCCGGCTGGATCAAAGACATTATGCATCAGCTGCACCGCGTCGATCATGCCGCTGGCGACGGCTTCGGGCGCGGCTTCGATGTCGTGGTCGAACAGCGATATGCCGAAGCCGGCGATCTTTCCCTCGGCGCGCAGGCGCCGGAGCGTGTCCAGCCAATCGCCCTCGTGCAGCCATTCGGGGCACCAGGCGTGGAGCTGCACCAGCGCCAGCCGCTCGACGCCGAGCGCTGTGCGCAATCGCTCGACCTCGGCGCGGAGATGCGCGCCGGGATAGGCGTGCTGGGCGGGCACATGCGGCGACGGCAAATCGAAGGGCACCAGCGACGTCGGTCGGGCGATGACGTGGATGCCGGCCTTGTCCGGGGCCTGCCCGAGGGATGCGCCGAGCAAGCGGACGCCGTCTGCGTCGCCGGCATCGATCGTTACTGCATTGATTCCGCGATCGAATGCGAGCGCCAGCGTGGCGCGGGCTTCTTCGGGATCGTCGCCAGCGCCGCACACCGCGACGGCGAGCTCGGAGACCTGGAGTCCGGTTCGTCCCAGCGAGCGGTAGCGCATCATAGCGGATCCGCCGCGGCGGTGACTACGACCTGCAGGCCCGGGGCATGACGATTGGCCCAGGAGGAGCGGTGGTAGGTGCCGGGCTGGGCCGGCGTCTGGACCCGGTGGATGCTCGCTGCTCCGGGTGTAACTTCCCAATCGCGGTCGGGGTCGATCAGGAAGGGGAACTGGCCGGAAATCATGGCCTGGAGCTGGGCGGGGCGATGCGCCCAGAGCGTCTCGACATCGGCGGCGGTACGGAGGATTTGGGTGTCGAGGCGGCAGAGCAGGGCATGTTCGCGGTGGTGGAACATCCGGAACATGTCGACGTCGATGTTGTCACGCGGCGTGACGCGCATTCCACTTGGCCGCCCCAGAGGCCACACCAAGCGGAACGCCTGCGCCTCGTGGACGCGGTCGACGTGCCACACCAGGTCTCCGGGCGCGAAATAGGTGCGCAACGATACTGACGCCCGCGCATCCACCAACCCGCCTGCCAGCGTGGCGAGCGCCGCGATGTCCTCGGCGAAGCGCGCGCGTTCCGCAACGAAGGCGCCAGGGCCGAGCAGCTGATCGGAAACCATCGCCAGCGCGGCTTCGGGTTCCAGCCGGTTGAAGTGGAGCTTGAAGCCGCGCCGCGCGAGCAATGCGCGCACGAAATCGCGATAGGGCAGTTCGTCGAGGGCGGGACGCGCCAGCTCGACGGTGCCGAGATCGGACGCGTCGAGCTGAACCCGCACCGCGCGCGCGCCCTGATCGAGCGACGCGCGCGGCAGGCCGGACATCAGTTGCCGAACTGGATGCGCACACCGCCAAGTATGCGGCGGCCGCCATAGTTCATCCGCATCACCCGCGGCGTACCGTCGCCGAAGGGCACGTAATCGCCGGTCGAGACGGTCTGTACCTGACGGGTCATGTTGCGGCCCTCGGCATAGACCTGGAAGCTGCGGGTGATGTTGTACGAGATCTTGGCGTCGATGAAGGTCGAGCCGTCGTTGAACCGCGGCACGCCCGGATTATAGCCCGGCGCGACGAGGCGGACATTGGTCCACTGTTCACCCGGATAGTTGATGTCGTTGGTGTTGCCCCCGCACGGCGTGATGCACGAGAAGCGCGCGCTGCGCTTCTGATAGGCCACGCGCAGGTTGAGCTTGCCATCGTCATACCAGAGCGAGGCGTTGGCGTAATATTTGGACTCGTCGGGCGGCAGCATCACGTCGCCGGTCAGCGGATCCTGCTGGCCCGAGGTGACTGCCGAGGTAAGGATCGACAGATTGGCGTCGGCGCCGGTGTATTTCAGGAACCAGGGCAGGAAGGTGAATGCGGTCTTGGCCGAGAATTCCCAGATGTCGCGCTTGTAGCCCGGACCGTTGGCATAGGTCGGCACCTGGAATTCGAGCTCGGACAAGGGCGTGCCGGTAATCGGGTTGGTCTGGGTGCTGTCCGCGAACGGACGCTCGAGCACGGTCACGAAAATCGGGTTGCCGACCTTGACGTCGAGCTTGCCATAGGTCGCCGAGAACATCGTGTCGGCGTTGGGATACCATTCGAGGCTGGCATTGTAGTTCCACGCCTTGAACGGCGAGAGCGCCGGATTGCCGACACGCCCGGTGCAGCCATAATCATCGTCGCTGGGCGTGAGATCGACGCGCTCGTCGATGATGCAGGTGCCGCCGGGGATCAGATTGTTGATGTTCGGCGCCGCCACCGTCTTGCCGCCGTACAGCCGCAGGACGAGCTTCTCGTTGAAGCCCCAGAAGTTGAGGTTGACGCTGGGCAGCCAATCATTGGTGCTGCTCTTGAAATTGGTGTTCTGGGCATAGGTATAGGTGATGATGCCGCCGGCGTTGTTGGGATCGGCCGGGTTGAACGTCGCGCTGGTGCGGATCGTCGAGATCGTCTGGAGACCCGACGATTCGACCGTCCGGAACACGCCGCGAAGACCGACATTGCCGTTGAACAGCATGCCGAGCGGCAGGCGCTGCTCGAAATCGAACATCGCGTAGACGTTCTTGGTCGTCTCGTTCGCGCGCGTGATCGGCTGATCATAGGTCTGGCCGTCGCTGCCCACGCACTGCTTCATGCAATCGAAGTTCATGAAGTCAGACGCGCCGAGCGCGGCGAACAGCTGGTCGGTGCGGATGCCCTGCCAGGCGGGCGGCAGATTGCCGCGATTCGGCACGTCGCCGAAATAGTTCGAATCGCTGGCTTCGAGCGTCTTGGTGAACAGATCGATCAGTTCCTGCCGCGTCAGCGTATCGACACCCGAACGGATATTCGCCGGATTGGTGCTGGGCACGAAGCCATAATTGCACGAGAGCCCGCCCGGGGCAGACGACCCCGCCGTCGGCTCGCAGGCGCGCAGCGTGCCGCGGACCTGGGCGATCGGCACGATCACCGCCGGAACATAGCCGGCCTGGCCGAACACGCCCCGTTGCGGGCTGGCAGTGTAGCCGCCGGCGCCCCAGCGCTTGATGTCGTTGTCGCGGAACATCCCGCCCATTTTGAAGCGGGTGATGAACGGCAGCATGTCGTTGGTGTCGTAGGTAAGATCGAGCTTGGCGATCTTCTCGGTCGATTCGCCGATGCGCGGCGAATATTGGACCGCGAAGGTCGGTGTGGTCAGCGGCATCTGCGACACGAGATATTGCGGCGTGGCAGGTCCCGTGGCGCTCGCGGCGACCGCATTCTGGCCGATGCAGGTCGCCGGATTGCTGCCGCCCGCGACGCAGGCCGCCGGGTTCACCTGCGCGAAGTTCGCAGGGTTGGTTTCGTCATAGGTAGCAGGCAAGCCGATGTCCCACAGCCCGTTGGGCTGGAGCGTCAGTTCGGCATTGCCATAGGCATAGTTGCGCGAGGTGCGCATGTCGCCGCGCCGGGTCTCAGCGGTGGTCAGGCCCGCCATCGCTTCGACCAGCAGCCGATCGCCGCGATATTCGCCGCCGACCTGGGCATATTTGGTCTTGGTATCGATGCGGTTCTCGATCTGGTCGATGTTCACCGAATTGTTGGTCAGCGTCATCTTGGTGACGTTGTGCGCGTCATCGACGACGACGCTGCCCGGGATCACGTTGAGGACGTTGCCCAGCACCGCATTGCTGCTGACATTGTTGATCCCGTAACTGGGATCGAACAGATAATAGCCCGCCGGCGCATTGGGAGAGACGGTGCGCGTGCGCGGATTGGTCGCCGCAGTCGAGATATCGAACGTGCCGTTGATGTTCTGGTTGAACAGGCTGACCGGATTGCGGCTGCGATTCTGATCGTGGACCTTGCGATTGGCGATCGTGCCCTTGGCAAAGATCGTCAGATTGTCGGTCACGCGATAATCGAGGCGGCCGTCGAACGAATAGCGCTCGTCGGTCTGGGTGTTCATGAAGTTGCGGATCAGCGACGGCGTATAGTCGTTCCACTGATTGAGGCAGGTCTGCTGCTCGAGGATGCGCTGGTTGCGGGTCGCGGTGCTGGCGGCGGGCGCGAGATGCGGGAACAGCGTGAGACACTGCGCCTTGCTGGTGGCGCCCGCGGACAGCGTGATCAGCTCGCGCGGCGTCAGCGTGGTGCCGTCCGGCGCGGTGCTGTTGGCGAAGGCGACGTCGGCGGCGTCGGTGCCCACCGTCGCCGGATTGAAGGTGAAGGTCTTCTCCGCCGACTGATCGAAATCGAACAGGCGCGCATAGCCGCGGTTGTTGCTGGTGGTGGTCTCGAAGCCGTGACCGTTATTCTGAAGCTTGGAATAATTGCCGCTGACGATCACGCCGAGCCGGTCGCCGAACAGCTTGGTGGCGGCGACGCCGTTGAAATCGGGCGTCCAGTCGCGGCCGATCGAGTTCTGCCCGGCGCCGGCGCGGAGCGAGAAATAGGGCTTCTTGAAATCGAGGCCGGTGCGCGTCTTGATCGAGATGCTGCCGCCCAGCGAGCCTTCGGTCTGGTCGGCAGTCGATCCCTTGACCACGTCGACGCTCTTGACCAGCTCGGCGGGCAATTCGCGCAGATCCGCGCCGCGGCTGCTGCCGCCGTCAATCGCTAGAGAATTGGTCGCCTGGACGCCGATGCCGTCGAGTTCGACGCGCGTGAGATCGGGGCCGTTGCCGCGCACGGCCACGCCTTCGCCTTCGCCGAATTCGTTGCGGCTGAGCGCGACGCCCGGGATGCGCGAAATGGCTTCGTTGACGTTGCGATCGGGGAAGGAACCGATGTCGTCGGCGACGATCGAGTCGGTCGCGGTGCGCGCATTCTTCTTGCGGCCGATCGCCGATTGCTGGCTGGCGCGCGAGCCGACGACGATGATCGCCTCGGACTGGGCCTCGCTGTCTTCGCCGACTTCGGGGGCGGCGGTCTGTTCGCCGGCTTCCGGCGTCGTCTGCGCCATCGCCTGGCCTCCGCAGGCAAGCGCCAGGCCCAGAGCTGCCCAGGAGGCAGTTGCTGCCATCCGGACGCGCGACGTCGATCGAATATTCATGGTTTCCCCTCTCCCACCGTGTTGTGCACGCACTCATCCGGCGCGGGGTCAGGCGTCCGCCTGTTATTCCCGAACCGAACACTTCGTGAGCTCCGGGATATACGCCCCGATAATCTCACAATATGAAACACGAATTCAGCTTGTAGAATTATCAGCTTTTTCGGTTGGTGCAACCGATTTGTCATACCAAGGGTGCGCCGGTGCGGATCTGGAGCGCATTGCGGCTATCCCTGTCATCCCAGACTCGCGTGATCGCGGCTCACTTGGTGGTAAGGCCAATCACTGCGATGTCGGTTAAGTGGCTTGACCATAAAAGCCCATATGCCATAACTTCGTATCACATGATGAAATGATCCGGCCGGCGCCGGACGTGGGAGAGTGAAGATGCGAGGACATTCGATCCGGCTTGCCGCCGCGCTGCTCCTCGCCGGGACGGCGGGCCCGGTGTTCGCGCACGACGCGTCCACTGCAGTCGCCTCGCCGCGCGCCACCTATAATCTCAATCCCGGCTGGCGCGTCGCGACCGGCGAGCAGCCCGGCGCCGAGCGCGCGAACTTCGACGATCGCAGCTGGGGCAATGCCACGCTGCCGCACGCGTTCAACGAGAAGCAGGCGTTCGCGCGCGACATCAAGCAGCTGTCGACGGGCATCACCTGGTATCGCAAGCGCATCACCCTGCCCGCGCGGCAGGACGGCGGGCGCGCCTATCTGGAATTCGAAGGCGTGCGCCAGGCGGCCGAAGTCTGGGTCAACGGCAAGGCGGTGGCGCTCTCCGAGAACGGGGTTAGCGCGTTCGGCGCGGACATCACCGCGGCGCTGCGGCCCGGCGAAAATGTCATCGCAGTGCGCGTCGACAATGACTGGAAGTACAAGGAGCGCGCGACCGGCAGCGGCTTCCAGTGGAACAACGACAATTTCAACGTCAATTATGGCGGGATCACGCGCAACGTCCGGCTGCATCTGACCGGGCCGGTCCACCAGACGCTGCCGCTCTACGGGTCGCTGGGCACCACCGGGCAATATGTCTGGGCCGACGGATTCGACCTGACGCGGCGCAGCGCGACGGTCCATGCCGAGACACAGGTGCGCAATTCGGGCAGCACGCCGCGGGCGATCGGCTATCGCGCAGAGGTTCGCGACCGCGCGGGCAAGATCGTCGCGCGGCTGGACGGCGGCAGCGTGACGCTGGCCCCGGGCGAGACGCGGACGCTGGGCGCGGCGGGCAAGGTTGCCGGGCTCCAATTCTGGAGCTGGGGCTATGGCTATCTCTATACGGTGACGACCAGCCTGACCGAGAGCGGCAGGACGATCGACAGCGTCGATACGCGCACCGGCTTCCGCCAGACGCAGCTCGGGGAGGGCATGGTGCGGCTCAACGGGCGCGTGATCCAGATGCACGGCTATGCCCAGCGCACCTCGAACGAATGGCCCGCGGTGGGGGTGTCGATCCCGGCCTGGCTCAGCGACTTCTCCAACGCGCTGATGGTCGAGAGCGGCGGCAATCTGGTGCGCTGGATGCACATCGCGCCTTCGAAGCAGGATGTGGAATCCGCCGATCGCGTCGGGCTGATCCAGGCGATGCCGGCGGGCGATGCCGAGAGCGACGTCACCGGACGGCGCTGGGACCAGCGCAAGGAGGCGATGCAGGACGCGATCGTTTATAACCGCAACAATCCGTCGATCCTGTTCTACGAAGGCGGCAACGAGAATATCAGCGAGGCGCACATGGCCGAGCTGAAGGCGATCCGCGACCGCTTCGATCCGCATGGCGGCCGGGCGATCGGTTCGCGCGAGATGCTCGACAGCAAGATCGCCGAATATGGCGGCGAGATGCTCTATGTGAACAAGAGCGCGAAGCATCCGATGTGGGCGATGGAATATTCGCGCGACGAGGCGGCACGACTCTATCAGGACGCGCTGACCCCGCCGTTCCACCCGGATTCGCCCGACTATAACCGCAACCAAGACAGCCACGCGATCGAGGACGTCAAGCGCTGGTGGGACTTTTATCGGGTGCGGCCGGGCACCGGCAAGCGGGTGAGTTCGGGCGGGGTGAACATCATCTGGTCGGACTCGAACACGCATTATCGCGGGGACAATAATTACCGGCGCTCGGGCGAAGTCGATGCGATGCGGCTGCCGAAAGAGGGGTTCTTCGCGCACAAGGTGATGTGGAGCGACTGGGTCGACAGCGTCACTCCGGCGACGCACGTGATCGGGCATTGGAACTATGCGCCGGGGACGCGCAAGGACGTGACCGTGGTGTCGAACGGGACGCAGGTCGAGCTGTTCCGCAACGGGCGTTCGCTGGGCAGAGGCACGCGAAGCAGCGGGTTCCTGTTCGGGTGGAAGGATGTCGCCTGGGCGCCGGGGATGCTGCGCGCGGTGGCGACGCATGCCGATGGGCGGCGGTCCGAGCATGTCGTCGAGACGGCGGGTGCACCGGTGGCGCTGCGGCTGACTCCGCATGTCTCGCCGCGCGGTTTCGTGATGGACGGAGCCGATGTCGCGCTGATCGATGTCGAGGTGGTCGATGCCAAGGGGCGACGCGTGCCGATTGCGAACGACAAGGTAGCGTTCACGCTCGACGGGCCGGCGCAATGGCGCGGCGGGATCGCGCAGGGCGATTCGTCGGGCAAGCCGCGTTCGGAGGTTGCGGCGGGGCCGGCCGAGCCGACCAAGCCCGCCGGCGCCGACCAGACGACGCACTATGCCGGCACCGCGCGGGGCGAGGACAATTATGTCCTGTCGCAGACGCTACCGGTCGAGGGCGGCGTCAACCGGGTGCTGCTGCGTGCGGGGACACAGCGCGGGACGGTGCGCGTCACGGCGACTGCGCCGGGGCTCAGGCGCGCGGTGCTGACGATCCCGACGGTCGCGGCGCGGCCGGCGGCGGGCGGATTGTCACCGGACTTCGCCGAAAACCATCTGCCGGGATTGCTGACGCGCGGGCCGACACCCACGGGCCCCTCGTTCACGCCGACGCGTACGACCTGGACGCCCGCGTCGATCGTCGCCGGGTCCAACGCTGCCGAGGCCGGGCAGAGCATCGACGACAACGAACTGACGCGCTGGACCAGCGACGGCAGGCCGGACGCGGCGTGGATCGAATATCGCTTCGACGCGCCGGTGACGCTGAGCGAGATCGACTTGAAGCTCGTCGGCTGGCGGTCGCGCAGCTACAAGTTGCGGATCACGCTGGACGGAAAGACGATCTGGGAGGGCGAGACCGAACGCCAGCTCGGCTATGCGCATCTTGCCTTCGCCGCCGCCCGCGGCAGCGTGCTGCGGATCGTCCAGACCGGGCCGGTCGCGGACCGCGATGCATTCGGCAAGGTCATCGAGCTAGATACTTCGCGCAAGGCGGGCGACACCGGTGCCGACGCAGTGCCGCCGGGCTGGCGGCTGGGTATCGTCGAGGCCGATTTCCACGGCCCGGTGCGCTAGGGTTGGATCAGCGCCCGCGCCGCGCCGACATCCTCGTCGTCGACCATCACGCGGACCGGGATCAGTAGCCAGCTGCCGTCGGCGATGCTGCTTCCGGCATCGAACACGAAGCTCATAATGCCTTCGCTCTCGAGCCGGCCCTGGACGATATGCGCTTCCTGCCGATCGAAGCGCCCGAGTTCCACCAATGCCATGCGCTGCTCCCGTTCACGCGCAATGTGGCCCCGCGACCGCACAGCCGCCAGTGCTTTGTCGTTGCGCCGGCCGTGCCGCTCGGTCACTCTCCGCGCGACAAACGGGGGATGCAATGGGGTGGCGCGCGACACTTTCGCTGGCGATCGGGCTGTGGCTGCTGCCCGCCCCCGCATCGGCGCAGAGCAACCCCACGCTGTCGGAGGCCGAGCGCGGCATCCGGACCGGCGACGCCGAGGATGACGCAAGGCATCTGCGGATCGACGAGATGCTGGTCCGCGCGCACGTCACCGGGCGCACCGCCGACGTCACGCTGGAGCTGCTGATCGCGGCCGACCCCGACGAGCACGAGGATTTCGAAGCCAGGCTCGCGCTGGCGTTGCCGGCCGATGCAGTGGTCACCGGCTATGCACTGAGCGTCGGCGACGCGATGATCCCCGGCAAGCTGCTCGAACAGCCCAAGGCGCGTAACCTGTACGAGGACGAAGTCCGCGCCGGGATCGATCCGGGGCTGGCCGAAGTTTCCGCGGGCAACCGCTTCACGACGCGCATCTACCCGATCACCCGCACGCAGCCGCGCCGCTTCCGCATGACCTTCGCCGTGCCGTTCGATCCTGTGCGCGGGATCGTCGTGCCGCTGTCGCGCGACGCTGCGATCGGCAAAATCCGCGTCGAAGTCACCATCGACGGCTACGCCGCGGCGCCGAACGTGCGGTTCGCCGGCGAAGCGGTATCGCTTTCCAGCGAGGGCAGGCAGTGGCGCGGCAGCGCGGGCGGCGACCGCAAGCTGCTCGCGGGCGGACTGGAGATCGCCGGCGGGACGCTCGCCGAGCCGCTGCTGGTCACCCGCCATGCCGGCGGCGAGCGCTTCTTCGCGATCGCCGATACCGCTGCGGCAGCCTCGGCCGCCTCGGCGCCGGGACGGCTCCGCATCTATTGGGACCGTTCGCTCTCGCACGGTCGCGACCGGCGCGACCTGGAGACCGACGTGCTCGCGCGCCTTGCCGAGACCATCGCGCCGAGCGCGATCGACCTGGTCACCTTTGCGAGCGACCGCCCGCACGTGACGACCCACGCCGATGCCGCGGCGCTGCGCAAGGCACTCGACGGCGTGGTCTATCGCGGCGCGACTTCGTTCGCGGGGCTCGACGGACTCGCGCTTGCCCCCGCCAGCCGCTGCGTGCTGGTGTCCGACGGGCAAGTGACGATCGACCGCGGCACCGCCTTCGCCCCCGATTGCCCGCTGGTGCTGCTGACCGCATCGAGCGAGGCCGACGGAGCGCGGCTGGGCCGCATCGCGCAGGGCGTATCGGGACGGCTGGTGCGCGTGAGCGAAGGCAAGGTCGCGGAGGCCGCCGCGACGCTGGCCCAACCCGGATCCGGCGTGACCGCGGTGCGCGACGCATCGGGAAAGCGCATCGCGTTCCGCGCGCTCGCGGCGGGTGCGGGCCAGTGGCAGATCGTCGGGCCGATGCCCGATCGGGGCGGGCTGCGCGTCCGGCTGAGCGACGGCAGCGAACGCAATTATGCGGCGACCGACGCAGTGGTTTCCGGCGATGCGCCGGGCGCGCTATGGGCGGCGCAACAGGTGCAGATCCTCGCCGACGATCCGGCGCGGCATGACGAGATGGTCGAATTCGCGCGGCACTATCAGGTCGCCGGGCCGGCGATGTCGCTGCTCGTGCTCGAACGACCCGACCAGTATCTGCGCGCGGGGATCGCGCCGCCGCCGGGCTTCGATGCTGAATGGATGAGGCAATATCGCGAGTCGAAGCAGGATGCCGACGAACAGGCTCTTGGCGATCGGCGCGAACGCTTCGACCATGTGCTCAAGGAATGGGCCGAGCGCAAAGCCTGGTGGATGCGGCGATTCGTCGCTCCGCCGCGTCCCAAGCCTGGCCCGCGTCCGGTGCCAATGCCGGCAGAGCCCATGCCGGTGTACGAGCCGGCACCGCCGATGCCCTCGCCCATGCCGGCGCCAAGCGTTTCGTCCGACAGGGCCGCCGGAGTGACTGCCGTAAGCGAGGAAGACCTGTCGGACGGCGCGGACAGCGTCGTCGTGACCGGCGCCCGCGCGCGGGATGTGCCGGTGGCGCGGGCGGAACGCGCAACCACTGCGACTGACGTGAAGGTCGATCTCGCCGACCTGATCGCCAAGCGCCCCTACACCGTTGCGCTCGATGCCGCTGCGCCCGGGGCCCGACTGGCCGTGCTCGCCGTGCAGGAGCGCGCGCATGGGTCGGTGCCGAGCTTCTATTTCGACGTTGCCGAGTGGTTCCGCAGCAAGGGCGACAGCGCGACTGCGGAGGCGCTGTTGCTCTCCGCGCTCGAACTGCCCCAGTCCGATGACGAGACAAGGCAGATCGTCGCTTTCCGGCTCGAGCGCGACAAGGCGCACGACCGCGCGATCGAGCTTGCCGAGCAGATCGCCGCGGCCAATGCCGAGTTCCGCCCGCAGCCGGCGCGCGACCTGGCGCTCGCATTGGCGGCGCGCGGACGCAGCCGCGGCGCGGCGGGACGCGCCGATCTGGAACGCGCGTTCGCTTTGCTCACCGACGCCGCGCTCAATCCGGCGTCCGACGATTTCGACGGATTCGAAGTGATCGCGCTGATGGATGCCAATGCGCTGATCCCCGATATCGAGGCGGCAGGCGGAAGCTGGACGCTCGACCCGCGGCTGGTGGCGTTGCTCGACACCGATGTGCGGATCGTCATCGAATGGGTCGCCGACGACGCCGATATCGACCTGTGGGTCAACGAGCCGAGTGGCGAGCGCGTCTATTATGGCGACAAGCTGAGCAGCCTGGGCGGGCAGATCTCGAACGACATGACCAACGGCTACGGGCCCGAGGAATATGCCATTCGCCGCGCGCCCGCGGGAAGCTATGACGTGCGCATCAACGGATATGACGCCGACCGGATCAACCCCAATGGCGCGGGCCATGTCCTGATCCGGCTTACGCGCAATTTCGGGCGCCGCAGCGAAGACGAAGTGCTGGTCGATGTCGACCTTGCCTTCCAGCAGGGCCGCGACCGCGACGAGGAATCCCGGACCAAGCCGATCGCGACGTTGCGCGTGACCCGATAGCGGGGCGGATCAGCCGGCAAGTTCGGCGATGGTCACCATGCGGACGAGCTCCGACAGGCTCTTCGCGTGCATCTTGGTCATCACGTTGGCGCGATAGACCTCGACCGTGCGCGCGCTGATCTCGAGGTCGAAGGCGATCACCTTGTTGGCGTGCCCGGCGACCAGCCCCTGCATCACTTCGCGCTCCCGGTGCGACAGCGTCGCCAGCCGCGCCAGGGTGCGGTCGCGCTCGACATGGGCTTCGTCGCGGCCGGCCTGCGCAGCAAAGGCGGCGCGGATCGCGGCGAGGATGGTGTCGTCGTCGAATGGCTTTTCGATGAAATCGGCAACGCCGGCGCGCATCGCCTGAATCGCCAGCGGCACATCGGCATGGCCGGTGATGACGATCACCGGCACGCTCGCGCCGCGCCGCTTGAGTTCGGTAACGAGCTCAACACCATTCATGCCCGGCATCCGCACGTCGGTGATCACACAGGCATGGTCGAGCGGCAGCCGGGCTTCCAGGAACGCGTCGGCCGAGGCGAAGCTGCGCACCCGCAGCCCGGCGACATCGATCAGGAATTCGAGCGAATGCCGAGCCCCTTCATCGTCGTCGATCACGAAGACGACCGGCTCATTCGACATCGCCAAGCTCCTCCTTGTCCACTTGCTCCAGCGTGAAGCGGAACACCGCGCCGCCGCCGGGATTTTCCTCGACCCAGATGCGCCCGCCTTGCGCCTCGATGATCGTCCGCGAAATCGACAGTCCCACGCCCATACCCGTCCGCTTGGTAGTGACGAAAGGCTGAAACAGTTGCCCGGCGACATCGGGGCTGATGCCGGGGCCGGTATCGGACACGCTGACTCGCGCCAGCGCGCGATCGGAATCGATGGCGATGGCGAGCTCGCGCCGCGGCGAATCGGACGCAGTCATCGAATCGACGGCGTTGCGGACCAAGTTGAGCACGACCTGCTGGATCTGCACGCGGTCCGCCAGCACCAGATCGATCGCGGGATCGAAGCTGTAGCGGACCCGGATGCCGTGTTCCTTGGCGCCGATCAGGGCCAGCGCAGTCGCCTCTTCGACCAGTTTGGGCAGGCTCTCGATCGTGCGTTCGGCCTCGCCCCGCGCGACGAAATCGCGCAGCCGGCGGATGATGTCGCCGGCGCGCAGCGCTTCGCTCGAGGCGCGCTCGACGGCCTCGGCTACGCGATCGAGCGGGATCTCTTCGCGCGCGAGCAGCATCCGGCTGCCCTTCAGATAATTGGCGATCGCCGAGAGGGGCTGGTTGATCTCGTGCGCGAGCGACGAGGCCATCTCGCCCAGCGCAGTCAGGCGCGAGACATGGACGAGCTCGGTCTGCAGCTCCTGCAGCCGCGTCTCGGTCTGCTGGCGCTCGGTCAGGTCGCGGACGAATCCGGTGAAGAAGCGCGCACCGTCCATCCGCATCTCGCCGACCGCGAGCTCCATCGGAAAGGTCGAGCCGTCGGCACGCTCGCCGACGACGACGCGGCCCTTGCCGATGATCCGGCGCTCGCCGGTCTGGTAGTAGCGCGCCAGATAGCCGTCATGCGCTTCGCGATAGGGCGAGGGCATCAGCATGCTGACGTTGGACCCGGCGACCTGCGCGGCTGTCCAGCCGAACAGCCGCTCGGCAGTGGGGCTGAAATCGCGGATCAGCCCGGCTTCGTCGATCACCACCATCGCGTCCGGCACGGTCTCCAGGATCGAGCGGAGATGTGCCTCGCGCCGTGCGAGATCGGCATTCGCCGCCTCGGTCTCGCGGCGTGCGCGCTGGAACCATTCCCCGCCGACAGCGACTGCCGCACCTACCAGCAGGAAGGTGCCTGCGGCGATCCAGCTGCCCGCACCGACCGGACCGGCCAGCCGATCGATTAGCAGCCCCGCTCCGGCGCCGAGCGCCGTCGCCAGCAATCCAGGGCCGAGCCCGGCAAAGGCCGCCGCGGCGACCACCGCGGGGACGAGGAAGATGAAGGTCGCGCTCTGGCCGAGCACATCGCTCAGCGCGTAGCGGACCAGCGCGCCGGCGACGATTCCCATGCCGGCAAGCGCGCAGCCGCCCGCCGGGCCGAGGCGCGGCAGCTGCATCGTTCGGGCAAAGGGATCGCGCACGTTCATCGCCTACCTTGTCCTCGGGCGCGTCCGCCCCGCGACCTCCGGGATTCCCCGTAGGGTGCGCAGCGTAGGGTGATCATCCAGATTTCGCGAAAATCATGGCCGGAATAGTGGACGCCCAGCGGCGACGAGATCGGATCGCGCCAACCACCGGAGAAGTTCCATGACTGCCCCGTTCATCGACCTGAGCGTCCACCATCGGCCCAAGGGCGCGTCGGACCGCGTCGCGTTCGGTTTCACCAAGGTCCTGCGCTGGTGCGCCGATACGTTCTTCGCCGAGCGCTACGGCCATCGCGCCGTTGTCCTCGAGACCGTCGCCGCGGTGCCCGGCATGGTCGGCGCGACGATCAACCACCTCGCCTGCCTGCGCCGCATGTGCGACGACAAGGGCTGGATCAAGACGCTCATGGACGAAGCCGAGAATGAGCGGATGCACCTGATGACGTTCATCGAAATCTCGAAGCCGACCTGGTTCGAGCGCGCGGTGATCATCGGGGTGCAATGGGTGTTCTACCTGTTCTTCTTCGCGCTCTATCTGGTCAGTTCGAAAACCGCGCACCGCGTCGTCGGCTATTTCGAGGAAGAGGCGGTGATCAGCTACACCCATTATCTCGCCGAGATCGACGAGGGCCGTTCGGAGAACGTGCCGGCGCCCGAGATCGCCAAGCGCTACTGGAACCTGCCCGAGGGATCGACGCTGCGCGACGTGGTGCTCGTGGTCCGCGCCGACGAGGCGCATCATCGCGACGTCAACCACGGCTATGCCAACGAACTGGCCGGGCTGCCGATGGGCGACGTCGCCCCCTGCCCGGTGCATGTGCCGCTCGAGCCGACCTGGAAGCAGGCGGCCTGACCATCGCCCGCGGCCGGCGGCAACCCCGCCGGCTGCGCAGTCTCGGAGGGATGCGATGCCCGGCACTCGGCTGATCCTGTTGTTCGAGCCCGATCCCGCGCTGGTCGCCGCGCTCGCCTTTTCGCTGGGTCTCGAAGGGTTTCGAGTCGAGATCGGCGATGCGGCGATGGCGCGGGTACCCGGCGACGCGTGTCTGGTGATCGCCCAGCGCCAGCCGCGGTCCGACGGGCTCGGCTTGCTTCGCGACCTGCGCGATCGCGGGGCGCGGGGTCCGGCGATAGTTCTCGCGACCCACCCCGGCCGCCTGTTCCGCGAGCGCGTGGCTGCGGCCGGTGCCGCGCTTGTCGAGAAACCGCTGATCGGCGACGCGCTTGCCGGGGCGCTGCGTGCCGCGATCGAACAGGATATGCTGACATGACCACGCCGCGCCTTACCGAAGACGATCTGACCCGCGTCGTCGACACCTTCTACGACCGTGTCCGCGTCGACGCGCTGCTCGGGCCGATCTTCAACGGTGCGATTGACGACTGGCCCGCGCATCTCGCCAAGCTCCAGGCCTTCTGGTCGTCGGTCATGCTGACCAGCGGGCGCTACAAGGGGCAGCCGATGCCTGCGCATGTCCGCCACGAAGCATTGATCACCCCGGCGACGTTCGAGCGCTGGCTGGCATTGTGGCGCGCGACCACCGAGGAGTTGCTGCCGCCCGAGGCCGCCGCCGCGCTGCAGGAAAAGGCGGCGCGCATTGCCGAAAGCCTGTCGCTCGGCATCGAATTCTACCGGGACCGTGCGCGCGCCACGCAGGCCCCGGCAGGATAGTCCGGAAAGAGAAGCGGCGCCGGGTTTCCCCGACGCCGCATTCCCTGGTTCAGAAGCGGAACCGCGCATCGACGACGGCGCGGTCGTCGCGATACAGCGCGCGGCCGAGCCGGCTCTCGACTCCGGCACCGAACTCGACCGGTCCGTTGACGAGGCGGAAGCCGCCGCGGACTTCGCCGTACGCCGCATCGCCGTTCATCAGCGGCAGCAGCATCGCCGCATCGGGCGCCGCGGCGAAGCGGACGAGCATCGATCCGCGATCCCCGGCAAGCGTGCGGACATAGTCCGCAGTCAGCTGCGGCACGAACGTCCAGCTGCCCATCTTCGCCTGACCGGCGAACTGCACGCCGGCACGACCGTCGAAGGTCGAGGCACTCATCCGGTCGATCTGCAGCGCCAGCTCGCCGCCGCCTTCCCGGAACGGAGTATAGGCGAAGGACGAATAGCCGAACGACACCCGCGGGGTGAGCGTCAGCGTCTGCGCGACGGGCAGGTTGACGCCCGCCTCGGCACGCGCGGCATAGCGGCTGATGTCCGCGCTGCCGGCGAGCCGGTATGCCAGATCGCCCGTGCTTGCCTGACGGCGCAGCCCGGTGCGGGTCTGTTCGGCCATGCCAAGCCCGGCGAGATAGGCGCCGCCGCCGAGACGGTGCGAACCGTAGACCGAGATCTGCGACACGCGGGTATCCGCCTCATCACCCGCACCCGGACGGCTGGTGCCCTCCGAGAAGCCGACCGCGGTGCCGAACGTGGTATAGTCCGCAACCTCCATTTCGAGGCCCATGCCGACATACCAGCTCTGCTGGCCGTTGGTCTGGCCACGCACGCCATAGCTGGCGCTGCCATTGGTGAAGCCGCCCGAGATGAACCCCGAGAGCTTCTCCGGCAGGTTGCCGATGCTCGTCATGCCCGGCAGCAGCGAGCGTACCGTGCTCGAACGCGCAGCCGTCACGCCGCCGTCGATGCTGGTGAGCCCGCCCAGCGCGTCGGGCGTGCCGACGATGTTGATCGTGCCCGCGTTCCGGCCGGTGCCGAGCATCGACAGGCGATCGGTCACGGCATTGAGCATCACGCTCGACTGACGCTGGTTGAGCGCCCGTGACTCGCTCATGATCGCCGGATTGAGCCCGCGCAGCGTCGAAGCCATCTGCTCGGGCGCCATCAGATCGACTGCGCCATAGAGGTTGTAGAGGTTGGTGTAGTTCTTGCCGCGCAGCGAATCGAGGGCGCTGGCGAACACGCTCGCAATCCCGCTGCTCTTGCCGACATAGCGCGCCATCGATCCGGCCTGGAGCTTCACGCTCACCGAATTGGCGGCGTAGGTCACCTGCGGCTGGAGGACGCCGAGGCTGGAGCTCGTCACGTTCGCGAACGTGCCATTGACTCCGCCGGTGGCGGTGAGGAACACGAAGCTCTGCCCGTCACGCGGCGCCGTCGACATCAGCCCGCGGGTGAACGCCACGGTGCCGCCGAGCGCGGCGATGCCGGGGTTGAGCGCGTCGCCCTGGACGATCAGCCGATCCCATTGCGACTGGCCGAGATCGATCGCGAGCGTCGCCCCCGAAGACAGGATCAGATCGCCCTTCACCGTGAACGTGCCGGCGACCACGCCGCCGGGGCTGACCGTTGCCGCGCCGACGGTGAGATAGGTCGGATCGATCGTGCCCGTCCCGGTGAGCGTGCCGCTGGCGATCAGCGCCTCGCGCGTGCGGAGCAGGCCGTCGATGTTGCTCCAGCCGGACCATTGGGTGAAGTCGGTGAGGACATTGAGTTGGCCGGTGTTGCGCACATCGAGCAGATGCGAACCGCCGACCGACAGCTTGTCGATCGTGACGTTGCTGCCCAGGCTGGTGGCCCCGGGGGCGGCGAGGTTCACGTCATAATAGCGCGCTTTCACGCCCGTGGTGGGATTGGCGACGACGTTGTTGGGAACGAAATTGGTCGTGCCCGGGCCGCCGGGGATGTAGATCGCGGTGCCGTTGCCGGTGGGGACCGGCGTCGCCTCGGGATCGTCGGCAAGATCGGTGCAATCCGAAAGGAAGCAGACCGAGCCGAACTTGACTGTGCTGCCGCTAACGCCGAGCGCCGGCGTATCGGGCAGGCCGTTGACCAGCTGGCCGTTGACGGTGATGCCGTAGTTCGGATCCATGTCCTGCACCCAGTGCGACGCATCGTCCCAATCGGCATAGCCGGGCTTAGCGCTGGCATAGACATAGCTGTTGTTGGCTACGATCGCGTCCCAGAACAGGAACAGCGGCTGATAGAAGCTGTGCGTGCCGTAGGTCGAGAATTTCTGATTGGCGAAGAAGCGCGACCCGCCCGACAGCACGGCTACGACCACCGACTTGTTGAACGCCTGATCAGCGATCAGCGGACCGCCCGAATCACCGCCCGCAGTGATGCCTTCGCGGGGCAGCGCCGGACCGTCGAACACGTCGAAATCATAGCGGCCGGCCGCGGAGTTATATGCCGCCTCACCCGCCGGGCTGTCGAAGTCGGTCATGTACAGGCTCTGCGGATTGGACGCAGGCGCCGGTCCGAACAGCCAGTCGTCGCGATCGTCGAGCGAGCCGAGCACCGAGATCATGTTCTCGGCGACGCGGCGGCGGAAATCGATCCCCGCCTCACCGGTGGTGCCGACGCCGCGATTGCCATAGCCGGTGATGACGGCATGGGTTTCTTCGG
The DNA here is from genome assembly GCF_002002925.1 of Sphingomonas sp. LM7. Lineage (NCBI taxonomy): Bacteria > Pseudomonadati > Pseudomonadota > Alphaproteobacteria > Sphingomonadales > Sphingomonadaceae > Sphingomonas > Sphingomonas sp. LM7. Next base: position 3,274,100 of record NZ_CP019511.1, on the reverse strand, counting down.
TCAGCGGCGAGAACAGCATCGTCCAGGTCGGGATGCCGGTAGCCGGCGCGTCGAGCGTAGCGAGTGCGACATCGCCTTCGAGGAAGCTGTTGGCGCTGGGCGTGGTCGAGCGCGGATCGTACCAGACCTGCTCGACATTATAGAGCGCGTTGGCGGCGTTCGACGACCGGTTCGGGTCGCCCAGCCAGCTGATAAGGGCGGGACGATTGTCCATCTTGAAACCGACGCTCATCGCCGTGCCGCCCGTGGCCGAGCCATAGCTGGCGGCCGGCGCGTCGTTCACGCAGTGCGCCGCGAAGATCACGGTGCGCGGATTGATCAGCGTGCCGGTGCAGACGCCGACCGAGCCGCCCCCGGCATCGGTGATCACCTGCCCCACGCCGGTGATGTCGACCGGATCTAGCACGCCCGTGGGCGGCAGGGCATTGGGATTGAGATCGTTGCGAATGACGATACCGGGCGTGTTCTCGACGCCGGTCGGCCGATCCTGCGCATATGCATTGCTTGCCAGCGCCAGTGCGCCGAGCGCGGCGGTCCCTTGCAGCACGTGCCGAAGCGCCGTGCGAGCCGGTGTCGAAGCCATCGTCATTAACTCCCCTGTTCGGGAGCGACTGCCCTCTGCGCGAGCCACCGTCGCCCCCGGATCGGGACCGACGAACCCAACGGGATCGACAGTCCCGGCGACTCGCAACCCTCACGTTAACAGCGATTTTTTACCTTGAAAGAGGTTTTGTAACTTTATTTCGTCGGGAGTGTTTCGTTCCGGCATCGCGCAAGTTCACGCGGCTATTTGCAGTCTGCTTGCGGAACTGGGGCAACGCGCGACGTTACTTGCGCAGGGGTAGCGCACGCCATTCGCCGCGCCAGTCTTTAAGTGGGCGGCGAATGCCGCTAAGGAGCGGGCCGGCCGTTCCCCTGCCCGCCCGCAACGGCGATCGGGAGCGTCGGCTAAACGCATGTCACGGATCGGGCGGACACGTCACGGCCCAGTCGCCAGGTCAGCCAGGGAGCCGATGGCCACCGCACAGCCCATATCCCAGTCGGACAAGCCCAAGCGCGTGCGCCGACGCCCGCCGCGGCCGCGATCGCTGCGGCTGCACGGCACCGTGGCGCGCGAACTGGGCATTCGCATCGTTTCCGGCGTGCTCAAGCCCGGCGAGATCCTGGAAGGCGAAATCGCCGCGAGCAGCCAGTTCAACGTATCGCGCACCGCCTATCGCGAGGCGATCCGCATCCTGGCGGCCAAAGGGCTGGTCAATTCGCGGCCGAAGATCGGCACCCAAGTCTCGCCGCGCAAAGAATGGCATCTGCTCGATCCCGACGTGCTCGGCTGGATCTTCGCCGGCGAGCCCGATGCCGGGCTGATCGCCAACCTGTTCGAGCTGCGCCGGATCGTCGAGCCCGATGCCGCGCGCCTCGCCGCGACGCGCCGCACTTCCGAACAGCTGGCGCGGATGCGGGCCGGGCTGGACGGCGTCGCGCAGCACGGCTTCGCCACCGAGATCGGCCGGCGCTGCGACGAGGAATTCCACTCGGCGCTGCTCGAGGCTTCGGCCAATGATTTCATCGTCTCGCTGACCAGCGGCGTCGCTGCGGCGATCGCGATCACCACGGCGTTCAAGCAGCATCGTCTGCCCGCGCCGCACGACGCGCTCCCAGTTCACCTCGCGGTGTTCGAGGCGATCGAGGCAGGCGATGCCCAGGGCGCGCATGACGCGATGGCGCGGCTGGTGGAGCGCGGCCTGACCGACACGATGGAGGCGCGCGATCCGGCCGTCGGCCGCACGCCCATCGCAGTTTGCTGCTGAGTTCGGGTTGAACCGGAGCGCCGCGATGCTTAAATCGATCCGTATACATTGTTACCGCTAACTTCATTTAATCTGAAATCGGGAGAGTTTGCATGGCGCTGACCGGGGAATTGTTTGTCGCATCGAAGCGCGTGGCGCGAGATGGTCCCGGCTTCAAGGCAGTCGCCGCCGCGACTGGCGCCGAGATCGAGCCGAGCTTCAGCGTCGCCACGTCCGAGGACGTCGAGGCCGCCGCTGCCGCTGCCGAAGCCGCCTTCCCGATCTATTCGAATCTGCCACGCGAAGACCGCGCCAAGTTCCTCGAAGCCATCGCCGAGGAAATCGAAGCGCTGGGCGACGAGCTGGTCGAGCGCGCGATGCAGGAAAGCGGCCTGCCCCAGGCGCGCCTGATCGGCGAGCGCGGGCGCACTGCGGGCCAGCTGCGGCTGTTCGCCAAGGAGCTGCGGCTCGGCGACTATCTGCGCGTCCGCATCGACCACGCGATCCCCGATCGCGCGCCGGTGCCCAAGCCTGACCTGCGGCTGCGCCACGTGCCGCTCGGCCCGGTGACGGTGTTCGGCGCGAGCAACTTCCCGCTCGCTTTCTCGGTGGCGGGCGGCGACACCGCCGCGGCGCTGGCCGCGGGCTGCCCGGTGATCGTCAAGGGTCACTCGGCACATCCCGGCACCTCCGAGCTCGTCTCGGGCGCGATCACTCGCGCGGCACAGAAGACCGGCATGCCCGAGGGCGTGTTCTCGCTGATCAACGGCGCGGGCAATTCGGTCGGCTCGGCGCTGGTCACCGATCCGCGGATCAAGGCAGTGGGCTTCACTGGCTCGCGCGGCGGCGGCACGGCGCTGATGAAGCTCGCGCAGAGCCGCCCGGTGCCGATCCCGGTCTATGCCGAGATGAGCAGCATCAACCCCGTCTTCCTGCTGCCGGAAGCACTTGCCGCGCGCGCCGAAGCGCTGGGCAAGGGTTTCGTGGCGTCGCTAACGATGGGTGCGGGCCAGTTCTGCACCAATCCGGGCCTCGTGCTCGCGCTCGAGGGGCCGGACCTCGACCGGTTCGTTACCGCGGCATCGGATGCGATGTGCGGTGCGCCGTCGCAGGTGATGCTGACCCCCGGCATCCACAAAGCTTATGAGAGCGGCGTCGCGCGCTGGGCTTCGGCACCCGCGCTCAAGCTGGTCGCCGAGGGACAGGAACCCACCGGACCGACTTCAGGTCGCGGCGCGCTGTTCACGATGACCGGCGCCGATTTCATCGCCGATCCCAGCCATGCCGAGGAAGTGTTCGGGGCGGCATCGCTGCTCGTGCGCTGTGCCGATATCGACGAGCTGCGCAAGGTAGTGACGCTGCTCGAAGGCCAGCTGACGGCAACGCTGCATCTGGAGGACGGCGACACCGAAGTCGCGCAGCAGCTGCTGCCGCTGCTCGAGCGGCTTGCCGGGCGCATCCTCGCCAATGGCTGGCCGACGGGCGTCGAAGTCACCGACGCGCAGGTCCATGGCGGGCCGTTCCCGTCGACGTCGGACGGCCGCAGCACGTCGGTCGGCACGCTGGCGATCGATCGCTTCCTGCGCCCGGTGGCATATCAGGACCTTCCGGCGGCACTGCTTCCGGCCGAGCTGCGCGAGGATTCGAGCGTGCCGCGCCGCGTCGACGGCAAGCCGACGTTCTGAGGCGTTGTATCCTCCCTCGCGCAAGCGGGGGAGGTAACGCCGAAGGGGACGGACGGTATCTCCGCGACGGAAATCGCTTGCGGCCCAGCCCCTCCGCCACGCTGCGCGTGCCCCCCGGTTCCCGGGAGAGGGTTTTGAGAAGTGTTCCGCGGCGCGCCCGGTAGGTCGGGCCCCGGCTATTCTCCTAGCCGAACGCTTGCGCAACATCCTTCGCAGTGCGGAAGCGAAAGGCCATGTCGTGGCGATACTCGTGACCCGGATCGAGCCGGGCCGAGGGGAAGGCCGGCTTGTTGGGGCTGTCCGGGAATTTCTGCGGTTCGAGGCAGAGGCCGCCGCGCGCGGGATAAATGCTCCCGCCGGTGCCGGGTGTGCCGCCGCCCAGATAATTGCCGGTGTAGAATTGCACCCCCGGCTCGGTCGACTGCAGGTCCATCACGCGGCCCGATGCGGGATCGAACAAGGTTGCGATGCGGCGGATCGTACCGGCGGCACCGACCAGCACGAAATTATGATCATAGCCGCGGCCTTGGGCGAGCTGGGTGTCGGCGGCGGCGATGTCGCGGCCGATCGGCTTGGGGATGCGGAAATCGAACGGCGTGCCCTCGACCGAAGCAAGTTCGCCGGTGGGGATCAGCGCGGCGTCGGTGGGGGTGGTCTGGCCGGCGGGGATCCGCAGGACGTGATCGAGAACCGTCGTGCCGCTCGCCTCGCCCGCAAGGTTGAAATAGGCGTGGTGGGTTAGGTTGGCGACGGTTGCCCGGTCGGTGGTCGCGCGGAACCCGACCGACAGCCCGCCCTCTTCGATCGCGTAGCGCACCCGGACATCGAGATTGCCGGGAAAGCCGTTGTCGAGATGTGGGCTGTGCAGCGCGAAGGTCACCGAATGCGCGTCGCGCGCGGCGACTTTCCAGTCCTCGCGATCGAAGCCGCTCGGGCCGCCGTGCAGCGTGTTGGCGCCGTCGTTCGCCGGCAGCCGGTACTCTGTGCCGTCGAGCGTAAAGCGCGCGCTGCCGATGCGGTTGGCGTAGCGGCCCGCGACTACGCCGTAGAAGCGCGGGTGCGCGCGATAGTCGGCGAGGTCGCGATAGCCGAGCACGATGTTGGCGGCCTTGCCGTCGCGATCGGGAACTTCGAGGCGGCGCAGGGTCGCGCCGAGCGTGAGCAGCTCGGCCCGGATCCCGTCGCGGGCGATCTCGATGGTCTCGATCGTCGCCGCTTGGCTCACGGCTTGGCGCCCGGACAGATCGAGGCGTTGGGATCGGAGACGATGCGGACATCGGCGATGCTCAGCCCGAACGGTCCCGAGGCCTGGACGACGAAGGGCGCAGTGACCTTGCCGAGATCGACGCCGTTCGCCTGATAGCATTTGAGGAAGACCTTGGCGGTGCGCCAGGTCCCCGTCGCGCCGGTGAACAGCGTCGTGGCGTCGATCGCTCCCTTGTTGGCGCCGCCTTCCATCGACAGCTGGACCTTGCCGGCGGGCGCACGGTCGACGCGGTAGCTGATCTGGAGCGACAGATCGCCGTTCGCTTCGCGCGTCAGATCGAGATCGCCGCCGCCGCCGATGCGCAGCGTCGCCGGGCCGGCCGGCCAGACGAGCTGCTGCGCGCCTTCCTGCGTCTGCGGGCCGTCGACGGTCTTCCGGGTGATCCTGCTGTCGGTGGCGAACGAGAAGGGCGCCGGAGTCACGCCCTTGGCGAAGAAGGTGCTGGTGTTGCCGAGCGACGGATCGATCCCCGCCTCCTCGCTGAGCGCGGGCACCGTGCCGCCCCTTACATAGGTCAGGCCGTGGCCGAGCGGGAAAAGCGGGTCATAGCCCGGCTTGCCCTTGTTGAGCACGAACTGGCCCGCGGTCTTGGGCCAGCTGAACGACAGGCGGCCCTTGAAGTCCTTGCGCGGCTTGCCCGCGGCATCGCCGACCAGCACATCGGCGACGCCGCCCCCTTCGCTGCCCGGCAGCCACGCCGCGACGAACGCGTCCGAGGCATTGAGTTCGGGGTTGGTCCAGAGCGGGCGCCCCGAGAGGAACACCGACACCACCGGCACGCCGGCGTTCTTGAGCTTCTTGAGCAGCCCCAGCGCCTGCTTGTCACCGGGCTGGAATTCGAGCGTGCGGATGTCGCCGCGCATCTCGGCATAGGGCTGTTCGCCGAACACGACGATCGCCACGTCGGGCTGCGACGTGAAATTGCCTTCGGGCGAGAGCGTCGCAGTGCCGCCCGCGGCCTCGACTGCCTGCTTCACTCCCGCGAAGATCGTCTCGCCATTGGGGAACAGCTCGTTGCCGTTGCCATCGCCCTGCCAGCTCAAGGTCCAGCCGCCGGTCTGCATGCCCATCGAGTCCGCGCCGGGGCCGGCGACGAGCACCTTCGCACCCGCCTTGACCGGGAGCACGCCGTTGTTCTTGAGCAGCACCAGCGACTTGGCAACGGCCTCCCGCGCGATCGCGCGATGCTCGGGAGCGCCGAGCACGCCGGCCTTGCCCTCGATCGGGCGAGCGGGATCGAACAGGCCGAGCTTGGCCTTGACGCGCAGGATCCGGCGCACCGCGTCGTCGAGCCGCGCCATCGGGATCGTGCCGTCCTTGACGTGCTTGAGAGTGGACTCGAACAGACCCTTCCAGCTGTCCGGCGCCATCGCCATGTCGAGCCCGGCGTTGAAGGTCGCGGCGCAATCGGTGGGCGTGCAGCCCGGAATCTGGCCATGGCCGTTCCAGTCGCCGACGACGAAGCCCTGAAAGCCCATCTTGCCCTTGAGCACATCGGTGAGCAGCGACTTGTTGCCGTGCATCTTGACGCCGTTCCAGCTGTTGTACGACGCCATCACGGTAAGCGTGCCGGCATCGATCGCGACCGGATAGCCCGCGCCGTGGATCGCGATCAGCTCGTCCTCGCCGATGCGCGTATCGCCTTGGTCGATGCCGTTGAAGGTGCCGCCGTCGCCGAGGAAGTGCTTGGCCGATGCGGCGACCTTGCCCTTCTGGATGCGGCCGGTCGCGCTCGGCTCGCCCTGCAGCCCGCGGACCATCTCGCCGGCGAAGCTGCGGACGATGCCCGGATCTTCCGAATAGCCTTCATAGCTGCGGCCCCAGCGATCGTCCTGCGGTACTGCCAGCGTCGGGCCGAACGCCCAATCCGGGCCGGTGGCGGCGGTCTCGACTGCAGTGACTTCGCCGATGCGGCGGATCAGACCGGGATCGTTAGCGGCGCCGAGGCCGATATTGTGCGGGAAGATCACCGCGCCGATGACGTTGTTATTGCCGTGGACCGCATCAACGCCGAAGATCAGCGGGATCGAAATATGGCCCGGACGCGGCTCCATCGCGACAGCGCGGAAGGCGCGCGCAGTGGCAACCCAATCGGCCTGGGGCGAGCGGTCATTGCCCGAAAGCGGCGGCGAATTGCCCCCGGCCAGGATCGAGCCGAGCGGATATTTCCGAAGATCCTCGGGCTTCACGCTGCCGATATCGCCCTGGATGAGCTGGCCGACCTTCTGCTCGATCGACATCTTCGCCATGAGATCTGTTACGCGCTTCTCGGTCGCCGCATCGACCAGTCCCACGCTGGCGGCTTTCGGCCATTTGGCCGGGTCGGCGACGTTTGGACCGCCCGACAGCGCTGTCGGCGCTTGCTGCGCCAAGGCCGGCATAGTCCACAATATCGTGCTCGCGAGCAGCAGCTTGGTCCCCAGGCGCATCACATCTCCTCCGTTCTTGTTTGTGTTAGCGATAACGCAAGTTCAGCGTCCGAGTCCACGCTCCAGCCATCGCGCGGCATCGTCAGGGCTTTTCTTGTCGGCATCGCGATCGACCAGATAATTGGCTTCGCGCATTTTCTCGACTGGAATCGCACCGACCAGCGGGCGGAGCGCCGCCTGGAATCGGGTGTCGCCGGCACGCTTCGGGGCGAGCAGGAGGATCGCGTCATAGCCGGGGATCGCGCCCTTGGGATCGGTGAGGATGGCAAGGTGATCGGCGGCGATGCGCCCGTCGGAAGAGAAAGCCGGGATGACATCGGCCTCGCCACTGCTCAGCGCGCGGTACATGAAAGTCGGCTGGTATGGCCGCGCCGATTTGAAGCGCAGGCCATAGGCCCGCCGCACCGCCGCCCATTCGGGGCGTTCGAGGAATTCGATATCGGTGGCGAAGTCGAGTTCGCCGGCGCGGGGGGCGAGATCGCTCAGGCTGGTTATGCCGCGCCGCCGGGCGTCGTCGCCGCGCATCGCAAAGGCATAGGCATTCTCGAAGCCGAGCGACCCGAGCAGCGTCACGCCGTGCTTGGTCTTGGCCCAAGCAGCGACGCCGGCGACGATCGCGGCGCGGGGGGGCACGTCGCTGCGCTGCATCTGGTTGGTCCACAGCGTGCCCGAATATTCGACATAGACATCGATATCGTCCGCCGCGAGCGCACCGAATGCCACGGCCGAGCCCAGCCCTTCGCGATAACGGACCGTGTAGCCGGCATCCTCGAGCCGGTGCCCGATCAGCCGGGCGAGGATATATTGCTCGGAAAAGCCCTTGGCGCCGATGGTGACGGTGCCGCGCGCCGCGGGCCAGGCCGGTGCCAGCGCGAATGCCGCCGCGACGAGCAGCGCGCCCAGGCTACCCCATACCAGCCCGCGTCGCCGCCGGGCGATGCCGTATTCGGCGAGTCCGAGCAGCGCATCGACCGCGAGCGCAAGCCCCGCCGCCGCGGCGCATCCGGCGAGTACCAGCGTCCAGTTCTGCGTCTGGAGCCCGGCGAAGATCAGGTCGCCGAGGCTCGGCTGGCCGACGGTGGTGGAGAGCGTTGCCGCGCCGATCGTCCAGACCGCGGCGGTGCGGATGCCCGCCATCAGCACCGGGGCGACCAGCGGCGCCTCGACCAGCCACAGCTTCTGGCTGCGCGTCATGCCGATACCGTCGGCGGCCTCGATCACCGCGGGATCGAGCGTGGCGAGCCCGGTAACGGCGTTGCGCAGGATCGGCAGCAGTGCATAGAGCGACAGCGCGAGCAGCGAAGGCAGGAAGCCCAGCGCCGGGATGCCGCCGCCGACCAGCGCCGAGAGCCACAACAGGATCGGATAGAAGAGCGCGAGCAGCGCGAGGCTGGGGATCGTCTGGACGAGGCTGGCGAAACCGAGCGCGACGCGGGCGACGGTCTTGTTGCGCGACGAGAGGATGGCGAGCGGGAGCGCGATGACGATTCCGAGGAGCAGCGCGGCGAAGGCGAGCAGGAGGTGCTGGGCAAGCAGCTCGGGGACGCGCGCGAAGGCGGATGTCATAATTCCTCCCCCAGCTTGCTGGGGGAGGACGACCGCCGCGAAGCGGTGGTGGAGGTGCCCCTCACTTCGCCAGCTCCGCCAGCCGATGCGCCTGGTCGCGGGGGACTGCCACCAGCGCATCGGCCGCCGCGCCTGCCCTGCCCGCAAGCAAATCCCGCGGCGTCGCGTCGGCAACGATCCGCCCGGCCTCCATCACCAGCACGCGATCGGCGAGCAGCAGCGCTTCGGCCATGTCGTGGGTCACCAGAATCGTGGTCAGCCCCATGCGATCGTGCAGCGCGCGGATCGCCTTGCCGAGACCGTGGCGCGTCACCGGATCCAGCGCGCCGAACGGCTCGTCCATCAGCAAGAGACCGGGATTACAGGCAAGTGCGCGGGCAACGCCGACGCGCTGGCGCTGGCCGCCCGACAGCGCATCGGGCATCCGCGCCGCCATCTTCGGCATGAGCTCAACGAGTTCGAGCAGTTCAGCGACGCGCGCCGAGGTGTCGCGTTCTCCCGCCAGCCGCAGCCCGATCGCGACATTCTCGCCGACGGTCATGTGCGGGAACAGGCCGATATTCTGGAAGACATAGCCGATCCGACGACGCAGCAGATGCGGCGGCTCGGCAGTCACCGCCTCGCCGCCGATCCGCACTTCGCCGCTGGCCGGCTCGATCAGGCGATTTACCGTCTTGAGCAATGTCGACTTGCCCGAGCCCGATGCGCCGACCAGCGCGACGAAGCTGCCGCCGGCAATCTCCAGCGACACGCCATCGACGGCCTTCACACCGCCCGCATAGGCCTTACTGACATTTTTGAAGGTAACACTGCGCGATTGCTCTGGCATCGTCGGCGGTTGTGCGGGATGAAGTCGCAAACGTCAAAAGGCGACAGGGGGAGCGGATGGCGAACGAGAAGGCGATCTTCATCACCGGCGGGGCGTCGGGGATCGGTCAGGCAGTCGCAAAGCTGTTCGCAGCACGCGGCTGGCGCGTCGGGCTCGCCGACGTCAACCGCGCCGGGCTCGAGGCGACTGCGGCGATGCTGCCGCCGGGCATGGCGACGACGCATGTCATGGACGTGCGCGACCGCGACCAGTGGCGCGAGGCGCTCAGCGCCTTCGCGGCGACCACCGGCGGGCGAATCGATGTCGTGTTCAACAATGCCGGCATCGCGATCGGTGGACCGCTCGCCCAGGCCAGCGACGACGACATCGACCGGATTGTCGGGATCAACCTGGTCGGCGTGATCAACGGCGCGCGCGCGGCGCATCCCTTCCTCAAGGCGACGCCGGGATCGAGCCTGGTCAACACCGCGTCGGCCGCGGCGATCTATGGATCGAGCGGGCTGGCGCTCTATGCCGCGGTCAAGTTCGGGGTGCGCGGGCTTTCCGAGGCGCTCGACGCCGAATGGGCGGGCGACGAGATCAAGGTGCGCGTGGTGATGCCGAGCTTCATCGACACGCCCCTGCTCGATTCGAACGTGTCGGGGACGAACTACACCGCACGCGATTCGGTGCGTGCGGCGGGGCTCGAATTCACGCCGCTGGACGAAGTCGCCGAGGCGATCTGGAACGGGATCGCGCGCGACAGGGTCCATGTCATCATCGGCAAGACCGCACGGCGGCTCGCCTTCGCTTCGCGCTGGATGCCGGGCGCGCTACGCAAGCAGATGCGCCGCGGCGGAATGCGCTAGAGCAGCGCGTCGATCGCCTGCGCCATCGCGATGTCGCGCTGGGAGAGGCCACCGGCGTCGTGGGTGGTGAGCAATATATCGACGCGGTTCCACACGTTCGACCATTCGGGATGATGGTCGGACTTGTCGGCGAGCAGCGCGACGCGGGTCATGAAGCCGAATGCCTCGTTGAAATCCTTGAAGGTCAGGCGGCGGGTGATCGCGTCGCGGGCCTCGTCATACGCCCAGTCGGGAATCGCGGCGAGCGATTCGCGCCGATGTCCTTCGGTCAATCGCGCCACCATGATCGCCTCCTTGCCCAGCCTTCGCCCCACGGCCTATGGGTTCGGGGATGAGCGGGCAAGCACCTTCCCACGCGCCCGATGCGGCGGCGATCGAGGCACTGGCCCGCGACGCGCTGGCGCGCATCCCCGAGCCGTTCGCGACGCATCTGGGCGACGTCGTGCTCCTCGTCGAGGAATTCGCCGACGACGAGACGCTGGACGGCCTGGGGATCGAGGATCCGTTCGCGCTGACCGGGCTGTATCACGGCCGACCGATCGGCGAGAAATCGGCATTCGATTCCGGGGGTCTGCCCGATCGCATCCACCTCTATCGCCGCGCGATCCTCGATGAGTGGTGCGACACCGGCGTGTCGCTGCAGGCGCTGGTCAGCCATATCGTCGTCCATGAAGTCGGGCATCATTTCGGACTGTCCGACGCCGACATGCACGCGCTGGAAGACGCCGCCGGGTGAATGCCGGCCTGACCTTTGCGGAGGTCGCATGCGTCCGCGGCGGGCGGCGGCTGTTCGAGGGGATAAGCTTCGCGCTGGCACCGGGCGAGGCGGCGCTGGTCAGCGGGCCCAACGGCACCGGCAAATCGAGCCTGATCCGAATCGCGGCGGGGCTGCTGCCGCCTGCATCGGGCCGCGTCGAGGGCGAAGGCGCGCGGGCGCTGCTCGCCGAGACTGCGGCGCTCGATCCGGAACTGAGCGTCGCCGCGGCGCTGGGCTTCTGGGCCCGGATCGACGGACGGGCAGGCGCCGTCGTGGATGCGCTGGCGGCGGTCGGATTGCGCGAACTGGCAGCGGTGCCGGTTCGGCTGCTGTCGACCGGACAAAGGCGGCGCGCGGCGCTGGCACGCGTGGTGGCGAGCGGCGCGCCGGTGTGGCTGCTCGACGAGCCGGCCAATGGGCTGGACGTCGAGTCGGTGCGAGTGCTGGAGGCGCTGATCGCCGGGCACCGCGCGGCCGGCGGGATAGCATTGGTGGCGACGCATCTGCCGATCGCGCTGCCGGATGCGCTTGAGATCGCGTTGTGAGCCCCTTCATCGCCATCGTTTGGCGCGAGCTGCGGCGCGCGTGGAGCACCGGCGGGCTGCTGATGCCGATCGCCTTCTTCCTGCTCGTCGCGATCCTCTTCCCCTTTGCGATCGGCCCTGACGGCAAGTTGCTCGCACGCGTCGGCGGCGGGGTCATCTGGGCGGCGGCACTGCTCGCGGCGTTGCTCCCGGTCGAGCGGCTGGTGACGCCGGATGCCGAAAGCGGGGTGCTCGACCAGTTCGCCACACGCGGCATATCCGACGAAGCCGTCGCAGCCGCCAAGATGCTCGGCCATTGGCTCGGCTTCGCGCCGGCCTTGCTCGCCGCGACGGTGATCGCGGCGGCGCTGCTGCATCTGCCGGGCACTGCGCTGCTGCCGATGCTCGCCGGGTTGGCGATCGGCACGCCCGGCCTAGCCGCGCTCGGTGTCGCCACTGCCGCCCTGGTTGCAGGATTGCGCGGCGCAGGGGCGCTGGCGGGCCTGGTGATGCTGCCCTTCGCCGTGCCGCTGCTGATCTTCGGCGCAGGCGCCACGGGCGATCAGCCGGGCGCTTTCAAGCTGCTCGCCGCGGTGAGCCTGTTGCTGGTGGCCGGCTGCCCGTTCGTAGCGGGCGCCGCGATCCGGATGGGGCGGACCTAAAACCGCGAAGCTGCGAAGACACGAAGAAGCGAAAGGAGACTGTGCGTCGCGCTAGCGGCTCCAGCGCGCGAAGATCGCGGTTGGCAGTTCGAGCCCGCGGGCTTCTTCGCGGACCGTGAGCTCCCCCGCCTCCACCTTGCCGCCCAAGTCGCCGAACGACTGGCGGACCAGCTCGCCGATCGCCAGCGCCGACATGCGCACGGCGTAGACGGTCAGGAACAGGAAGCGCGAATCGGCGTCGAGCAGTTTGCGCGTGTCGGCGATCAGGCCGGGCAGGCCTTCCTCTAGCTTCCAGACTTCGCCGTTCGGCCCCCTGCCCCATTTGGGCGGATCGAGGATGATCCCGTCATAGCGGCGGCCACGCCGCACTTCGCGCGCGACGAACTTGCCGGCATCGTCGATCATCCAGCGGATGGGCTTGTCTTCCATCCCCGACAGCGCGGCATTGGCCTTGCCCTCGGCGACCGACTTCTTCGAGGCATCGACATGCGTCATCCGCGCGCCCTTCGCCGCCAGCGCCAGCGTGCCGACGCCAGTATAGCCGAACAGGTTCATGCACTCGGCTTCGGGCTTGTCGGCGATTTGCCCGCGCATCCAGTGCCAGACGGGCGCCATGTCGGGGAAGAAGCCGAGATGGCGGAACGGCGTGGCCTGCGCGGTGAAGCGGACTTCCTCCCAGGCGAGCGGCCAGCCTTCTGCCGGAGTTTGCTTGTGGAAATGCCAGCGGCCGCCGCCCTCGTCATCGGGGGCGGGGAGGAATTCGCCGTGCGCGTCCCAGTTTTCTGACGCCGGCGCCCACATCGCCTGGGGCTCGGGGCGGATGAAGCGGTATTTGCCATAGCGCTCCAGCTTGCGGCCATGGCCGGAGTCGATCAGCCCGTAATCGGCCCAGGGCTCGCCGGTGAGAGTGATGAGGTCCATGGGCCTCCCTTATCCAGCCTTGCGCTCCGGCGAAAGCGCGAGCCCTCAGGCCTTTGGCGTGGCGCGCTCGGCGATATAGGCGGTCACCGCTTCGAACGTCGCGGGAAGCACGTCGTAGCGTTCCTGACGCTCGTGGAGATCGCCGACGCGCGCGGGAACTGGCGGACGCAGGCCGGTGGCGCGCTCGACGGCTTCGGCGAACTTGGCGGGGTGCGCGGTGGCCAGCGTGACCACGGGCACCTCCGCCGGAAGATCAGCGCGGCGGGCAGCGGCGAGACCGATCGCGCTGTGCGGGTCGAGCACCTGCCCGGCCTCGACATGCGCCCAGCGCATCGCCTCGTTCATCGCATCGGCGTCAATCCGGTCGCTGGCGAACAGCGACGCCGCGCCTTCACGCTGGGCATTAGTGAGCCGCATCGCGCGCTCTGCCTCGAACCCGCGCATCTGATCGGCGACTGGCGCGCCGGCGAGATCGGAGAGCAGCCGCTCGAAGTTCGAGCTGACCTGGATGTCCATTGATGGCGCGGCGGTGGGCGTGACGGTGCCGGTCGAATAATCGCCGCTCGAAAGCGCGCGATGGAGAATGTCGTTGACGTTGGTCGCGACGATCAGTCTGGCGATCGGCAGCCCCATCCTCGCCGCGACATAGCCCGCGAACACGTCGCCGAAATTCCCAGTGGGCACTGCGAACGCGACCGGCTTGTCGGGCGCGCCGAGACGGACCGCGGCGTAGAAATAATAGACCACCTGCGCCATCAGCCGCGCCCAGTTGATCGAATTGACCGCAGTCACCTGGAAGCGGCCGGCGAAGTCGGCGTCGTTGAACATCGCCTTCACCAGCGCCTGGGCATCGTCGAAGCTGCCTTCGATCGCGATGTTATGGACGTTGGGCGCCAGCACCGTCGTCATCTGGCGGCGCTGGACCTCGGAGACGCGGCCCTTGGGGTGGAGCATGAAGATGTCGATCCCCGCACGTCCGGCGACGGCGTCGATCGCGGCGCTGCCGGTATCGCCCGAAGTGGCGCCGACGATGGTCAGGTGATCGCCAGTCCCCGCGAGGAACTTCTCGAACAGCAGGCCGAGCAACTGGAGCGCGACGTCCTTGAACGCGAGCGTGGGGCCGTGAAACAGCTCAAGCAGCCAATGCTGGTGGTCGAGTTGGACCAGCGGCGTCACCGCGGCGTGGCTGAACCGGCCATAGCCCTGGGTGCAGAGGTCGCGCAGTTCGTCCTCGCTGAGATCCGGCCCCACGAACGGCAGCATCACCCGGACGGCGGTCTCGACATAGGAAAGTCCGGCGAGATCGGCGATCTGCTCACGGGTCAGGCTCGGCCAGGATTCGGGAACGTAGAGCCCGCCATCACTGGCAAGGCCAGCAAGCGTGACGTCGCGAAAGCCGAGCAGGGGCGCGGCGCCTCGGGTGCTTTGGTAGCGCATGCGGGCGGGGTTAGCTGCAGGACTCGGCAGCGGCAAGCCAAGCAAAACTCCCCTCCCTGAAAGGGATGGGTTGGGAGTGGGTAGCTATGGGGCTCGATGCCTCGCCCGCCGCCTACCCTGCTGGTGAAGGAGGCTCGCTGCGCTCGCCACCCACCACCGGCCCCTCCCTTTCAGGGAGGGGGGCAGAGGGCTTCCCCAGCCGGCGCAGCGCGAGGACGTAGATCACCGCAGCCACCAGCGCGAACAGGAACCATTGCACGCCATACGCGAGATGATTGTTGGGCACCGAGGACAGATCGGGCGTGCCGTTGGGCGCGAGGCCGGCAGCAGGCGTGTCCGCCACCAGCAGCAGCCGCTTCGGGGTGCGGTCGAACAGCGAGGACAACATCGAACGGCTGTCGGGCGCGTGGCTGATCATGCCGCGCACCGCCCCGCCCTTCCATACCGGCTTGGCCAGCGGATCGCGCGTAGTGCCAAGCTGGACCATCATTCCGGGGCCCTCGGCGCCGCCCGTGCGGCACTCGACGATGAAGCGAAAACCCGCGCTGCCCGCGCCGGTGAGCATGCTCGACACAGGCTCGACGCACATGCCATGGGTGCGGCGGAACAGCAGCGAATCATCGGGCAGTCGCGGAAAGGCAATCTCGGGCTTGGTCGGATTCGCCGCGAGCTGGGCGAGTGCGGCTTCCTTTTGCGGCTTGCGGATCACCAGCTGCCAGACGCCAAGGCCGATCATCGCCGCCACCGCCAGCGCGACGATCATCGTGGGAAGGATGGGAATACGCCTGGTCATTGGTCGGGAGCGATCCGGGCTTCGCTGGCCTTGTTGCGATATTCGAGCGCGAGCAGCCAGCCTTTGCCGACGCGTAGCGCCCCGACGGTGAGCAGCGTGGTGAACGGAATCCACAGCAGCGCGTGGATGAGCAGCCCGGGCTCGAAGGTGAACTCCACCCACAATGCCAGCGCCGTGACCAGTGCGCCGATACCAAGCGTCAGGAAGACGACCGGGCCATCCCCAACATTGAACTTGTCGTAATCGAGCCCGCAATCAGGGCAGTGAGCGGCAAAGGCGACGAAGCTCCTGAACAAGGTCCGCGCGCCGCAGCGCGGGCAGCAGCCATACAGCCCGGAATGAATAGGGGGAGGCAGCCCTGGGCCGCCTCCCCCCGAAAGCTTGGGTTGTTCAGGCACGCTCAGTGCACCGGCGCGCCCCAGCCGCCCCAGACGTAGATCGAGGCGAAGAGGAACAGCCAGACCACGTCGACGAAGTGCCAGTACCAGGCAGCGGCTTCGAAGCCGAAATGCT
This sequence comes from Sphingomonas sp. LM7, assembly GCF_002002925.1. Classification (NCBI taxonomy): domain Bacteria; kingdom Pseudomonadati; phylum Pseudomonadota; class Alphaproteobacteria; order Sphingomonadales; family Sphingomonadaceae; genus Sphingomonas; species Sphingomonas sp. LM7. Next base: position 3,258,082 of record NZ_CP019511.1, on the reverse strand, counting down.
GCCGCGGCGTGAAGTGGCCCTTGTAGACGCGCACCAAGTTGACGATCAGGAAGATCGTGCCGACCAGCACATGGAAGCCGTGGAAGCCTGTCGCCATGAAGAAAGCGCCGCCATAGCTGCTGCCATGCTCGCTCGCCGCTTTGAATGGGAACGGCGATTCGGCATATTCATAGGCCTGGATGCAGCTGAAGATCAGGCCGAGGATGATCGTCAGCCACAGCCCCTTCTTGACGCCGTCATTCTCGCCGACGCCGATCAGGCCCCACAGGCCCTTGAGCGCGCCGCCGCGCTGGCCATGGAGCAACGCGTGGTGCGCCCAGGTCACGGTGCAGCCCGAGCAGAGCAGGATCAGTGTGTTGAGCAGGGGGAACTGCCATGCGTTGACGACATGCATGCCCGCGGGCGGCCAGGTGCCGCCGACTGCCTCGACGCTCGAGGGGAACAGCGCGAAATCGAACCACGCCCAGAACCAGCCGACGAAGAACATCACTTCCGAAGCAATGAACAGGATCATGCCGTAGCGCAGGTGAAGCTGGACGATCGGCGTATGATCGCCGGCATGCGCTTCGCGGATCACGTCCGACCACCAGCCGAAGAAGGTGATCAGGATGCCCGCGACGCCGGCGAAGAACACCAGGTTCGCGCTGGGCATGCTGTGCATCCACATGATGCCGCCCGAGGCGAGCACCAGCGCCGCCATCGAGCCGAACAGCGGCCAGATACTCGGCGGAAGGATGTGGAATTGATGATTCTTGGCACCTGCCATCGGCTCGCCCCTGTTTCTGGTTTGCAGCGTCTCTAGCTTGCAGTCTTGCCGGAATCCACAGGGTAAAATGTGTAAGAGAGCGTGATCTCCTCGATGTCCCGGGCGTCGGGATCCTGGAGGATCGCCGGATCGACGTAGAACAGCACCGGCATGCGCACCGTCTCGCCCGCCGCCAGGGTCTGCTGGGTGAAGCAAAAACACTGGATCTTGGTGAAATACTTGCCTGCCACGGCCGGCGTGACGTTGAACGTCGCCGAGCCGGTGATGGGTTTGTCCGACAGGTTGGTGGCGGTGTAGAACGCCATGTCGCGGCCGCCGATGTCGATCGTGTCGGCGCGGCGCTCCGGCGTGAACTTCCAGGGCAGCTTGGCCGCGACATTGCTGTCAAAGGCGACGGTGATCTTCTGCCCCGTGGCGCCCGGCGCGCGCTCGCCACGCTGGGTGGTCCCGTTGAGCCCGGTCACTTCGCAGAACATCCGATAGAGCGGCACGCTGGCGAAGCCGACGCCGGTCATCGTGCACACACCTAGGCCGGCGAGCAGCGCAGTGCGGGCATTGCGGTTCATCCGCCGTGCCCGATCTGCATCTTCACGATCGAGATCGCGAAGACGAGGATGACGAACGCGCCGAGCAGCAGCGCCATCACGCGCGCCCGCGCGCGCTGGCGAGCGCGGATCACTTCGGTTTGGTCGACGTCGTTCATGCAAACCACCTATCGGCGACCAACGCGCCGAACATCAGGAACAGATAGAGGATCGAATATTTGAACAGCCGCTTTTCGGGCACCATCGTGTCGTCGGGCACCGACGTGCGGAAGGTGACATGGACCACCAGCGCGGCGAAGATGCCGGTCAGCAGCACCGCCGACCAGCCATAGAGCGCGCCGGTGAGCCCAAGCGGCCAGGGTGCGACCGCGGCGGCGGCCATGGGGAAGGTGTAGAGTCCGATCTGGGTGCGCGTGTTGCGTTCGCCCGCCACGACCGGCAGCATCGGCACTCCGGCATTGGCGTAATCGGTCTTCACGAACAGCGCGAGTGCCCAGAAATGCGGCGGCGTCCACAGGAAGATCAGCGCGAACAGCAACGCCGGCAGCAGCGCGACATCCCCCGTCGCCGCCGCCCAGCCGATCAGCGGCGGGAAGGCACCCGCGGCGCCGCCGATGACGATGTTCTGCGGCGTGCGGCGCTTGAGCCAGATCGTGTAGATGAAGACGTAGAACAGGATCGACACCGCGAGGATCAGCGTCGCCGCCAGGTTGATCGCGAAATACATCAATGCGAGGCTGAAACAGGCGAGTCCCACGCCGAAATGCAGCGCCGACTGGCGGTCCATCCGCCCGGCAGGCAGCGGCCGCCCTTGCGTGCGGCGCATCTTCGAATCGAGATCGGCTTCATACCATTGGTTGAGCGCGCCCGCCGCGCCCGCACCGAGCGCAATGCACAGGATCGCGGTGAAGCCGAGAATCGGATGAATCGGCACCGGC